>NZ_JBHWUW010000034.1:0-93033 GCF_042737245.1 Streptomyces sp. NPDC060002
GTATAAGAGACAGGTCCCGGGGCCTCCCCCTTGGTGCGGACCGCCTCCGGCCCGGCCTCACCGGCAGGATCAGGGCGTGGGCCGGCGGCGGATCCGGTCCCGTCCGTGTGTCAGACGGTCGCGACCGGGGTGAGCGGGCTGCCCTGGGTGCCGGGCAGGTTGAGCGGGGGAGCGGTGAGCAGGAAGCGGCTGCGGCCGTGCTCGCGCAGCCAGGCCGCGAGGTCGTGCAGGTACCACAGTTCGCCCAGCGGGACGCCGAGCTTGAACAGGCACAGGTGGTGGATGGGCAGCAGGGTGTGCGGGCCCTGGGCCTGGGTGACGCCCACGCCCTCGACGGCGTAGTTGTCGGCCACCAGCCCCGCGATCTGCGACTCGGCGATCCAGTCGAGCAGCGCCGGGTCGTCCGCGTCGAGGTAGGCGGCGGTCCGGTGGATGGCCACCGGGTCGGGGTTCTTCTCCCAGGCCAGGAGCTGGGTGGCGAAGCCGGTGTGCAGCAGCAGGATGTCGCCCGGCTCCACCACCACGTTGTCCGCCGCCATGATCTCCTGGAGCTTCGCGAGGCCGACCGGCTGGTAGCCGGTGCCCAGGTGGTGCGCGAGGTCGATCAGGACGCCCCGGCCCTGCACCCCGTGTTCCGCCATGTGCTCCAGACCGAGGTGGCGGGCGAAGCTGAGGCTCCCGCTGCCGTCCCCCTTGGCGTCCTCCTGCGGTCCGACGAGGTCGGCGCCGGGCCGGTACCCGTTGTAGTAGACCGGCTCGGCGATGCCGTCGCCGTCGGCGTCGAACTCGGCGCCCTGATGGGCGAGGGCGTCCCACTGGGTCGAGTACTGGAGCCAGAGAGTCACCACGTCGTCGGACCACACGTCGATCAGGTCCGGCGAGAAGTGCTCGCTCGCCTTGATGTTGTAGAAGACGTCCTGCTGGTGCTGGAGGTCCTCGGTGGGCCGCAGGATCGGAGGGTAACGGCGCTGGTTCAGGGAGGTGCCTCCCGGATAGTCCAGCGGCAGGCTCAGGCTGAAGGTGATCCCGTGCTCGACCTCGCGGACCCCCTGGAGGACCTTCTCCGGCGTCATCAGGTTGATGCGCCCCAGTTCGTCGTCCTCACCGAACTCGCCCCATGTCGAACCAGGCGGCCGCTGCTTCCAACGCTTCGTCACGATAAACGCCTCCTCAGGCGACAGGTCCCCGTTGACTGTCATCCGCATGCTATGGAGATTGTACCGTTCGGTCAACAAGTCTGATTGCTTGGAATCCAGGCTTCAGATTGTCTCCACTTCGGTAATAGACTGACTGGTCGAAACGTCTATCCCATGGAGGGGCAATGAGCGAATCCACACAGGCGTGGGTCGCGGCGGCTGTGCGTGCCGTGATCGGGGCGCACACGCAGGCCCAGGACGCCGGCCGCACCGACGACGTCGTCGCGCTGTACACACCCGACGCGGTTCTGGAGCTTCCGGGCACGGATCCGCTCCAGGGGCACGACGCGCTGCGCGAGGCCTTCAAGGGATGGGAGCCCACCCAGCCGCAACTGCACCTGGTGACCAACACGGTCGTCACCCCCGCGGGAGCCGACGAGGCGACGGCGGCCAGCGACGTGGCCTTCCTCCAGCGCGGCGAGTCGGGCTGGGCGGTGCAGGTCGTCGGGCACTACGACGACACGCTGCGCCGGGTCGACGGCGTCTGGCTGCTGCGGCGCAGGAAGACGACGTACCAGATCTGACCGCGCCCACCGTTCCATCCCTTCGACCCTGGAGAGACATGAGTACGACTTCTGCCGATGCCGAGGCGTCGGCCGCCGCCGGTGTGCAGACCGCCATCGCCGCCTACGCGCAGGCGCTGGACGCCGGCCGCACCGACGACCTCGCCGGGCTCTTCGTGCCGGACGGCGTCGCCGAGATAGCCGGCATGGCCACCTTCGAGGGCCAGGACGCGATCAGGGAGGGCTTCGCGGGCTTCGCGCCGGACCGGCCGCAGCTGCACCTGGTGGCCAACACGGTGCTCACCTCGTACACCGACGAGGAGGCCACGGCAGTCAGCGACCTGGCGTTCTTCCAGCGCGGCGAGTCGGGCTGGGCGGTGCAACTGGTCGGCCGCTACGACGACATCCTGCGCCGGCACGACGGCGTGTGGAAGTTCCGGCGGAGGGTCACGACCTTCCGGCCCTGACGGACGGTCCGTCACGACCTTCCGGTTTTGCCGGACCGCCCGGCCCGTCCCGGACGCCCGTGTCGCCTGTGGAGCAGGCGGCACGGGCGTTCCGCCTGCTCAGACCGCCGGGTCCGGTTCCTGGGCCTTGGCGAAGGTGAAGGCCGGGAACGCGTTCTGCACCGACTCGCGGATCAGCTCCTGGAGCTTCCAGCGCCCGGTCGGGTTCAGCAGCTGCTTGACCGGCTTGCCGGGGATGTTGGCGCCGTAGAAGTAGCTGCTCTTGAGGAAGGACGACTGTCCCGCGCTGTCGTTGACGAGGTCCGTCCACTCCTGCTCGGCGGCGGCCGTGACCTCGACGACGTCGTGGCCGTGCTCGCGCGCGTGCACGAGCAGGTCCATGACGTAGTCCACCTGGTCGCCGGAGTAGCGCGGGTTGTTGCCGAGGGCGCCGTGCGGGCCGCCGGGGAAGTAGAAGTTGGGGAAGCCGGCGCTCGTGACCCCGAGGTAGGTCGACGGACCGTCCGCCCAGTACTCCTCCAGGGGGAGACCCCCACGGCCGCGCACGCCGAGGCGGTTGAGGGCGCCGGTGCCGAAGTCGTAGCCGGTCGCCCAGATGATGACGTCGAACTCCTGGTGGCCCTCGGAGGTCTCGATCCCGGTCTCGGTGATGCGGACGATCGGCGTCTCGTTGATGTCGACCAGCTGGACGGCCGGCTTGTTGTACGCCTCGTAGTAGCCGGTGCCGAACGGGGGCCGCCGGCCGCCGTAGCCGTGCCCCTTGGGGATCAGCTTCTCGGCCGTCTCCGGGTCCTTGACGATGGAGCGGATCTTGGCGGCGATGAACTCGCACCACTCCTCGTTGACCGTGGGGTTCGTGGTCATGTCGTAGTAGTGCTCGGAGAGCTTGGTGAAGCCGGGGCCGTTCCACCGCGTCTCGTAGAACTCCTGGCGCTGCTCGGGGGAGTCCTCCAGGCCCGAACGCATGGTGATCTGGTGCAGGAAGCCGCTCGGCGAGGCGTTGAGGGTGTCCCGGACGGACTCGTAGTCGCCCTTGAGCCGGGCCTGCTCCTCGGGTGTGATCGGCCTGTTGTTGAGGGGGGTCAGCCAGTCGGCCACCTTCTGGTACACCGTCAGCTGCGCGACCTCGTCGGCGATCGCGGGCACGATCTGGACGCCGCTGGATCCGGTGCCGATCTGGGCCACCCGCTTGCCGGCGAAGTCCACGGGTGTGGCGGGCCACCGGCCGGTGTGGTGCTGCTCGCCGCGGAAGTCCTCGCGGCCCGGGATGCCGGGGACGAAGGGCACGGAGAGGATGCCGGTCGCGGCGACGACGTGCCGCGCCCGGTGTTCGGCGCCGTCCTCGGTGCGCACGGCCCAGGTGCCGGTCGCCTCGTCCCACACCGCCTCGGTCACCTTCGCGCCGAACACCATGTGGCGCCGCAGGTCGAACCGGTCGACCACGTGGTTGAAGTAGCGCTCGATCTCCGGCTGGCCGGCGAAGTGCTCCGACCACTCCCACTCCTCCCACAGCTCCTTGGAGAACAGGTAGCCGTAGGTGTAGCTCTCGGAGTCGAAGCGCGCCTCGGGGTAGCGGTTCCAGAACCAGGTGCCGCCCACGCCGCTGCCCGCCTCGAGCAGCTTCGTCGAGAAGCCGGACTCCCGGGCCCGGTACAGCTGGCCTATGCCGGTGACGCCGGCGCCGATGACCAGCACATCGACAAGGCCGCCGAGGCTGCCGGGACCGGCGAGGCCCTGGTCCGCCGGGCTCGTCTTCGTGGTTTCGCTCATGTGCTCTCCCGCGTGAGCCTTGATTCATATGTCGACCGGTCGATCGAATATTGAGGCTGAGAGTAGAGGAGGGGTCGGATTCGTTCAATGGATGCGAATCTCGGCTGGAACATTGATTGTACCGACCGTCTGGTCTAACTTTCGCTCAGGGACGCGAAGCCGCGCGACAGGAGCAGTCATGAGTGACAACGGCGTCGAAGAAACCACCGATCTGCGGGCCGCGGGCTGGCAGGCCATGCGGGCCGCGCTGCCGGGCGTGTTCCCCGAGGAGGACGTCGATCTGCGGGACGGCCGCTTCGGCGAGGAACTCGTCGACATCGGCCTCACCAGCGTCTGGGGAGCGCTGTGGGCGCGCGAAGGGCTCGCCCCGCGCGACCGCAGCCTGGTCACGCTCGGGATCCTCATCGCCCTCGGGGCCGAGACCGAGCTGAAGACCCACGTCCGGATCGCGCTGACGAACGGCCTGACCCAGGACGAGATCGCCGAGGTCGTCTACCACTCCAGCGGCTACACCGGGTTCCCGCGGGCGGTCGCCGCCCGTACCGCCGCCCGCGAGGCGCTGGAGGGCTGACGGCCCCACCCGGTTGTCCCCCGCGTCCGGGTGTCAGCGAGCAGGGGCCCACACCGAGCACACGAGGAGCACACATGTCACTTCAGGGAAAGGTCGCGGTCGTCACCGGCGGCGCGCGGGGAATCGGACGCGGGATCGCGACCGTGCTCGCGGCCAAGGGCGCCGCCGTGGCGGTCTGGGACCTCAACACCGAGGGCGCCGAGAAGACCGTCGCGGAGATCCAGGCGGCGGGCGGCACGGCCCTCGCGGTGGGCGGTGACGCCGCCGACGCCGCGGCCGTGGCCCGCTCCGCGGCGCGCACCCGCGACGAGCTCGGGCCGGTCACGATCCTCGTCAACAACGCGGGGACGACCGCCTACGAGCCCTTCACCCAGATCAGCGAGGCGTCCTGGGACCGCCTGATCGGGATCAACCTCAAGGGACCGTTCCTGGTCACCCAGGAGCTGGTGCCCGACATGGTCGAGGCGGGCTGGGGCCGGATCGTCAACATCTCCTCGTCCTCCGCCCAGACCGGCGCGCCCGCCATGGCGCACTACGCGGCCTCCAAGGGCGGCGTCATCGGCCTCACCAGGGCGCTGGCGGTCGAGTACATCGACAAGGGAATCACCGTCAACCACGTCCCGCCGGGGTTCATCGACACCCCTCTGGTCCGCCAGGGCCCGGTCGACGTGGACGCGGTCGCGGCCACCATGCCGATGAAGCGGGCCGGTACGCCCGAGGACGTCGCGTACGCGGTGGCCTACCTCGCCTCACCGGAGGCGGGCTACGTGACCGGCCAGACCTTCAGCGTCAACGGCGGGCGCTACGTCACCTGACGAAGCCGGCCGTCCGCACCCGGAATACCGCACCAACACCGCGCCAACGCCGTACTGGAGCCGAGAATGAGCATCGACGACGCCGCCGGGGCCCCCGCCCGCGTCCTGGTGGTGGGCGCCTCCGCGTCCGGACTGACCACCGTGGAGACCCTGCGCCGCAAGGGCTACGAGGGCCGGATCACCGTGCTCGGCGACGAGCCGCACGCGCCGTACGACCGGCCGCCGCTGTCCAAGCAGGTCCTCTCGGGCGCATGGGAGCCGGAGCGGGCCGCACTGCGCACCCAGGACGTGCTGTCGGCGCTCGACGCCGAGTTCGTCCTGGGCGACCCGGCGGTCGCGCTGGACCGGGCGTCGCGCGGTGTCCGCACGCAATCCGGGCGGGAGCTGCGGGCGGACGCGATCGTCATCGCCACGGGGGTACGGGCCCGGCGCCTTCCCGGCTCGGAGGACCTCGCCGGCGTCCACGTACTGCGCACCCTCGACGACGCGCTGGCTCTGCGCGCCGGTCTGCTCGCCGGCGCCCGGCTCGTGGTCGTCGGCGAGGGTGTCCTCGGCTCCGAGATCGCGGCCACCGCACGGACCCTGGGCCTGGACGTCACACTCACCGGGCCGCTGTCGGCGCCGATGGCGCTCCAGGTGGGCCCGCTGGTGTCGGGCGTGCTGGCCGACCTGCACACCGAGCGCGGCGTCGAGCTCCGGCTCGGCAACGGCGTCGTGGGCCTCACCGCCGAGGACGGCCGGGTCACCGGCGTCCGGCTCGCCACCGGCGAGGCGCTCCCGGCCGACGCGGTGGTCGTGGCGATCGGCGCGTCCCCGGCGACGGAGTGGCTCGCCGACAGCGGGCTGGAGCTCGACAACGGGGTGGTGTGCGACTCCCACTGCCGGGCGCAGGAGGGGATCTACGCCGTCGGCGACGTGGCCCGCTGGCACCACGAGGGCCTCGGCCGGCTCGTCCGCCTGGAGAACCGGACCAACGCCACGGAACAGGCCATGGCGGTCGCCGGGGAGATCCTCGGCGCGGACCGGCCGTACGCACCGGTGCCGTACTTCTGGACCGACCAGTACGACGCCAAGCTCCAGGTGCACGGCTTCCTGCCGGCCGACGCCGAAGTAGACGTTGTCGAGGGGGACCTGACGGCCCGTCGGTTCGTCGCCCGGTACCGCAGCGAGGGCCGGGTCACCGGGGTGCTCGGCTGGAACATGCCCAAGCAGGCCCGCATGCGCCGTCAGGAGATCGTCGACGGTCTCGACGCTCCCGCCCCGACCCACTGAACGATCAGGAGTGATTCCCATGAAGGTTGTCGTCGACGAGGAGAAGTGCGTCGCCGCCGGGCAGTGCGTGGCCGCCGCCATGGACGTGTTCGACCAGCGCGAGGACGACGGCATCGTCGTCCTGCTGGACGAGAGTCCGCCGGCCGAACTGGCCGAGGACGTCCGCAACGCCGCCGCGGTGTGCCCGGCGCTCGCGATCCGCCTCGAAGAGTAGGCCCCGAACTTCGCCCCTTCCCCCACCCCCACCACCGTTAGGAACATCCATGGCCGAGGCAGACACCCGGGACGCGCCCGACGAGTCCCTCTACTTCTACCAGGACGAGCGGGACGCCAAGTGCCCCTTCGCCCCGCCGCCCGGGCTGCGCGCCCTGAACGACAGGGGTCCCGTGTCCCGGGGCCGGATCTGGGACGGCAGCACCCCCTGGCTCGTCACGGGCCACGCAGCGCAGCGCGCCATCCTCTCCGACCCCCGCGTCAGCTCGGACGACAAGCAGCCGGGGTTCCCGTATCCCAACCGGGCCATGGCGGAGACCGCCCACCATCACCCGCTCACGATCTTCAACGCCGACGGCGCCGACCACACGCGGATCCGCCGCATGATGACCCGCCCGTTCACCCGCCCCCGGATGGAGGCGCTGCGGCCGGACATCCAGAGGTTCACCGACGAGCTCATCGACAAGATGCTCGCGGGCCCGAAACCGGTGAACCTGGTGACGGCGCTGTCGCTGCCGCTGCCCTCGCTGATGATCTGCGCGCTGCTCGGAGTGCCGTACGAGGACCACGACTTCTTCCAGGAGCACGCCTCCTTCGCCACCCGGAGCGACAAGACGGCCGAGGACGACCGCCGCGCGGGCGAGGCGTTGGGCGGCTACCTGGCCGCACTGCTCCAGAAGAAGATGGAGGAGCCCGCGGACGATGTGCTCTCGGACTTCGCCGCGCGGATCAAGGAGGGCGACCTCACCCTTCCCGAGGCCACCCTGCTCTCCATGATCCTGCTGATCGCCGGTCACGAGACCAGCGCGACCATGATCACGCTGGGCACCGCGCTGCTGCTGGAGAACCCCGGCCAGATCGCGCGGCTGCGCGAGGTCGAGGACACCCGGGACGCCGCGAACGCGGTCGACGAGATCCTGCGCTACCTGACCGTGGCGATGTTCGGACAGCGGCGCATCGCCGTCGAGGACTTCGAGTTCGAGGGTGCGCGGATCAAGGCAGGGGACGGCATCGTCGTCCCGCTGCCCGCCGGCAACTGGGACCCGGAGGCGTTCCCCGAGCCCGAGAAGCTCGACCTCACCCGCAAGGCGAACCACCACCACGCCTTCGGCTGGGGCATCCACCAGTGCCTGGGCCAGCAGCTCGCCCGCATCGAACTCCAGGTCGTCTACGGCACGCTCTACCGGCGCATCCCGACCCTCCGCCTCGCGGTGGACCGCGACGAACTCGAGTTCCGCCCGGCCGACGCGCTCGCCTTCGGCATCAAGGAGCTGCCGGTGACCTGGTAGCCCGGCATCGCCGCACCAGCCCCAGGCGCTCCGGCACCGACCGGCGGGCCGGCCGGTCCCACCCACCCGGGCGGGACCGGCCCTCGCATCCGTCACGGCATCCGTCACGCCATCCGAAACAGCAACAGCAACCGCATCCGCAACGGCAACGGCAGTACAACAGGAGTCAGGCATGAGCGAGTTCAGCTTCGAAGGACGCGTCGCGGTCGTCACCGGCGCCGGCCGGGGGATCGGCCGGGCCCATGCCCGCCTGCTGGCGGAGCGCGGGGCGAAGGTCGTCGTCAACGACCTGGGCGGATCCATGGAGGGCGACGGCTCGGACACCGGCCCCGCGCAGAAGGTCGTCGAGGAGATCGTCGTGGCCGGGGGCGAGGCCGTCGCCGACACCCATGACGTCTCCACGCCGGCCGGCGGCCAGGCCGTCATCGACACCGCGATCGGGCACTTCGGCCGCATCGACGTCCTCGTCAACAACGCGGGGATCATCCGGTGGGCCGGCCTGCCGGAGGTCGACGCGGAGAACCTGGAACGCCACCTCGCCGTGCACCTCGTCGGCTCGTTCAACACACTGCGCGCCGCCTGGCCGCACTTCGTCGAGCAGCAGTACGGCCGCGTCGTGCTGACCACCTCCAGCGGCCTGTTCGGGCTCGACAACAACCTGTCGTACGCGGCGGCGAAGGCGGGCACGGTCGGGCTGGCCCGCAGCGCGAAACTGTCCGGCGAGCCCCATGGGATCAAGGTCAACCTGATCGCGCCCGCGGCGATGACCCGGATGGGCGGCGGCCCCGAGGAGGAGCCCGCCGAGACGGCCCCCGGCATGCCGTACATGCCCTCGGACGCGGTGGCGCCGATGGTGGCGTACCTCGCCCACGAGAGCTGCCCGGTCAGCGGGGAGATCTACACCGCCGGCGCCGGCCGCTTCGCCCGCCTGTTCATCGCCTCGACCGAGGGCTACGTCCACGAGGGCGGCTCCGTCACCGTCGAGGACGTGGCGGGCAACTGGGACGCGATCAACGACGAGAAGGGCTACTACGTGCCGTCGGACCTGATGGCCTGGTCGGGCGCGTTCCTGAAGCACCAGTTCACCGCGATCCCGAGCGCCGATTCCACGAACGCGGACGCGGACGCGTAGCCGGACGCGTAGGCGGACGCCGGCCGCACGCCACACGGCCGCGCCGCTGCACGGCGGACAGGCATGACACCACGACAGCCGTGGAGTGGTCGGCGGTGGGCGGGGGGCACGCGGACGACGGTGGCCGAGGGCCGGGCGGAATGCCCGGCCCTCGCGGCGTTTCGCCGTCCGCGCCGGGCGGCAGCCGCGGGATCGTCTGCCGTCTGCCGTCTGCCGTCTGCCGTCTGCCGTCTGCCGTCTGCCGTCTGCCGTTCGCGGTTCGCGGTCTGCCGTATGGGATATGGGGTCTAAGGCATGCGGTATGCCGCACGAGGCCTGTGGCATGCCGTACGGCGTCTGCGGGGTGCGGACGACCGCGCGCGACCGTGAACGCCCGGTGACCTCGGGCGTGGTGGTCCGCGGGCAGTCGCCGTGCGGGCCGGCGAGGGCGCGGCGCTGTGGGGGCGACGCCGCAAACGGTGTGGGACCGGCTCCGCCGCGCCGTCCCGCCCGGCCGACGGCCGGGGGAGGGAAGCGAGCGGAGCCGGTCCCACGCGGGGGAGGAGGAGGTCGCGCCGTCAAGCCGCCTGACCGACCTCGGCCTCGTCGAGGCGCTTGCTCCGGGGGATGAGCAGGACGAGCAGAGCGCCCACGGAGCAGCAGCCGACGACCAGCCAGAGACCGTTGGTGAACCCGGCGTCGAGATAGAACTGGGTGCCCTTCAGGATCGCGCCGTGCTGGGCCATCACGACGAAGGCCAGCTGGGAGACGATGATCTGTGCGACGCCCTGGCCCAGGGTCTGGGCGCCGTTGGCCAGCGCCTGCTCCTCGGGGGTGACCACCTCGATGATCATGATGGGCACGACGGCCATGACCATGCCCGTGCCGAGCCCCGCGATCAGGCCCATCTCCACGATCTGGGCGGCGTTGTGGTGCAGTTGCGTGCCGATGCCGTAGCCGAGGACGGTGAGCGCGGATCCGGCGCCCAGCAGGATGCGGGCGTCCATCCGGCGGGCGAGCCAGCCGGTGCCGACGGCCCCGACGATGATCATCGCGCTGATCGGACTGGTGACGATGGCGTTGTGGGTGCCGGACCAGCCCAGCCCCTCGGAGATGGTGGGGATCTTCGGCATCAGTATCAGCATCTGCAGCACCACGCCGACGGCGCTGAGCGAGCCGGCCGCGATGGAGGTGGCCAGCAGGACGGTCCACACGGGGCGACGCCGTGTCATGGACGGCGGGAACAGCGGTTCGGCGACCCGTCGCTCGACGAGTACGAAGGCGACCAGCGCGACCAGCGAACCGGCGATGTAGGCGGCGAACCTGCCGCTGTCCCAACCCCAGTGCGATCCCTGGCCGACGGCGTAGACGATCGCGGTGATGCCTCCGCCGAGCAGGAGTCCGCCGATCCAGTCCATTCGGCCGCCCGCCGCGCGAATCGGGCTCTCGGGCAGGAAGGCGGCCACCAGGACGAAACTCACCGCGGTGCTGATGGCCATGAACCACAGCACGCCGCGGAAGCCGTGGTCGTCCAGGAGCCAGCCGGACAGGAACGGCCCGCCGAAGGCGACGAGACCGACGCCGCCGGCGAGGATCCCGCTGGCGAGTCCGACCCAGCGGCGGGGGAACACGTCGCGGGTGATCGCGTAGGCGAGCGGGGCGGTGGCCGCGTAGATGCCCGCGATGCCGCGTCCGATCAGCAGCGTGCGGTAGTCGGTGGCGACAGCGGCGATCAGGTCGCCCACGAAGCCGAGCGCGGTGGCGACGAGCAGGACGCGTTTCTTGCCGAAGAGGGCCGCGGCCTTGACCGCGAAGGGCAGGAAGAACGTCCCGGTCAGCAGGGTCATCAGGGTGAACCAGGCGATCTCGGTGGTCCGGAAGTGGATCGCGACCTCGGCCTGCGCGATGCCGGACAACGCGGCCATGAGCGCGACCAGTTGAACGGTCCACACGAGCGCGACGACCATGAGGACGTTGCGCGTGGTGGAGGAGGATCTCTCCTCCTGGGCCGGCGGAGCGGCGGTGGGTGTCTGCGACATCGGGGCCTTCCATGGGTGAGCGGAGAACCGGAGAGCGGCCCGAGTGGCTGCGGGCCGGGGAGCGGGGGGACGAGCGCGCGGTGTGGGGAGCTTCGATGCGGCTGCCGGAAAGATAGACCCAACGGTCGGTACAATCAATGACACGCGCAGAAGCCAGAGTGCTCCCGATTTCGGCGGTCCTGTGCGGCAGCCCTCGCGGCCACTGTGAACAGCGCTTTTCTTCTCGAGGGCGGCGAGGTCGGCCGCGCTGTGCGTCCGGTTTGCGTCCCGCTCAGTGGGACACCCCACCGCTCCGCTCCGCCTGGAGCCGTGATCGCCCGGCAGGCGGGCCGTTGTCGGGTTCGGCCGCCGTACACGTGCGACACGCCGTCGAGTTCGACGCGGTAGCAGGCCTTGCCCTCGGCGCCACAGGCTCGGTCGACGTCAGGCGCCCGGCGTTCCCTGCCGCGTCACCCCGGAAAGCTCCGGGACGAAAGGGATCGACCGGCAGTCCTCGTCGGCAGGGTTTCCGCCCGCAGGACGCGCGCAGCGCGGGTTCCCGGCCAACCGCCGCTTTCCGGCCCCGAGTCGGCGGACCGGAGCGCCTTGGGGATCTCTTGGCCGGTCGCACACCCCTCGTACCGTCGACCTTCACGCCGGCGTCATCCGGCCCTTCCCTGACGTTCGGTGCCCTTGAAACACTCCTTGCGCGCGCATTGCGTCACGAACCGGCAGGCGCAGCCCCTTCCGTACGAGAGGTGCCTCACCCATGCCCGAGGTCAACCGGCGCCGATTCCTCCAACTCGCGGGCGCCACCACGGCGTTCACCGCGCTCTCCGGCAGCGTCGAACGCGCTGCCGCGCTGCCCGCGAACCACCGCACGGGGTCGATCGAGGACGTCGAGCACATCGTCGTCCTGATGCAGGAGAACCGCTCCTTCGACCACTACTTCGGCAAGCTGAGGGGGGTCAGGGGCTTCGGCGACCCGCGCCCGGTCACCCTCGCGAACGGCAGGTCGGTCTGGCATCAGGCGGACGGCGCCGGCAAGGACGTCCTTCCGTTCCACCCCGACGCCGACGACCTGGGTCTCGCCTTCATCCAGGACCTCCCGCACGGCTGGAACGACGGCCATGTCGCCTTCGACGGCGGCAGGTACGACAAGTGGATCCCCGCCAAGAGCGCCACGACGATGGCGTACCTGACCCGCGAGGACATCCCCTTCCACTACGCGCTCGCCGACACCTTCACCATCTGCGACGCCTACCACTGCTCCTTCATCGGCTCCACCGACCCCAACCGCTACTACCTGTGGACCGGTCATACCGGCAACGACGGCAAGGGCGGCGGCCCGGTCCTCGGCAACGACGAGGCCGGCTACAACTGGACGACGTACCCCGAACGTCTGGAGCGGGCCGGGGTCTCCTGGAAGATCTACCAGGACATCGGCGACGGCCTGGACGCGAAGGGCAGCTGGGGCTGGATCCAGGACGCCTACCGCGGGAACTACGGCGACAACTCGTTGCTGTACTTCAAGCAGTACCAGAACGCCGAGCCCGGCGACCCGCTGTACGACAAGGCCCGCACCGGTACCGACGCCCGCACGGGCGAGGGGTACTTCGAGCGGCTGAAGGCGGACGTCAAGGGCGGCCGGCTGCCGCAGATCTCCTGGATCGCCGCCCCCGAGGCCTTCACCGAGCATCCCAACTGGCCCGCGAACTACGGCGCCTGGTACATCGCCCAGGTCCTCGACGCGCTCACCTCCGACCCGGAGGTGTGGGCGAAGACGGCCCTGTTCGTCACCTATGACGAGAACGACGGCTTCTTCGACCACCTGCTCCCGCCGTTCCCGCCGGCCTCGGCCGCGCAGGGCCGTTCGACGGTCGACGTGGGCCTCGACGTCTTCGCGGGCGACAGCGGCCACACCGCCGGTCCCTACGGGCTCGGCCAGCGGGTGCCCATGCTCGTCATCTCCCCCTGGAGCAAGGGTGGTTACGTCTGCTCCGAGACGCTGGACCACACCTCGGTCATCCGGTTCATGGAGCGCCGCTTCGGCGTCCACGAGCCGAACATCTCGCCGTGGCGGCGCGCGGTGTGCGGCGATCTGACCTCCGCGTTCGACTTCACCCGCCCGGACACCCGCCCGGTCGCCCTGCCGGACACCGACGGCTACGAGCCCCCGGACCGCGGCCGCCACCCCGACTACGTTCCCACCCCGCCGGCCCAACCCGTCCTGCCGAAGCAGGAGCGCGGCACGCGGCCCACCCGCCCGCTCGCGTACGCGCCCGCCGTGCACGGTTCGGTGGACCCGGCCGCGGGGACCCTCACCCTCACCTTCGCCTCCGGGGCCAAGGCCGGCGCCGCCTTCCTGGTCACCTCCGGCAACCGCGCCGACGGACCGTGGAGCTACACCACCGGGGCGGGCGCGACCGTTTCCGACACCTGGAACCCGGCGTACTCGGGCGGCTCGCACGACCTGACCGTGCACGGTCCGAACGGCTTCCTGCGCGGCTTCAAGGCAGCGGGGAAGACGGCCGGGGCCGAGGTGACCGCCCGGCACGTCGACGACGGTCTCGAACTGACCTTCACCCACCGGGGTTACCGCACGGTGGAACTGAAGGTGGCCGACGGCTACGGCGGCCGGCCGACGACCGTCGGGCTGCGCCCCGGCCAGTCGGTCAAGCGCACCCTGGACCTGCGGGCGAGCCGCCGGTGGTACGACCTCACCGTCACGTCGAGCGCCGACCCGGCGTTCCTCAGGCGGTTCGCCGGACACGTCGAGAACGGCCGCCCCGGCGTGAGCGACCCGGCGATCGCCACGGAGTGACCGGTTGGGCCGGTACCACGGCAAATGCGCGGTGAACACCGCATCGTGGGGGCTGGTCAGGTCCCGGTCGGCTCCGGGTATTGTGCCCCGGTGACCACGCAATCGAACACACCTTCAGGCTGGTACCCGGACCCGCACGGGGCGGACCGGACCCTGCGTTACTGGGACGGCGCCCAGTGGACCGAGCACACGCACGCGGACGGCAAGGGGCAGCCCGCGCCGCAGGTGCCCCAGCAGGCGGGGCCGGACGAGCGGGTCCAGCGCCAGGTACAGCAGCAGGCCGGGGTCGCCTCGAGCGGCCCCGGCGGCGGCACGCTGTTCAGCGAGCCGGTGCTGGTGGTGAACCAGAAGGCCAAGCTGATCGAGCTGACCAACGAGTACAAGGTCATGGACCAGCAGGGCGGTCAGCTCGGCTCGGTCGTCCAGGTCGGTCAGAGCGCGCTGCGCAAGATCCTGCGCTTCGTCGTCAGCATCGACCAGTACCTGACGCACAGGCTGGAGATCCGCGACGTCCACGGGCAGCCGGTGCTGCTGCTGACACGTCCGGCGAAGTTCCTCAAGTCGCGGGTGGTCGTGACGCGCCCCGACGGGCAGCCGGTCGGCGAGATCGTCCAGCAGAACGTCTTCGGAAAGATCAACTTCGCCATCAACGCGGACGGCCGTCAGATCGGCGCGATCAAGGCGGAGAACTGGCGGGCCTGGAACTTCGCGATCGTCGACCACGCCGACAACGAGGTCGCCCGGATCACCAAGACCTGGGAAGGCCTCGCCAAGACGATGTTCACCACGGCGGACAACTACGTCCTGCAGATCCACTACCAGTTGCCCGAGCCGCTGCTGAGCCTGGTCGTCGCCACGGCCCTGACCGTGGACACCGCGCTCAAGCAGGACGCGCGCGGTCTGGGCTGACGCCCTTCGCGGCCGGGTGGCACCTCCTGGGTGTCGCCCGGCCGCACCGCCGTTACAGCGGGGTGAGGTGCTCGGGCCCGGTCGTCGGCCGGGGCAGCAGCGCCGGTTCGGCCGACGCCGTCTCCGGCCGCAGGGCCAGCACCGCCGCAACGGGGTGGTCCTCGTCGTGGTCCTCGTACGGGACGGCACCGGGTTCCGGCGCGGCCCGGGACAGCTGTACCACGCCCCAGCCCGCGACGCCCGCTCCCGCCAGTGCCAGGAGCATCCCCGCCGCCCCGCCCTGCAGGCGTTCGCCCAGGAGCGCGAGGCCGATCGCCGCGGCGGCCACCGGGTTCGCCAGGGTCACCATCGCCAGCGGTGCGCCGAGGCCACCGCGGTAGGCGGTCTGCGACAGCAGCAGCCCGGCCGTCGCGAAGGCCGCGACCAGCAGCGCCACCCCGACCACCTGCACGCTGAGCAGCGGGCCCGAACGGTCCGTCGCGGCCACCGTCACGGTCTGGGTGAGCGCCGAGGCGACCCCCGAGGCGAAGCCGGACGCGGTCGCGTGCCGCAGTCCCGGCCTGGCGCCGCGCCGGGCCAGCAGCCCGATGAGCGCCGAGGTCGCTCCCGCCACCCCGACCGCCTCCGGCACGCTCAGGACGTCCTCGGGAGCCGGGCCCGACGCGGTGACCAGGATCGCGGCCAGGCCGGCCAGGGTGAAGGCGATGCCCCGCCACTCGGCGGCGCCGACCTGGCGCCCGGCGACCCGCGCGCCCATCGGCACCGCCGCGACCAGGGTGAGTGCGCCGAGCGGCTGCACCACGGTGAGCGGCCCGTACTTGAGGGCGACCACGTGCAGCAGCGCGGCGGCGGCGTTCAGCCCCACCGACCACCACCAGGCGCCGTTGCCGAGCAGGCGCGGCAGACTCGTGCCGGGGTGCCGGGAGGCCAGCCGTTCCTGGGCGACGGCGGCGGCCGCGTAGGCGACGGCCGAGAAGAGGGACAGGACGACGGCGACCAGGGTGGCGTTCATCGGCCCGCTCCCACGAGGACCGGCTGCTCGGCCGGGACGGGGGCGGGCGCACCGCGTTCCGCCGTCGTGGCCTTGCGCCGGGGGGCGTGGATCAGCGCCAGCGCGAGGCCGAGCAGCGCGCCCGCCGCGATCGCGTCGAGCCAGTAGTGGTTCGCCGTGCCCACGATCACCAGCAGGGTCAGCAGCGGATGCAGCAGCCACAGCCACCGCCACCGCGACCGGGTGGCGACGACCAGGCCGATCGCGACCATCAGGGCCCAGCCGAAGTGCAGCGAGGGCATCGCCGCGAACTGGTTCGACAGATGGTCCGTTCGCGGCGGGCCGTACACCGACGGCCCGTACACGCGCGCGGTGTCGACGAGTCCCGTCGCCGCGAGCATCCGCGGCGGGGCGAGCGGAAGGGCGAGGTGCAGCACCAGGGCGGCGGCGGTGACCGCGGCCAGCACCCGGCGGGCCCACACGTAGTGGGCCGGGCGCCGCAGGTAGAGCCAGACCAGGAAGGCCAGGGTGGCGGGGAAGTGCACGGTCGCGTAGTAGGTGTTCGCGACCTTGACCAGGGTGTCGCCGTGCAGCAGCAGGGCCTGCACGGAGCCTTCCTGGGGCAGTCGGAGCAGGCGTTCGACGTGCCACACGTCGTCTGCGTTGCGGAAGGCCTCGCCGGTGTGGCCGGCGGCCAGCCGCCGGCCGAGCTTGTAGACGAGGAAGAGCCCTGCGACCAGCAGGAGCTCTCGGACTATGGGCGGCCGTGCCGGCGTGACCGGCTCCGCTTCCCCAGGCTCGGTGCGGGCATTCATCCCCCGGCCCCTTCACTGACGGTGGTGCGTGTGGGTGGTGCTGCCGTGCGCGTGACTCGTGCATTCACCATCGATACGATGTCGTACCGATACGACAGTGTACCGATACGAGCGCGTACCGGTACACTGGCGTATCGATTGATGTGCGCCACACTGGAGCGAGGCTCTCGCACGGGCCTCGAGGCGAGCACCGAAGACGGAAGAGAAGCGAGGGGGACGGCAGATGATGTCGCAGGCAGCGGACGGGCCCGAGTCGGTCGCCGCCACGAGCCGCTCCAAGCTCACGCGCGAGCGTGAGCAGGAGTTCTTCGACGCCGTCCTCGACCAGGTCCGTGAATGCGGTTACGAAGCCGTCACCATGGAGGGCATCGCCGCCAGCACCCGGTGCAGCAAGTCCACGCTCTACCGGCAGTGGAAGACCAAGCCCCAGTTCGTCGTGGCCGCCCTGCGCTCCCGCCGCCAGGCCCGGCTCACCGGCATCGACACCGGCTCGCTCGCCGACGACCTGCGCGAGGCCGCGCGGGCCACCGGCCGCTGGTCCACGAACGACACCAAGCTGTTGCAGGCCCTCGGCCACGCGGTCACCGGCGACGAAGACCTCGCGCTGGCGCTGCGGGAGGCGATCGTCACCCCCGAGATCGAGGCGCTGCGGGAGATCCTGCGGCGCGGGGTCGAACGCGGCGAGATCGCCGGCGACCACCCGGCGCTGGAGTACGTCCCGGCGCAGATGTTCGGCGTGATCCGCGCCCGGCCCGTCGTCGACGGGGAGTACGCGGACCAGGAGTACCTGGTCCGCTTCGTGGAGGCCGCCGTGCTGCCGGCGCTCGGCCTGACCTAGCGACCGGCACGCAGACCGACCCAGAGATCAGCACATGGCTCAGGCCGCCGTCCACGGGATGACTGGACGGTGACCTGTCTCGCGCCGCACCGTGGGGACGGGGGCGGCGCGCACCACCCGGCCGGGCGGGGCCCCCTCGAGCGGAGGGGCGCCCCGCCCGGCCGACCGTGTCAGACGTCCTGTCCGCTGCCGCCGCCCGTCGACACCTTGATGCCCGAGGTGATCGTGTCGATGACCGACACGCTCTGGTCGGCGTCGACCCCGAAACGGAGCACCACGATCCGCTTGGTGTCCGCGGGTGCCGGGAACGCCAGGGACTCGACGTACCCGTCCGCGCCCTTGCTCGTGACCGCCTTCCAGCGCACCAGGTAGCCCTTCTGCCCGGCCACCGTCACCGCCTTGGAGGCGAGCACCTCGTGCGAGGTGATCGCGCCGTACGTCGTGCCGCCGTAGGACTCCTCGGCGTTGGCCGAGATGTCCGCCTTCGCGACCGCCTCGGCGGTCTCGCCCTTGGTCTCCAGCACCTCGACGGGCGCCGAGTACACGCCCCCCTTGGTGCAGGTCTTGGACGTGTCGCCGGGGCACTTGTAGGAGGAGTCGGAGGTTAGCTGCGCGCCCACGCTCAGCTCCTGGCCGGTCCAGCCGTCCGGGATGGGGAGGCTGATCCCGTTGAGGGCGTCGGTCACCGAACCGCTCTTGATCTTCGGCGCCTCGGACTCCCCGGGCGAGGGAGAGGCCCCGCCCGAACCCCCGGAGCCCCCCGAACCCCCGGAGCCCCCCGAACCCCCGGAGTCGCCGAAGGGCCCGCCCTGGCCGCCGCTGCCGTCCTGACCGCCCGTGCCGCCGGGCCCGCCCTGCCCGCCCGGCCCCTGGGCCGTGCCGCTGCCGCCGGAGCCGTCGTCCTTGGCCAGCGCGTACACGCCGACCCCGATGCTGGCGAGGACCGCCACGGCCGCGGCGACGGCTATGCCCGTCCGCAGCCCGCGCCGTCGGCCCGTGTGCGCCGGCGCCGCGGCGTACCCCGGATATCCGGGATACGCCGGGTACGACCCGTCCGCCGGGGTCTGCGCCGGCGGACCCCATACGGCGGCCGAGCCCGCGGCGCGGGTCTGGTCCGTCCATGCCTTGCCGTCCCACCAGCGTTCGGTGGCGGGACCGTCACTTGTCTGCCCCGGATCGGGATACCACCCGGGAGGAGTCACCTGCGTCATGTCCCCACCGTATGAGGCGTCGGTGAAAGCCGGATGAGAGGGAGGGCACTCTCTTGAAATCCGTTCCGGGCGCCCGTGGCCCGGCTGGCGTGAATTCGACGTCAATTCGGTGCCCGTCACTCGCCGTTGACGTCAGGGGACCACTTCCGCAGGCCCGCCGGGGGGTCCCGGACCGTCGCGTGTCACCCGTGAAGGAGGGACCTGCCCGGACCGCCCTCCGCGCGGGCCCCCGGAAGGCTACGCTCGACGTCGGTACGTCGTTCGGGCGACTTGGGGAGGTAGCGGGATGACGGAGGTCAGGCCGGCGGCGGCCGCCTCGGCTTTCCTGTGGGAGCGCGAGCGGGAAGTCGCCGCCATCGCGGAGGCGGTGGAGACACTGTGCGCCGACAGGTCGTCGTCGGGTCACCTGCTGGTGCTCCGCGGCGAGGCGGGATTCGGCAAGACCGCGTTGTTGGCCGAGACACGCCGTATCGCCGAGAGCCGTGGCTGCGCGGTCTGGTCGGCCCGCGGCGGCGAGACACTGAGGTCCGTCCCCTTCAACGTGGTACGGCAGTTGCTTCAGCCCACACTGCTGTCCCTGCACCCGGAGGAGGCCCGCGAGTACCTCGGCGACTGGTACGACATCGCCGGCCCCGCCCTCGGCGTATCGGAACCCGGCGAGGGCCACGCCGACCCGCAGGGCGTGTGCGACGGCCTCGTCGCCGCGGTGACCAGGCTGGCCAGGCGCGACTACCCGCTCGTCCTGCTGATCGACGACGCGCACTGGGCCGACCAGGAGACCCTGCGCTGGCTCGTCGCGTTCGTCGAACGCCTCGACGAACTCTCCGTCCTGGTCGTCGTGGCCCGCAGGCCCGGCGAGGTCAGGGGCGACGCCGCCCGCCACCTCGACGCCATCGGCCTGGCCGCGGGCCGCGCCGTCACCAGCCTCAGCGCCCTGACCCCGCCCGCGGTCGCCGGCCTCACCCGGGCCACCCTCGGCCCGCACGCCGACGCCGCGTTCTGCCGCGAGGTGTGGGCCGTCACCGACGGCAACCCCTACGAGACCGTCGAACTCCTCGCCAAGGTCCGCGACAGCGAGCTGGAAGCGAGCGAGTCCTCGGCGGGCGAACTGCGCGCCCTGAACCGCGCGGCCCGCGGCGGCGGCCTCGTCGACCGCCTGGAGAAACTGGGCGTCGACGCCACCAAGTTCGCCATGGCCGCCGCGATCCTCGGCGCGGACATCTCCGTCGACCAGGCGGCCCTGCTCGCCGGACTCGGCCGGGACGACGCGGCGCGCTGCGCCGAGCTGCTGCGCAACGCCCGCATCCTCACCGGACCCGTCCCCGGAGCCGTCCCCGCGGGCGACGGCGAACTGGAGTTCGTCCACCCGCTGATCGCCTCCGCCGTCTACGACTCCATCCCCGCAGGCCTGCGCACCGCGATGCACGGCATCGCCGCCCAGGTCGTCACCGAGGCCGGCAAGGGCCTCGCGGCCGCCTCCCGGCACCTGCTCCAGGTACACGCGGAGGGTGACGAGGAACTCGTCGAACAGCTGCGCGAGGCCGCCCGCGAACACCTCGCGGTCGGCGCCCCCGACGCGGCCCGCCGATGTCTCGAACGGGCCCTGGACGAACCGCCCGCCCTCGAGGTCCACGCACAAGTGCTCTACGAACTGGGCTGCGCCACCCTTCTCACCGCCCCCGCCAGGACCATCGACCACCTGCGCACCGCACTCGCCATGCCGGGCCTCGACGGCACCGAGCGCGTCGACGCCGTCTACCGCCTCTCCCAGGCACTCCTGCACAACGACCAGCTGGAGGAGGCCGTCCGCACCGTCGAGGCGGAAGCCGCCCGGCACGCCCCCGGACCCGCGCGGCTGCGGCTCCAGGCGGTGCAGTTCATGTGGGAGGGCGTGCACGCGGGGGAGCCGACCACACCGCGCCGCTCCGAAAGACTCGCCGAGCTCGCCGCGACCTGTACCGGCCGGGACAACGCCGAGCGCGCCCTGCTCATCCTGCGCGGCTTCGACGCCATGACCCACGGCGAGAACGCCGAGGAGGTCGCCGAGTTCTGCGACCGCGCCCTCGTCAACGGCGGCCTCGCGCCCGGGCTCGGCTGGACCGACCAGGAGTGGGGCATCGAACTGCTGATGATGCTGGCCAGCTCCTACGCCTACACCGACCGGCTCGACCGTGCCGACGCCCTCTTCAACGAAGCCCTGCGCGCCTACACGTCGGCCGGCTGGAGCGGCGGACACCTCGCCCTGGCCCACGCCTACCTCGGACTGGGCCTGCGCCGCCGGGGCCGTCTGAAGGAGGCGGAGGAGTCCCTCAGGGAATCCCTGCGGGTCGCCGAACGCGTCGGCCGCGGCCTGCCCCTGTACTGGTCGGCGACCTGCAACCTCGTCGACACCCTGCTGGCCCGCGGCCATGTCGCCGAGGCCTGGGAGACCGCCGAACAGTACGGTTTCGCCCCGCCGTACCCGTCGACGATCGTGCTGCCCGACCCCCGCTCGGTGCGCGGCCGGCTGCTGCTGGCCGTCGGCCGGGTCAAGGACGGCATCAACGAGCTGGAGGCGGCCGAGAAGGCGGCCGCCGCGCGCGGCCACCTCAACCCGGTGATGGTCCCCTGGGCCGTCGAACTCGCCCGGGCGCTGGCCGCCGAGGATCCGGCCAGGGCGAACCGGCTCGTCTCCGAGGCACGCCGTCAGGCCGAGCGCTTCGGCACCGACACCGCGATCGGGGAGGCCCTGCGCTGCGCCGCCGCCCTGGAGACCGGCCAGCGCGCGGTCCGGCTGGCCCAGCAGGCGGTCACCTTTCTGGAGTCCTCGCCCTGTCTGTACGAACACGCGGCCGCCCGCGTCGAGTACGGCATCCTCTCCCGCTCGGTGTCCGAGCTCGGCCGGGGCCTGTCACTGGCGCGTTCCTGCGGAGCCGACGGCCTGGTGGACAAGGCCCAGCAGGCCCTGCGGGGGATGGGCGCGCCCCAGGTGGGCCTGGTACCCGGACAGACCCGGCGGTAGCCGCGGCGGGCCGCCGGTGGAGGTGACACCGGCGGGCCGCCGCAGCCTCGCTCGGCGGCCCGTCGCCGGTCATGAAGGGCGTCCCGCGGTCAGGCGCCCAGCGGCACCCGCGCGAGCCGCGCCCGGACCTGCCGGTCGTAGGTCGCCTCGTGCGCCCGCGCCGCGTCTCAGCCGGTCCCGTCCTCCTCCGCCAGCACCCGCTGGGCCGTCGCGAACGCCGAGTTCGCCGCCGGAACCCCGCAGTAGACGGCCGTCTGGAGCAGGACGGCGCCGATCTCCTCGGGCGTGAGCCCGTTGCGCCGGGCCGCCCGCACATGCATGGCCAGCTCGTCGTAGTGGCCGTGCGCCACCAGCGCGGTCAGCGTGATCATGCTGCGCTCGCGGCGGCTCAGCGTCGGGTCGGTCCAGATCTCGCCCCAGGCATAGCGGGAGATGAAGTCCTGGTAGCGCGCGGTGAACGCGTTCTGCCGGGCCTGCGCCCGGTCCACGTGCGCGTCCCCGAGCACCTCCCTGCGCACCTCCATGCCCCGCTTGGCCCCGCCGTCGAGATGGGTGCGCAGCACGGTCAGCACGGCCTCGGGGCACTCGGCGGGCGCGAGGTGCGAGGCGCCCGGGAGCTCGACCAGCGCGGCGCCCGGCACCGCGTCCGCGATCTCCCGCAGATGCGCAGGCGGCGTCGCCGGATCCTGGCGTCCGGCGACCAGCAGGGTCCGTACGGCGATCTCCGGCAGCCGCTCGCGCAGATCGAACGCGGCCAGCGCGTCACAGCACGCCGCGTAGGCCTCCGGGTCCGCGTCGCGGTGGTCGGCCACGAGCTCCGGCACGGTGAACCCGGGCGTGAACCAACGGGCGTTCGCGCCCTCGGCCAGCCCCGCCAGTCCCTCGTGGCGCACCAGCGCGGCCCGCTCCTCCCACGGCTTGGACCCGTTGAAGTGGGCCGACGAACAGATGACCGCCAACGACGACACCCGCTCCGGGTGGTGCAGCGCCAGCTGCAGACCCACCGCGCCGCCCAGGGACACCCCCGCGTACGCGAACCGCTCCAGGCCGAGCGAGTCGGCCAGCGCCAGCACCAGGTCGGCGAGGTCGGCCATGGTGGCCCCGGGGCCGATCAGGTCGGCCGCCGAACCCCCGTGCCCCGGCAGATCCCAGCGGACCACCCGGTGCGTGGCGGACAGCTCCGGCGCGATCGTGTCCCACAGTGCGTACGAGGTGCCCAGCGAGGGCCCGAGCAGCAGTGGCGGAGCGGAAGTCGGTCCCTCGGCACGGTGATTGAGCAGCTTCTCGGTCAACGTCGCTCCAGCGCACGGTCGGTGAGGCTCCCGGCGGAGCCGGTGTAGCGGGCGGGGTCGGTGAGGTCGCCGAGGTCGACGTTCCTCAAGTCGGGTTCCACGGCCAGGAGTTCGCCCAGCGGACGGTCCTCGGCGTAGGTGCGCCGGGCGAGTTCGGTGAGCAGTTCCTTGGCGCGGCCACGGCCGAGCACGGCCGACAGCGCGGCGGACAACCGCTCGGAGACGATCAGCCCGTGGGTGAGGCCGAGATGCGCCCGCATCGCGTCCGCGTCCACCCGGAGCCCCTCGGTCAGCTCGGCCGCGTCCCGGGCGGCCCCGCCGGTCAGTCGCAGCAGCTCCCTGAGCGGCTCCCACTCGGCGTGCCACGCCCCGGCCGGCCGCTCGTCCTCCGCCACCAGGGACCCGTACAGCGTGGCCGCGAGCTGCGGGGCGCGCCGGGCGGCGGCCGCGATCAGCGTGGAGCGCACCGGGTTGGCCTTGTGCGGCATGGCCGAGGAACCGCCGCCGCTGCCCTCGGCCACCTCGGCGATCTCGGTGCGGGCCAGGGTCAGGACATCCGTGGCCACCTTCCCCAGCGCGCCCGCCGTGAGGGCCAGGCAGCCGGCCAGGTCGGCGACCGGCGTCCGCAGGGTGTGCCACGGCAACAGCGGTGCCCGCAACCCGAGTTCACCCGCGAAGGCGGCGGGCACAGCGGTCGCGTCGGTGGCGCCGTACGCCGTGAAGGCCGCCAGCGTCCCGGCCGCGCCGCCGAGTTGGGCGGGCAGCGAGTCCCGGACCGCCGTCACCCTGTCCCGCGCGTCCAGCACCAGCGACCGCCAGCCGGCCGCCTTCAGTCCGAAGGTCGTCGGCACGGCGTGCTGGGTGAGCGTCCGGCCCGGCATCGGCGTGTCGCGGTGCTCGGCGGCCAGTCGGGCCAGCGCCCGCTGGACACGGTCGAGGTCGGTCAGCAGGAGGCCGAGCGCGCGCACCGCGACGAGCATCGTCGCCGTGTCCATGATGTCCTGGCTGGTCGCGCCCCGGTGGACGTACGGGCCGTACTCCTCGCCGACCGCCTTCGTCAGATCGGCGACCAGCGGGATCACCGGGTTCCCGCCGCCGCGGGCCCGCTCGGCGAGGGAGCGCACATCGAACTCGCCGTCGGCGGCGGCCGAGGTGACCGCCGCTCCGGCGCCCCGCGGGGCCAGCCCCAGCGCCTCCTGGGCGCGGGTCAGCGCGGCCTCCGCGTCGAGCAGCGCCCGCAGATAGGCGCTGTCGCCGGTCGCGGCCGCGGCGGGGGAGCCGGTCCACCCGGGGGCGAGCAGACCGGCGTCGTGGTGAGCAGCTGTCACTGGAACTCCAGGAAGACCGTCTCGCCTTCGCCCTGAAGGCGGATGTCGAAACGGTAGGTCCCCAGCTCGCCCCGCGTGGCGATGAGCGTGCCGCGGCGCGCCGGGTCCACCCGGGTCAGCAGCGGGTCGGCGGCCAGCGCGGCCTCGTCGTCCGGCAGGTAGATCCGGGTGAACAGGTGCACAAGGAGCCCGCGAGCGAACACACAGACACTCAGGTACGGGGCGCTGTGCCCCCGCGCGCCCGGCCGCAGCGTCCGCGCGGACCAGTGGCCGTTGGCATCCGTCTGGACACGGCCCCAGCCGGTGAACTCCACGCCGTTGCGGCCGAGGAAACCGCCGCTCGACGGGTCGCGCCGCATCGAGCCGTCCACCCGCGGCAGATCGCCCTCGGGGTCGGCGCCCCACAGCTCCAGAAACGCGTCCGGCAACGGGTTGCCCTCCCCGTCGTACACATAACCCTGGAGGGCGATGGTGTCCGGGTGGCCGAGCGGGGCGATGTCACCACCGCCGGGGAACGGCAGGGCGTGGCCGTAGAACGGGCCGACCGTGTGCGACGGAGTGGGGAGCACGGTCTCCGGACGGCTCGTGTCGATCTTCGTCATGGCAGCTCAGCGTCCTTCTTCGATCCAGGTGGCGTGCGGCCCGTCGAGCACGATGTCCCAGTGGTAGCCCATCGAGAACTCCGGCACCGACAGGCTGTGGTCGTAGGTGGCGACCAGCCGCTGCCGGGCCGCGTCGTCCGTCACCGACTGGATGATCGGGTCGTACGGGAACAGCGGGTCGCTCGGGAAGTACATCTGCGTCACCAGCCGCTGGGTGAACGCCGTGCCGAAGAGCGAGAAGTGGATATGGGCCGGCCGCCAGGCGTTGACGTGCTGACGCCACGGGTAGGGGCCCGGCTGGACGGTGGTGAAGTGGTAGAAACCGCTGTCGTCCGACAGCGTGCGGCCGACACCCGTGAAGTTCGGGTCCAGCGGGGCGTCGTGCTGCTCGCGCTGGTGGGCGTAGCGGCCCGCCGAGTTGGCCTGCCAGATCTCGACCAGCTGACCGCGGATCGGGCGCCCGTCGCGGTCCAGCAACCGGCCGGAAACCGTGATCCGCTCACCGATCGGCTCGCCGTTGTGCTGCCGGGTGAGGTCGTTGTCGATCTCCGTGATGTCCCGTTCGCCGAAGGCCGGGGAGACCAGCTCCACCAGCTCCGGGTCCTTGGCGACGTCGATGGCGACCGGCGGCTGTTTCGGGTGGCGCAGGACGGAGGAGCGGTACGGCGCATAGTCGCGGCGCGGCTGGTGCTCGACGGGCGCGCCGTCGGCGAGCCGCTTCTCGTACGCGGCGTGCTCGGCCGCGATCTCCTGGTCGATGTCGGCTTGCGTGAGAGTCATGGGAGTTCCTGGGTTTCTTATCGTTCGAGGACGAGGGCGAGGCCCTGGCCCACGCCGATGCAGAGGGTGGCGACGCCGACGCCGCCGCCCCGACGGGCGAGCTGGTGGGCGACCGTGCCGGCGAGACGGGCACCGGAGGCGCCGAGCGGATGACCGAGGGCGATCGCGCCGCCCTGCGGGTTGAGGACCGCCGGGTCGAACTCGGGCCACTCGGCCACACAGCCGAGCACCTGGGCCGCGAAGGCCTCGTTCAGTTCGAGCACCGACAGATCGGCGAATCCTCTGCCCGCCTTGGCGAGCGCACGGTTGACGGCCTCGACGGGAGCCAGTCCGAAGTACTGCGGGTCGATCGCGGACACCCCGGTGGCGCCGACCCGGGCGAGCGGCTCACGTCCGGTGGCCTTCAACCCCTCCTCGTCCACCAGCAGCAGGGCCGCGGCGCCGTCGTTCAACGGCGAGGCGTTGCCCGCCGTCACCGTCCCCTCCTCCGTCCGGAACGACGGCCTGAGCTTCGCCATCGCCTCCAGCGAGGCGTCCGCCCGTACGCACTCGTCGGCGCCGAACACCACCGGGTCGCCCTTGCGGCGCGGGATCGACACGGGCGCGACCTCGGCGTCGAACAGGCCCGCCTCCTGGGCCGCGGCGGCCTTGCGGTGGCTGGCGAGGGCGAACTCGTCCTGCTGCTCGCGGCCGATCTTGTGCTTGTCGGCGATCAGCTCGGCCGACTCGCCCAGCGGGATCGTCCACTGCGGGTCCATCCGCGGATTGACCATCCGCCAGCCCAGCGTCGTCGAGTACAGCTCGCTGTGCCCGGCGGGGAACGCCCGGTCCGACTTGGGCAGCACGTACGGCGCGCGGGTCATCGACTCCACACCGCCGGCGACGGCGACGGAGGCGTCGCCGACCGCGATCGCGCGGGCCGCCTGGACGACCGCCTCGAGACCGGAGGCGCACAGCCGGTTGACGGTGACCCCCGGCACGGAGGTGGGCAGGCCCGCGAGCAGGGCGCCCATGCGGCCCACGTTGCGGTTCTCCTCGCCGGCCCCGTTGGCGTTGCCGAAGTACACGTCCTCGATGCGGGAGGGGTCCAACGCGGGTGTGCGGGCGAGGAGTTCACGGATGGCGTGCGCGGCGAGGTCGTCCGGGCGTACCGAGGCCAGAGCGCCGTTGTAGCGGCCGATCGGGGTGCGGACCGCGTCGACGATGTAAACGTTCCTGAAACCGTTGCTCACGACTGGACCTCCTCGGCGAGACGGACCTCGGCGGCCGTCTTCGTCACGATCTCCTCGGCGGTGACGCCCGGCGCGGTCTGCACCAGCACCAGACCCTCCTCGGTGACGTCGAGGACACCCAGGTCGGTGATGATCCGGTTCACGCAGGCCTTCCCGGTCAGGGGCAGCGCGCAGTCCGTGAGGATCTTGGGGCTGCCGTCCTTGGCGGTGTGGGTCATGACGACGATGACCGTACGGGCGCCGTGCACGAGGTCCATCGCCCCGCCGATCCCGGTGATCAGCTTGCCGGGGATCGCCCAGTTCGCCAGGTCGCCGCGCTCGGACACCTGCATCGCCCCCAGCACGGCGACGTCGATGTGCCCGCCGCGGATCATGCCGAAGGACAGCGCCGAGTCGAAGAAGGACGCGCCCGGCAGGACCGTCACGGTCTCCTTGCCGGCGTTGATCAGGTCCGGGTCGACGGCGTCCTCGGTGGGATAGGGGCCGGTGCCCAGGATGCCGTTCTCGCTCTCCAGCACCACCTCGACGTCCGCCGGGAGGTAGTTGGGGATGAGGGTCGGCAGTCCGATGCCGAGATTGACGTACTGGCCGTCCCGCAGCTCGCGCGCGGCGCGGGCGGCCATCTCCTCACGTGTCCAGGCCATCACTCGCTCACCGTTCCCTCTGCCGCGGGCGCGGAGACCGTCCGCTGCTCGATCCTCTTGTCCGCCGCCTGCTCCGGGGTCAGCGCGATCACGCGCTGCACGAAGATGCCCGGCAGATGGACCGCGTCCGGGTCGATGTCACCGGGCTCGACGAGCTCCTCGACCTCGGCGATCGTGATCCGTCCGGCCATGGCGGAGAGCGGGTTGAAGTTGCGGGCCGACCTGTTGAACACCAGGTTGCCGTGCCGGTCGCCCTTCGCCGCCCTGACCAGCGCGAAGTCGGTGCGGATACCGTGCTCCAGCACGTACTCCGCGCCGTCGAACTCCCGGACCTCCTTCGGCGGCGAGGCCAGGGCGACGCCGCCCTCGCCGTCGTAACGCCACGGCAGTCCGCCGTCGGCGACCTGGGTGCCCACGCCCGCGGGGGTGTAGAAGGCGGGGATCCCGGCGCCGCCGGCCCGCAGCCGCTCGGCCAGCGTGCCCTGCGGAATCATCTCGACCTCGAGCTCACCGGACAGGTACTGGCGGGCGAACTCCTTGTTCGCGCCGATGTAGGAACCGGTCACCCGGGCGATCCGCCCGGCGGCGAGCAGCACCGCGAGGCCCGACTCCATCGCGCCGCAGTTGTTGGAGACGACCGACAGTCCGGCGACGCCCCGCTCGTACAGAGCCTGGACGAGGACGTTCGGCACGCCGCTCAGCCCGAATCCACCCACTGCCACAGACGCGCCGTCCGGCACGTCGGCCACCGCCTCCAGGGCCGTGGCGACCACCTTGTCCATCCGTGAAGCCCCATCTCTTCCACGCGCCCCCGGCCGTCAATTAATCAGGGCACTGATTATTTCTCCGAGGTTTCCCACACGCTGCCACCGCAGAGTGGAGCCGTCAAGACCCCAGGCCGGAGGTCTGAAACGGGTCGCTCAGGCACGAGACTCAGCCGGTCGCACGCGGTATCGTTCAGTGCACCGACGAAATCTCACGCTGAGGAGCGCACATGGCCGCGGTGGATCTCACCAGCCACCCCGGGCACCTGGCCCGGCGGCTCCAGCAGGCCCACTACCTGCTGTGGAACACGATGGTCTCCGAGGAGATCACCTCGCCGCAGTTCGCGGTCCTCAACGCGCTCGCCGCCGAACCGGGCCTCGATCAGCGCACGGTGGGGGAGCGGGTGGGGCTCGACCGCTCCACCATCGCCGAGGTGATCAGCCGGCTCATCCGCCGGGATCTGCTCGACAAGGTCCGCGACCCGCAGGACGGGCGCCGCTTCCTGCTGGGACTCACCGACGAGGGACTGCGCACGCACCGCAGGCTGACCGTGCGCACGGCCCGGATGAACCAGGTCTTCCTGTCTCCGCTCACGGCCGCGGAACAGACCCTGTTCCTCGAGCTCATCCAGCGCGTGTCGGACGCGGCGGAGGGGCTGCGCAACCCGGGGGAGCCCCTGGTCGCGCCGTCCTGAACAGGGCGCTGCTCCTGCCCGCGATCGGGCCGCGACCTCAGGGCGCCGACGCGACCTCAGGGCGCCTGCGCGAACACCACCCACACCTGGCCCTCGGCGAAGGCGACCGGGGCGCCGTCGTCGGTGGTGAAGTCCGTGCCGTCCGTCGCCGTCGGCCGCTTCCAGTTCACGTCGTAGCGGCGTCCGTCGCGCAGCACCTGCGCCTTTCCCGAGCCGACCGTCTCGGTGTACGGCGTGTTGTTGCCGAGGAAGTCGTGGAAGCCCGAGGCGCGCACCTTCACGTACTGCACGACCACCGTGGCCGGGGCCACCCGCTGCCCGTCGGTCGTCACCGTCGGCGCGCCGTCCGTCGAGACCAGCCAGCGCGCCCGGCTCGCGGACCAGGCGAAGGCGAAGCGGGCCGCCGGGTAGCGCACGGTGAGCGAGGGCTGCGCCGTACCGCCGGAGGGCGCGGCACCGTAGCGGAACCCGGTGGTCAGCGCCGCGGAGCCCGGCGCGGAGGGCAGCAGGCGACTCGGGCGCAGATAGAGGTTGTGCGGGACGGCCCGGTCGGCGCCCCGGTAATAGGCCCCGTCACCGGCCGCGTCCTCGGGCGTGACGGCGTCCAGCGGCGCACGGTCGATCAGCGGCAGCAGCTTGCCCTGCGCCCCGGAGAACGCCAGCACCGGCCGCTCGAACTGGCCCAGCAGCTCCAGATCGGACTCACGGGCGCTGCGCACGGGACCGACGGCCTTCGGCATCCTGGTCGCGTACACGGCCATCAGCCGGCTCAGCCCGCCCTCGACCTGCTCGACGTAGACGACGTCCGCGGAGTCGAGGCCGGTCTGCGGCCGGGCGGCGGGAGCGTTGTCGATCTTCACGGCGAGCACGGGGCCGACCACGGCCGAAGGGCTGGTGCTGCCGCTCGGGCTCGGCTGCTGCGACGAGCTCCGGCCGTCGTCGTTCCTCGACGGCTCGCGGGTCGTCGTGCAACCCGCCGCGAGGACGATCACCAGTACGGCGGCCAGCAGCGCCGCGCCCACCGCGGAGGGTCCGGCACGCATCGCGCGCGCCGGGTGTCTCGGACGCCGTGGATCTCGCGGACGTCCGGAACCACTCGTGCCTGTCATGGCCACCCCCGTTCCGTGTCTCGATTGTGCGCTCATCCGTTCGAGAGTGGCTATGCGTGGCTGCGGGCTGTGCGTGGCCGCGGTCTCTGCGGGCTCTGCGGGCTCTGCGGGCTCTGCGAGCTGTGTGGGCTGTGTCGGCTGTGTCGGCTGTGCGAGCTGTGTCGGCTGTGCAGCGGTGAGGACGGTGAGGGCTGCGGGCCATGAGCGGTGGGTGTCGCGGTTCGGGGCCGGGCGGTCGGGTACCCGGGCCGCAGCCAGCACCCGGTACCCCCGGACCAGCCGGGACGGGCCGGTCGGCGGAGGGAGCCCGGCGCGATGAAGGCAGTGACCTGGCAGGGCAAGCGGGACATACGTGTGGACACCGTGCCCGACCCGACGATCCAGGAACCGACGGATGCCGTCATCCGCATCACGTCCAGTGGCCTGTGCGGCTCCGACCTGCACCTGTACGAGGTGCTCACCCCGTTCATGACCCCGGGCGACATCCTCGGCCACGAGCCCATGGGCATCGTCGAGGAGGTCGGCGCCGCGGTGCCCGACCTCAAGGCCGGCGACCGGGTCGTGGTGCCCTTCCAGATCGCCTGCGGCAACTGCTGGATGTGCCTGAACTCGCTGCCCACCCAGTGCGAGACGACCCAGGTCACCGGCGAGGGCATGGGCGCCGCCCTGTTCGGCTACACCCGCCTGTACGGGGCGGTGCCCGGCGCCCAGGCCGAGTATCTGCGGGTTCCGCAGGCCCAGTTCGGCCCCATCAAGGTGCCCCAGGGACCGCCCGACGACCGGTTCGTGTACCTCTCCGACGTCCTGCCCACCGCCTGGCAGGCGGTCGCCTACGCCGACATTCCCGAGGGCGGCACCGTCGCGGTGCTCGGGCTCGGCCCCATCGGCGACATGGCCTGCCGGGTGGCGCAGGTGCGCGGCGCGGGCCGGGTGTTCGGCGTGGACCTGGTCGGCGACCGGCTGCGCCGGGCCAGGGCGCGGGGCGTGGAGACGTACGACCTGCGCAGCTTCGACAGCGAGAAGGAGCTCGTCGCCGCGATCCGCGACGAGACCGACGGCCGCGGCCCGGACGCCGTGATCGACGCCGTCGGCACCGAGGCGCACGGCAGCGCGGCCGCTCGCATGATCCAGAACGCCTCCGCCATGCTGCCGCGGAAGCTGAGCGGCCCGCTCGCGGAACGCTTCAGCATCGACCGGCTCGCCGCCCTGCACACCGCCATCGAGCTGGTGCGCCGCGGCGGCACCCTCTCCCTCGTCGGCGTCTACGGTGGCATGGCCGACCCGCTGCCGATGCTCACCATGTTCGACAAGCAGCTCCAGATCCGCATGGGGCAGGCCAACGTGCGCCGCTGGACCGACGACATCCTGCCGTACCTCACCGACGAGGACCCGCTCGGTGTCGACGACTTCGCCACCCACCGTGTGCCGCTGTCGGACGCCCCGCACGCGTACGAGATGTTCCAGCGCAAGCAGGACGGAGCGGTGAAGGTCCTGATGACGCCGTGAAACCGGTTACGGATCAGGGGTGAGCGGGGTGAGCGGGGTGAGCGGGAAACCGGTTGCGAAGCAAGACGAGGGCGAAGCCGGTTGCGAAACGAAGGCGATCGGGGAACCGGTTGTGAATCAAGACGAGCGCGAAACCGGTTGCGAAACGAAGGCGAGCGCGAAACCGGTTGCGAATCAGGTTGCGCCTGAAACCGGTGGGGAACCGATTGCCGTTGAGGTTCTGCGCTCGACACCAGTTGTGGAGCACGACTGATGCGCAACCGCTTGTGGATCACGTCGCGGGCGGCGCCCCGAGGATCTCCGACAGGTCGTAGCGCACCGGTTCCTCCAGTTGCGCGTACGTGCAGCCGTCCGGGGTGCGGTCGGGACGCCAGCGGCGGAAGCGGGCGGTGTGCCGGAAGCGCGCCCCGTTCTCCATGTGGTCGTAGGCCACCTCGACCACCCGCTCGGGCCGCAACGGCACCCAGGACAGGTCCTTCTTGCCCGACCAGCGGCTCGGCGCCCCGGGCAGCCGGGCCGTCTCGTGCGCGGCCTCCTGCGACCAGGCCGCCCACGGATGGCCCGCCGCGTCCTCCATGCGCAGCGGCTCCAGCTCCTCGATCAGCTCAGCCCGGCGTTTCATGGCAAAGGCGGCCGACACGCCGACATGCTGGAGGACGCCCCGGTCGTCGTACAGACCCAGCAGCAGCGAGCCGACCACCGGTCCGCTCTTGTGGAAGCGGTATCCGGCGACGACGACGTCCGCGGTGCGCTCGTGCTTGATCTTGAACATGGCGCGCTCGCCCTGGCGGTAGAGCAGGGTGAGCGGCTTGGCGATCACCCCGTCCAGGCCCGCGCCCTCGTACTCCTCGAACCACTGCCGCGCCACCTCGGCGTCGGTCGTCGCCGGCGCCACGTGCACGGGCGCCGACACCCCGGCGAGCGCTTCGGTGAGCAGCTCGCGCCGGCCGCTCAGCGGCATGGCCAGAAGTGACCGGTCGGCGAGCGCCAGCAGGTCGAAGGCGACGAACGACGCCGGGGTCCGTTCGGCGAGTGTGCGCACCCTGGAGTCCGCCGGGTGGATGCGCTCCGTGAGGGCGTCGAAGTCGAGCCGCCCCTCCCGGGCGATCACGATCTCCCCGTCCAGCACACACCGCTGCGGCACCCGCTCCCGCAATGCCTCCACCAGCTCCGGAAAATACCTGGTCAACGGCTTTCCGGTGCGGCTGCCCAGTTCGATCTCGGCACCGTCGCGAAACACGATCGCCCGGAAACCGTCCCACTTCGCCTCGTACTGCATGCCCGGCGGAATCGCCGGCACCGACTTGGCGAGCATCGGCTTCACGGGCGGCATCACCGGCAGATCCATGCTCCGATTCTGCGCGAGGATCCCGGGGACCGCCCGGTGTGCGAGCGGGCCGCGAGCTGATGCGAGGTGTCGGAGGTGTGTCTACCGTGGCTCGCATGGGCGATGCGGTGGAACTGGAAGTGGCCGGCCGGATGGTACGGCTGTCCAGCCCCGACAAGGTCTTCTTCCCGGAGCGTGGCTTCACCAAGCTGGACCTGGCCCGCTACTACCAGGCGGTCGCCCCCGGCATCCTGCGCGCCCTGCGCAACCGCCCCACCACACTGGAGCGCTACCCGGACGGCGTCGCCGGCGAGTCCTTCTTCCAGAAGCGGGCGCCGAAGAGCATGCCCGACTGGATCCCGACCGCCCACATCACCTTCCCCAGCGGACGCAGCGCCGACGAGATGTGCCCGACCGAGGAGGCCGCCGTCCTGTGGGCCGCCCAGTACGGCACCCTCACCTTCCACCCCTGGCCCGTGCGCCGCGACGACGTCGACCGACCCGACGAACTGCGCATCGACCTCGACCCGCAGCCCGGCACCGACTACGACGACGCGGTCCACGCCGCCCACGAACTGCGCTCCGTTCTCGAGGAGTTCGGCGGTCTGCGCGGGTGGCCCAAGACCTCCGGCGGCCGTGGTCTGCACGTCTTCGTGCCGATCGAACCCCGCTGGACCTTCACCCAGGTCCGGCGCGCCGCCATCGCCGTCGGCCGGGAGATGGAACGGCGACTGCCGGAGCGGGTGACGATCAAGTGGTGGAAGGAGGAGCGGGGCGAGCGCATCTTCCTCGACTACAACCAGACCGCCCGCGACCGGACCATCGCCTCCGCCTACTCCGTACGGCCCCGCCCGCACGCGCCCGTCTCGGCGCCGCTGCGCTGGGAGGAGGTCGACGACGCCCACCCGAGCGACTTCGACCTCGCGACCATGCCGGCCCGGTACGCCGAACTCGGCGATGTGCACGCCGACATGGACGACCACGCGTTCTCCCTGGAGCCCCTCCTCGAACTCGCCCGCCGCGACGAACACGACCACGGCCTGGGCGACCTGCCGTATCCGCCGGAGTACCCGAAGATGCCCGGGGAGCCGAAGCGGGTGCAGCCGAGCCGGGCCCGGCACGAGGACGCCCCGGGCGGACCCGGGGCGTCCTAGACCACTCCTCTCAGAGTTCCTTGATGCGGATGTCCCGGTACGAGACGACGTCCGTCGTACCGTGCACCTGGAGCCCGAGGTAACCGGAGGCGAAACGCCGTCCGTCCGTGCCCGGGTCGTCCGCGCGCGGCGGGGCGAACTCCTGGCCGCCGGTGTTGTCGAACTCGTTGATCAGCACACCGTTGCGGTAGACCGAGTAGTGCTGGTCGACCACCCGGATCTCGTAGTCGTTCCAGGTCCCCTTCTGGGTGACGCCGGCGCCGGCGAGTCCCACCCGGTCGAAGCCGTACACCGACCCGGTCTTGTACATGTCCCCGTCCGGCCGGTCCAGTACCTGCACCTCGTGCCCGTACTTGATGGCGACCCACTCCGGTCGCGACTCCTCGGCATGGTCATGGACCCACGGGAAGCGCACGAACACACCGGAGTTGGCGTTGCCCGTGCCCGGCGCGTCGTCGCGCCACTGGAGCTTCAGCGAGAAGTCGCCGTACTTGCGCTCGGGGAACCACAGCATGCCCAGGCCCTGTCGGGTGGTCCCGCTGGTGATGGACCCGTCGGGGTTCTGCGCGAACGATCCGCCGCCCACCTGCTGCCACTTGGCGAACGAGGCCGCGCTGCCGTCGAGGATCGTGCGGTAGCCCTCTGTCTGGCCGGGCTTGCCGATCCCGGAGCGGCGGGCGGCCTCCTGGACGGCGTCGCACTCGCGCTGGTCCACGACCCCCGCGCCGGACAACTCGTCGAGGACGGTCGTGACGTGCTTGAGGAACAGCGCTTGGGACGTCCACTCCCTCTCGTCCTCGATCAACTCGTTGATCCGGCACCGCTTGTCGGTCAGCCGGTTCGGCACCCCGGAGTCGACCGTCCCGACGATCACCGTCAACCTCTCGTCGTACTCGGGGCAGTTGGGGGCCGGAACCTGGCTCGACACCACGGTGAAGGTCACCGTGCGCGCGGTGGAGGTGTTGCCGGCCTTGTCGGTGGCGCGGTAGGCGAGGGTGTGCGGGCCTGCCCGGTCGACCACCACCGAGATGGTGTATGCGATGTACGGTCCACCGTCGAGTGAGTACTCGATCCGGTCGACACCCGAACCGTGCTCGTCCGTCGCGCTCACGGTCACCCTGGCATTGCCGACATAGGCCCCGCCGGAGTTCTTCGTGCCCTCGGCGCTCACGCCGGTCACCGGTGGTGTGGTGTCCTGCGGGGTCGCCGCGACCACGGTGAACAGGACGCTCTTCTCGGCGGACACGTTGCCCGCCTTGTCGGTGGCCCGGTACCGCACGGTGTGGGCGCCGACCTGGTGCACCATCACGGGCGCGGTGTACGGCTGCCAGGCCCCGGAGCCGACGGCGTACTCGACGGTGTTCACCCCGGATCCGGTGTCGGAGGCCGACACGGTGACCGTCGCCATGTCGATGTACGTGCCGTCGGGATTCCGTTCGCCGCTCACCGTCCCCGAGGTGTCCGGGGGTGTCGTGTCGTCGGAGGGCGGGGCGACGACCGTGAACGCGGCGGTCTTCTCCGCGGAGACGTTGCCGGCCTTGTCGAACGCCCGGTAGCGGATCTGGTGGGTGCCGACCTGGTCGACGACGACCGGTGCGGTGTACGGGATCCAGTCGCCCGCAGCGCCGACCGCGTACTGGATGCGGTCGACCCCCGAGCCGCCGTCGTCGGTCGCCCCGATCGTGACACTCGCCGATCCGACGTACTCGCCCTGCGCGTTCTGCGCGCCGGTGACCTGCGCCGCCGTCTCGGGCGGTGACGTGTCCTCGCCGCCGCTCTCGGTCACCACGAGGATGCCCTGCATCTGGCCGTGGCCGGGGATCGTGCAGTGGTAGAAGTAGCGGCCCGGGGTCAGGGTGACCTCGGCCGTGTGCCGGCCGCCCGTGTCGTCGTTCGGGTTGGCCAGGATGTTCAGCGTGACGTCGTCGTTGAACTCGGGGTCGCTGGTCGCGAACGTCAACGTGTGCGGCATGCCCATGGTGTTGCCGGTCGCCGCGCTGTTCTCGAAGACGATCGTCGCCCGGCCCGCCACCGCCGCCGTCGGCGCCGAGCCGTACGTGGTGATGTCGTCGCCGGCGGTCCAGGTGAGCACCTGGGCCTCCGCGGCCGCCGGCTCGGACTGTGCCGCGGTGGGCGCCGCCTGGAGCCCGAGCATCATCAGCACGGCGGCCAACAGGGCCGTCCAGATCCTTCGTTGCCGTGTTCGCCGTATCACCGATCCCCCCTCGCCAGCCGGTCGGCGGCCGGTGTCGGGCCGCCGCCCTGGTAAGTGACCCTCCACAGCGCCGACTTGGCGTCCGAGGTGAAGAAGCCGCGGCCGTAGTCGAGGACGTACAGGGCGCCGTCCGGTCCGAACTTCCAGTCCATGAGGTTCCTGATGCCGTCGTTGCCGACGGGCACGATCTTCTTCAGCGACTCCGAGTGGACCGGCAGGCCGCCCGACCCTTGGGTTCTCGGGTCCATGACCACCGCGTTGCGCGGCTGATCGGCGTCGTAGAAGTCGCCGACGAACCACTTGCCGTCCCAGTACGCGGGCCACCTGACCGCGCTCGCGCCGACGGTGTCGTAGCGGTAGACCGGCCCGTTCATGGCCGCCTGGCCGCCGCCCTTGAGCCACGGCAGCCGGTACGTCGCCTGGTCCTTCTGGTAGGAGGGCACGCCGCCCGCGTCGCGCGGGTAGTCGGGTGCGCCGCCCTGGGGCGAGTACCAGATGTTGTTGCCGGTGACCGGCGGCAGGTTGACCAGGCCGTCGTTGTTGGGCGACTCGTTCTTCGGGTGGTCGCAGTCGTACCAGCCGAGCGGCTGCGACGGATCCGGCAGGTTCCGGTCCCGGTAGGGCTGCTTGTTGCCCATGCAGTACGGCCAGCCCCGGTTGCCCGCTTGGGTGATGACGGCGAACGTGTCGTACTTCGCCGGACCCCAGGTGGGCGACGGCTCGCCCGCGTCCGGGCCGACCCAGCCCGCGTACAGAATGTCGGTGGTCCGGTCGACGAAGATGCGCGCGGGGTTGCGGACGCCCATCACATAGATCTCGCCGCGGGTCTTGCCGCCGCCCTCGTCGGCCTCCCGGCCCGTGAACAGGTTCCCCGGCGGAAGCGTGTACGTTCCGTCCGGCTCCGGATGGATGCGCAGGATCTTGCCGTTGAGGTTGTGGGTGTTTCCGGCCGTGCGGCGCGCGTCGGCGAAGGAGACGCCCTTGAAGTTCGGCTGCGGGTTGTTGCCGGAGTAACCGCCGCTGAAGCCGCTGGAGTTGTTGTCGCCGGTGGCGATGTACAGGTCGCCCTTCGAGTCCCAGGCCAGCCCGCCCCCGGCGTGGCAGCAACTGTGCACCTGCACGGGCCACTTGAGCAGTACCTTCTCGCTGCCGAGGTCGAGCCGGTTCGTGGCGAGGTCGAGCGTGAAGCGGGAGACCCGCCGCTCGGCCGTCCGGGTGTCTCGGTTGACGCCCGAGTGGGGCGTGTAGTGCAGGTACACCCAGCCGTTCTGCTGGAAGCGGGGGTCCAGCTCGACACCGAGGAGGCCTTCCTCGACCTTGACGAGCTCGTCGCCGCCGCCCTTGTTGCCGAAGACCGTCAACTCACCGGCCAGAGTGACGTTCTTGGTGGCCGGGTCGTAGACGTGGATCTGTCCCTTGCCCTTGCCCACGTCCGGGTTGTTCCAGTCGGTGATCACCGGCCGGGAGGGGTCGGCGCCGCCCCGCCCGATGTAGAGAACGCGGCCGTCGGGCGCGGTGACCAGGCCGTGCGGCTCGCCGATCTGGTCGTTCTGGCCCGGCTGGTTGGCCGGGGTCAGCCGCTCGGCCTTGTAGTTCCCGGTGATGGTCGCCTTGCAGTCGGCCTGCACCAGCCGGGACGTCCAGAGCAGGGCGCCGCGCAGATGCGTACGGAAGTCCGTCTCGTCCCACGACGAGACCGTGCCGCCCATGCCGGTGTAGAAGGAACGGCCTCCGTCGTAGTCGCGGCACCAGCTCACCGGATGGTCGGCGCCGTTGGCGCTCGCCCCCGGCCGGTACGTCGACTCGCGCACCCGGGCGACGGTGTGCACCTCGCCGGACGGGTTCTTCACCCAGTTCGGCCACTGGTCCGGGCGTTTCCACTCGAGGGGCAGCGTTCCGGTGGCCGGATGCCGCCGGTCGCCGACCTCGACGGTGGCCCGCTGTACGGCCGTCGGGCTCGTCGCGGCGGGACGGGCGCCGATCAGGCCGGTGAACCAGTCCGAGTACGGCTCCGCGCGGGCCGCGTCGTGGACGCCGACGAATCCGCCGCCGGCCTCCATATAGGCCTCAAGGCCCGCCTCCTGCTCCGGGTCGAGGACGTCACCGCCCCCGGTCAGGAACACGACCGCGTTGTAACTTCCGAGCCTCGTCTCGCTGGTGAAGACGGAGGCGTCGTCCGTGGCCTCGACCTCGAAGCGCTGGTCCACCGGCCCGGAAAGGCCGATCCGCTCGATGGCCTCGATGCCGGCGTCGACGACCGGCGACTCGTCCCCGGCCGCGGCCGACCCGTGGAAGATCAGCACCCGTACATGGGCGCCGCCCGGCGGCGACGTGATGGACATCGTTGTCAGGGGTGGCTCCGGGGCCGGGCGCGCATCCGCGGCCGGTGCGGACAGCGGGCCGGCGACGAGCGTTGCGCACGCCACAGCGGTCACCCGGACTCGTCTTCTCGTACTCAACCCTCGTAAGTGCATGGGCACCTCCTCGGTCACAGCGACAGCGCCAAGGAAGCTAGACCCCATGTGCATGACTCGCCAATAGCTATGACCGCAATGGCATGAACTTTGTCCTGGGTGTGGAGAAACCGCGGAACGGCCGGTACCGTCGCACAGGTTCATCACAGGCTCGCCTTCTTCTTCGTCGCAAGTCCCGTACCAGGGTGGGGAGTTCGGCATGGACAGACGCGGGTTCAACCGCCGGGTGCTGCTGGGCGGCGCCGCCGCCGTGACATCGTTGTCCTTCGGTCCGAGGGCGGTGAGCGCCGACGGACCGGCGAAGACCGCGCCGGCGGGGGGAGCGGTCAGACACCTCAAGCTGTACGCGGAGAAGCTCGCCGACGGACAACTCGGCTACGGCTTCGAGAAGGGGAAGGCGACCGTCCCGGGGCCGCTGATCGAACTCAACGAGGGCGACACCGTCCACATCGAGGTGGAGAACACCCTGGAGGTGGCCGCGAGTCTGCACGTCCACGGCCTGGACTACGAAGTCTCCAGCGACGGAACGAAGTTGAACAGGAGCGACGTCGAGCCGGGCGGCACGCGCACCTACACCTGGCGCACCCACGCCCCGGGTCGCCGCGTCGACGGCACCTGGCGTGCGGGCAGTGCGGGCTACTGGCACTACCACGACCACGTGGTCGGAACCGAACACGGCACCGGTGGCATCCGCAAGGGCCTGTACGGACCGGTGATCGTCCGGCGCAAGGGTGACATCCTGCCCGACGCCACCCACACGATCGTCTTCAACGACATGACCATCAACAACAGGCCCGCCCACCCGGGTCACCAGGGCCCCGACTTCGAGGCGACGGTGGGTGATCGCGTCGAGTTCGTGATGATCACGCACGGCGAGTACTACCACACCTTCCATATGCACGGTCATCGCTGGGCCGACAACCGCACCGGCCTGCTCACCGGCCCCGACGACCCGAGCCGGGTCGTCGACAACAAGATCGTGGGCCCGGCCGACTCCTTCGGCTTCCAGGTGGTCGCGGGGGAGGGGGTGGGCGCCGGCGCGTGGATGTACCACTGCCATGTGCAGAGCCACTCCGACATGGGGATGGTCGGACTGTTCCTGGTGAAGAAGCCCGACGGCTCGATCCCGGGATACGAACCGCATGAGCCACACGAGTCGCATGAGTCTCAAGAGCCGGACGGGACCGGCGCCACGCACGAGCACTGAGGGAGGGAGGCCGGAGAGCGCTCTCACCCCGGCCGTCCCCCGGAGTTATCCTGAGCCGCACCCGGCCAGGAGGAGCCCCGAAGTGACCGAGACAGCGTCGCGCCCCACGCTGGAGGCCGTGGCCGCGCGGGCCGGGGTCTCCCGGGCGACCGTGTCGCGCGTCGTCAACGGCGGCGACGGCGTCCGTGAGCCGCTCGTCGAGCGGGTCCGGCGCGCCGTGGAGGAGCTCGGCTACGTCCCCAACCAGGCGGCGCGCAGCCTGGTGACGAAGCGGCACGACGCGGTCGCCGTGGTCATCGCCGAACCGGAGACCCGGGTCTTCGCCGACCCCTTCTTCGCACTCCAGCTCCGCGGTATCAGCAAGGAACTGACGGCCCACGACAACCAGTTGGTACTGCTGCTCACCGAGGGCCGCGACGACCACGCCCGCGTCGCCCGCTATCTCGCCAGCGGCCATGTCGACGGGGCCCTGGTCTTCTCGTTGCACCTCGACGACCCGCTTCCCGGTCTGATCCACGGCGCCGGCGTCCCGACCGTGTTCGGCGGCCGTCCCGGCTGGAGCGACGGCACACGGGACGTGGTCTACGTCGACAGCGACAACCGGGGTGGCGCCCGCGAGGCCGTACGCCTGCTGGCAGGGCTCGGCCGCACCCGCATCGCGCACATCACCGGCCCCCTCGACCAGACCTCCGCGGCGGACCGGCTCGACGGATACCGGGAGGTCATGGGTGAGCACGACCCGCGGCTCGTCGTCGAGAGCGACTTCACCCCCGGCGGCGCCGAGCGGGCCATGCGGGAACTCCTCGACCACTGCCCCGACCTGGACGCCGTGTTCGCCGCCAACGACCTCGCCGCCTCGGGCGCCCTGCGTGTCCTGCGCGAGCGCGGGCGGCGGGTGCCCGAGGACGTCGCCGTGGTCGGCTTCGACGACATGCTGCCCGTCGCCGAACAGAGCGACCCGCCGCTGACGACGGTCCGTCAGGACATCGAGGAGATGGGCCGGATCATGGCCCGCCTCCTGCTGCGCCGACTCGACCGACGCGTCGCCGACGACGAACCGGGCGGGGTGGTCCTGCCCACCACTCTGGTGCGCCGCGCTTCGGCCTGAGCGGGGCCGCCGCCCCGCTCGCCCCCGGCCCCGCCCCGTCCGCCCCCGTGCTCCCGTACCGCCTCACATCTCCTGGGGCACGCTCTTGATCACGGCGAAACGTGCCCCGTAGGGGTCGGCGAGCTTGGCGATGCGGCCGACGCCCTCGACGTCCGTGGCGGGCATCCGCACCGTGCCGCCCAGTTCCTCCGCCTTGGCCACGACCGCGTCCGCGTCGGTGACCTCGAAGTACGGCAGCCAGTACGCGCCGGTCCCGGCCTCCGTGGGGTCGTCGGCCAGCGGCACGATCCCGCCGAACATCGCCTCCTCCCCGGCACCGGCCGGGTTGACGCAGGTGTACGTGCCGCCGGGGAAGGGGGCGGCCGAGGTTTCCAGGCCGAGCGTCGCGTTGTAGAAGGCGGCCGCCGCGGCGACGTCCGGCGTGTACAGCTCGACCCAGCACAGCGCGCCGGGTTCGTTCGCCACGTCCACGCCCACGGTCCGTCCCGGCTGCCAGAGGCCGAACGGCACGCCCGCCTGGTCGGCGAGGACGGCCATCGTGCCCTGACCCATCACGTCCATCGGGGCGAAGAGGACCCTGCCGTGTTTCTGCTCGGCGGCCCGCGCCGTGGCCTGCGCGTCCGTCGTGCGGAAGTAGACCGTCCACGACGGCGGGCCCTGCCCGGGTGGGGTCCGCATGCCGCCCGCCGCGGTCTTCCCGTCCAGCTGGAAGAAGCCGTAGCCGCCGGCGTCGGGTCCCGCCGACCGGAACCGCCAGTCGAAGAGAGCGCCGTAGAAGGAGGTGGCGCCGTCGATGTCGGACGTGCCGACATCGATCCAGTTCGGAGCGCCGTTGACGAAACGGGTGGTGAGCATCGTTGCCCTCCTCGAAGGGGTCCCGTCCTGTGCACTGCCGAGTCTCGCACCGCCCACTGACAAACGCTGCCGGAGCACGACCACCGGCGCGACCTCACACCCGGCCACGGAAGGTCACCGATGATCACTGATGGTCATGGAAGGTCGCCATGCGTGCGCTCGACGCTTTTCGGCAGTGTGCCGGGCGCACCGCGCGCCGCCGTGCGCGGCGGTACACGGCAGGAGCATCATCGGGCGGCCGGGGGCCTTCGGGCGCCGCGTATATCCGGCGTTGATCGAACGTTTTTCGCCGCCGGGCACGATCCTGGCCATGTATACCGACACGATTCCGACACCCGACCTCGGCTGGCAGCGGGAGGCGCTGTGCGCACAGACCGGGGCCGAGTTCTTCTTCCCCGAGCCCGGCAGCTCGGTGCGGGAGGCGAAGCGCATCTGCGGCATGTGCGAGATGCGTACCGCCTGCCTCGAGTACGCCCTTGCCAACGACGAGCGCTTCGGCGTCTGGGGCGGCATGTCCGAGAAAGAGCGCCTGAGCCTCCGGCGCACGGCACGCTGAACCGCGCGGTCGCGGTGACCCCGAATCCGAGTGACCGCGTCGCGGGGGTGCGGTTAGGATCCGGGAGCGTGTCCGGACGTAGCGCGGAGGCAGGCGCGACGCCTTGCCCAGGCGAATCACGCCGGTTCGAATCCGGTCGTCCGGATGCGTGCGCGGTCCCGTAGAGCAGAGGCAGACTCGCCACCTTCTCAGGGTGGATACGCCGGTTCGAATCCGGTCGGGACCACGGTACGGCGAGCATGGCGCGGGGACGGGGCGGGGCGGCGACGGTGGGCGAGGACAGCGCAGGGGCGGCTTTCGGCCCGCCGGTCACCGAGGCGGAACTGGCCGTCTTCCACGACGTCGTGGGCAGGCTGCGCGCGCTGCCCGTCGACGATCCCGTACGGCTGCGGGCCGAGCAGGTCGCCGCGTCCTTCGCGCGTGACGGACGGCTGCGGCGGCGCAAGGAGCGGGGCGCCGAGGTGGCGGCCGCCGACGCGGCGGCGATGGCCGCGACCGCGACCGGCGCCCTGGACCGGCGCGAGGACGTGCCCCTGCTGGACGCCGGCCACGGCGGGCGTTTCCACCGGCCGCGCACCTGCTACGTCTGCAAGTCGGCCTATCGAGAGGTCGACACCTTCTACCACCGGCTCTGCCCGGCCTGCGCGGCCGACAACGCCGCCCGCCGCTCGCTGAGCACCGACCTGAGCGGGCGCCGGGTCCTGCTCACCGGCGGCCGGGTGAAGATCGGCTTCCAGCTGGCGCTGATGATGCTGCGGGACGGCGCGGAAACCGTCGTCACCTCGCGTTTCCCGCACGACACCGTCCGCCGTTTCCGTGCCGAGCCCGGCAGCGCGCGGTGGCTGGACCGGCTCACCGTCGTCGCCGTCGATCTGCGCGACCCGCGCCAGGTGCTGGGCCTGTGCGAGGAACTGCGCAGGGAGGGCGCACCGCTCGACATCCTCGTCAACAACGCGGCACAGACCGTGCGTCGCCCGCCGGAGTCCTACGCCCTGCTGGCCGCCGGAGAGCACGACGCGCTGCCCGAGGGGACGCGCCGGGCGCCCGGGTTCACCCCGATGCGGATGCTGGAGGGCCTCGGCGGCTCGGTCTCCGCGCTGCCCGCCGCCCTGCGGGAGGCCGACGAGGCCGGACTGCTGCCCGATCCCTCCCCGGAGAACTCCTGGTCGGCCCGGCTCGGCGCGCTCGACCCGGCCGAGGTCCTGGAGACCCAGCTCGTCAACGCCCTCGCGCCCGCGCTGCTGTGCGACCGGCTGCTGCCGCTGCTGCTGGCCTCCCCGCACCCGCGCCGGTACGTGGTCAACGTGACGGCCGTCGAAGGCCGGTTCGCGGTCCGCAACAAGATGCCCGGGCATCCGCACACCAACATGGCCAAGGCCGCGCTCAACATGCTCACCCGCACCAGCGCGGCCGCGCTCGCCGAGCAGGGTGTGCACATGTGCGCCGTCGACACCGGCTGGATCACCGACGAGAACCCGGCGCCGAAGAAGGCCCGGATGGCGGGCGCCGGTTTCCGTACCCCGCTGGACATCGTGGACGGCGCGGCCCGCGTGTACGACCCGATCGTGCGCGGCGAGGCGGGCCGGCCGGTGTCGGGCGTGTTCCTCAAGGACTACCGGGAGGCGCAGTGGTGAGCGAGGAGAACACGGCGGGCCCGGGGCCGGCCGTGTTCGCCGGAGCCATCCGTGAAGGCACCCGTGGGGGAACCCGTGGAGGAGTGACGCCCGTCCGCGCCCGCCCCCGTGCGCTCAGCGCCGCATCCCGGTGAACACCCCGATCCAGAACTTCTGCTGCTGTTCGGACGCCCCCGCGGCGTGCCTCGGCGACCGTGTCGGGCGCTGCCGGCCGGTACGCCTCCAGCGCCCTGCGGTCGGCCAGGTCGACCACCGCCGGGCGCCGCCGCCCGCGCTCCCCGTACGCCATGTCGAGCCCCCGTGCCCTTTTTTGCCGCGCTTCCCCCAGTGCCTCATTGGTAGCAGGCCCCACTGACATCGGGCCAAGGCATTACGCTCTGGGGTAAGGGCGGGGTCGTAGCGCAGAGGCAGCCGCACCGGTCTCCAAAACTGGATCACGCTGGTTCGAATCCAGCCGCCCCGCCCCCCTTCGCCCGCCCCCCTTCGCCCGCCCCTCGGACGCCCGGCGCCTCAGGCGATGGCGCCCGCCGTCACGACGAGCTCCGGCACCGTCCCGTGGAACGTGTCGATGAGCCGCGCCAGCACCGCCCAGGCCTCCTCGCGGCTGCCCAAGTGGTCCCGCACGAGCGGGCGCAGGGCGTCCTCGGCCTCGCGGACCCGGGCCGGGAACATGAGATGGCCCAGGGACAGCACCTCCAGGACCCTGGCGGCCGGACCGTGGGCCGTCGCGTACCGGGCCGGGCCGTCGAAAACACCCGCCTGCCGCAGCCGGTGCGTGAACTTGGGGTGCGAGCCGAACCCGGCGCGCAGCGCGGGCGGGCAGTCCGGGCGCACCGACAGCGCCCAGCGCGGGTAACCGGGCAGCGGAAGCTCGTCGTGGGCCGCGCGGACCGTCTCCCAGTCGTCCCGGGTCAGCACCATGGACGCGGCGGCGCGGGCGGAGGGCATGGAGTGCGCCTTGCGCAGGGCGCCGACGAGGCCGTGCCGGACGTAGCTCTCCGGGATGTCGGGTTCCTGCCGCTCGTGTGTGGAGCGCACCGCCAGGGGCTTCGTGCGCCCGGGGCCGAACGGCACCCCGCGGGCGAGGGCCCGGCGCAGACCGAGGTCGTTGCCGACGAAGCGCCACACGACGGCGTTCAGCGCGGGGTCGTCCTGCTCCAGGACCCACAGCACCACCGAGGCGGGCGCGGCGGGCCAGGTCCACGCGCGGTTCAGCCTGCGCTGGATCGCGGCCGCGTTCTCGGTGGCGGCCGGGGGCAGACCGATCCGCGCCCGAATCCCGTCGGCGGTGTCCTCGGCGGTCAGGCCCAGCAGGAAGCCGACCGCCTGCTGGACCGTTTCTCTGTCACCCATGGCGGCATGATGCCGCAGGTCGCGAACGGCCCGCACCGGGAATTCGGTTCCCCGTGCGGGCCGTCGAAGCGATGGGTGGGGGCGGGTCAGCCGGCCGCCCGCGCCGCCATCCGGGCCTTGCGCGTCGCCAGCTTCTCGTCGAACTTGGACGCCTCACTGTCCAGGCCGCCCATGTACAGGCCGATCTCCTCCTGCGCCTTCTGGCCCTCGGGGCCGAGGCCGTCGACCTCCATGACCTTCAGGAAGCGCAGCACGGGCTGGATGACGTCGTCGTGGTGGATGCGCAGGTTGTAGACCTCGCCGATCGCCATCTGCGCGGCGAACCGCTCGAAGCCGGGCATACCGTGACCGGGCATGCGGAAGTTGACGAGGACGTCGCGCACGGCCTGCATGGTGAGGTCGGGAGCGAGCTCGAAGGCGGCCTTCAACAGGTTGCGGTAGAAGACCATGTGCAGGTTCTCGTCGGTCGCGATGCGCGCCAGCATGCGATCGCAGACCGGGTCCCCGGACTGGTGACCGGTGTTGCGGTGCGAGACGCGGGTGGCCAGCTCCTGGAAGGCGACGTAGGCGACCGAGTGGAGCATCGAGTGCCGGTTGTCCGACTCGAAGCCCTCGCTCATGTGCTGCATGCGGAAGGCTTCCAGCTTGTCCGGGTCCACCGCGCGCGAGGCGAGCAGGTAGTCGCGCATCACGATGCCGTGGCGGCCCTCCTCGGCCGTCCAGCGGTGCACCCAGGTACCCCAGGCGCCGTCCCGGCCGAAGAGCGAGGCGATCTCGTGGTGGTAGCTGGGGAGGTTGTCCTCGGTGAGCAGGTTCACGACGAGAGCGATCCGGCCGATCTCGGTGACCTTGGACTGCTCCTTGTCCCAGGCCTGGCCGTCCTCGAAGAAGCCGGGGAAGTTGCGGCCGTCGCTCCACGGGACGTACTCGTGGGGCATCCAGTCCTTGGTGACCTTCAGATGCCGGTTGAGTTCCGTCTCGACCACTTCCTCCAACGCGTGCAGCAGCTTGGCGTCGGTCCAGACGGCGGGGCTACCGAGGTGAGGGGAGGTGATCGTCACGAGAACTCCAGGGGGACGTGAAGCGGAGTGGAACACTCCGGCGAGCGAAGCCGGAACTTACGGAATCGTAGGCTACGTATCCGTAGGTTACGAAACCGTAGGTTAAGAGCGGCGTAAAGATCGCTGATCAGCCGGGTTGCGCCAGGTGATTCGGGGCATGTCAAACAGCCCCGGGGACCGCAGGTCCCAGGGCCGAACAGGTGATTCGATCACCCGGTCAGGCGTACAGATCACGCAAACGCACCGAGAGGCATGTCACACATCCTTCGAGTTTCTCGAACTCGCCGATGTCGACGACGACGGGCTCGTGACCGAGATCGGCGAGCAGGTCCGCCGTCTTCGGCGCGGCGGCCGAGATGAGTACGTGCGGACCGCCGAGCAGCACCACGTGCGAGCCGGCCTCCTCGGGCACCGACAGGAAGCGCGGGAACAGCGACGGCCGGTCCACCTTGGGGATGTGGCCGATCACCGTGCCGTCGGGCAGCGCCGTGACCGCCGACTTCAGGTGCAGCACCTTGCTCACCGGTACGGCCACCACCCGCGCCCCGAGCGGTTCGAAGGCGGCGCGCACCTGCTGCACGCCGGCCGCGTCGGTACGGCCGCCCCGGCCGACGTAGATCGTGTCGCCGACCTTGAGCACGTCACCGCCGTCCAGCGTGCCCGGCTCCCAGACCCAGTTCACGGAGCAGCCCAGACGGGCCACGGCCTCCTCGACGCCGAGGGTCTCGGCGCGCCGGGACTCGGCGCCGGAGCGCGCGATCAGGGCGACGTTCTTGTACATCACCACCGTGTCCTCGACGAACACGGAGTCCGGGCAGTCGTCGGCCGGGTCGACCTCGACGGTCTCCCAGCCGTGCGCCCGCAGGGCCTCGGCGTACGCCTCCCACTGCTCCAGGGCGAGCTCCACGTCGACCTTCTCCCGCTCGACGTGCGTCACCAGGCCTTCGGCGAGGCGCGGGCTGGGGCGGCGGATGAGGGCCTTCTTGCTGGGCACGTCCAGGTCTCCGAATCGGGTGGCACAACCGGCGCCTCGGACGCGGCGCCGGTCAGCCATCATGCAGGGCGGGGCCACCAGGGCAAAACCCCGCGGTAACAATGTGCCCCTCCTGAGACCATGTGCCCCTCGTGAGGTCATGCGACGGGCGGCGGCGCTAGGCCGGATCCGCCATCTCCGCCGCCGTCGTCTCCCGCAGCTCCCCGTCCAGCAGGAGCCACCGTGTGATGCCGATGGACTCCAGGAACGGCAGGTCGTGGCCGGCCACGATCAGCGCGCCCTCGTAGGACTCAAGGGCGGTGGTGAGCTGGCGCACGCTCGCCATGTCGAGGTTGTTGGTCGGCTCGTCCAGCATGAGCAGCTGGGGCGCCGGCTCGGCCAGCATCAGCGCCGCCAGGCTCGCCCGGAAGCGCTCCCCGCCGGACAGGGTCGCCGCCTTCTGGTCGGCGCGGGCGCCCCGGAACAGGAAGCGGGCCAGCCGGGCCCGGATCCGGTTGTTGGTGGCGCCGGGCGCGAACCGGGCCACGTTCTCGGCGACCGTGAGCTCGCCGTCGAGGATGTCGAGGCGCTGGGGCAGGAAACGCAGCGGCACGTACGCGTGCGCCTCGCCCGCCTCGGGCGCCAGCTCCCCGGCGATGGTGCGCAGCAGCGTCGTCTTGCCCGCGCCGTTGCGCCCGACCAGCGCGACCCGCTCGGGACCGCGCAGGTCGAGACCGCCGTCCACGCGCGCGCCGTACGCGAGCCGGAGGTCCTGGAGCAGCAGGACCTCCCGCCCCGGCGGTACGGCCGTGTACGGCAGGTCGACGCGGATCTCGTCGTCGTCGCGTACGGCCTCCACCGCGTCGTCGAGCCGGTCCCTGGCCTCGGCGAGCTTCTCCTCGTGCATGATCCGGTGCTTGCCCGCCGACTCCTGCGCCGCGCGCTTGCGCGCCCCCATGACGATCTTCGGCTCGCGCTTGCTCTCCCACATCTTCTGCCCGTACCGCTTGCGGCGGGCCAGCTTGACCTGGGCGTCGACCAGTTCGCGTTTCTGTTTCTTCAGGTCGGCCTCCGCGACGCGCACCATGCGCTCGGCGGCCTCCTGCTCGGTGGCCAGGGCGTCCTCGTACGCGGAGAAGTTGCCGCCGTACCAGGTGACCTCCCCGGCGCGCAGGTCGGCGATCCGGTCGACGAGGTCGAGCAGTTCCCGGTCGTGGCTGACCACGACCAGGACGCCCGGCCAGGACGTGACGGCCGCGTACAGCCGCCGCCGGGCGTACAGGTCGAGGTTGTTGGTCGGTTCGTCCAGCAGCAGGACGTCCGGCCGGCGCAGCAGCAGCGCGGCCAGCCGCAGCAGGACCGACTCGCCGCCCGACACCCCGCCGACGGTGCGGTCGAGGTCGATGTGGCCGAGCCCGAGCTCGCCGAGGGTGGCCAGCGCGCGCTCCTCGACGTCCCAGTCGTCGCCGACGGTCTCGAAGTGCCGCTCGGACGCGTCACCGGCCTCGATGGCGTGCAGCGCGGCCCGCTGTGCGGCGATGCCGAGGGCCGCGTCGACCTTCAGCGTGGTGTCGAGGGCGACGTTCTGCGGGAGGTGTCCGACCTCGCCGGCGAGGCGCACCGTGCCGTCGGCGGGGGCGAGTTCCCCGGCGATCAGCTTCAGCAGGGTCGACTTGCCGGAGCCGTTGACGCCGACGAGTCCGGTCCGGCCGGGGCCGAAGGCGACGTCGAGCCCGTCGAAGACGGGGGTGCCGTCCGGCCAGGAGAAGGCGAGGGAGGTACAGGTGATGGAGTGAGTCAAAGTGGGCCTCGTGGTGGCGTGTGCGGTCAGGGGCGACACGTGTCGAGACACCGGAAAGCGGCGACCACCGCGGCAGCGGGGGAGCGCGGAGACATGCAGGAAGTCCTGCTCCGCAAGGACGGCTCGAAGGCCGAGGTCGCACGCGGCGCACACACTCCAGAGGTGTGGCGCGGTGTCTCATGACCTCAGACGAGCAACGTCCTTCTCCAATCGGCGGCAACAGAACCGTTCTACACGGTAGGAACGCCCGCGAGGGCTGTCAACGGATTAACAGGCGTCCCGCATCAGCTCCAGCAGGTCGTGGTCGAGGTCGAGCTGGCGGTACTCCGTGCCGGTGGGCACCAGTTCGCTCGTGGCCCGCAGGAAGTCGCGGATCTCCTCGGTGTGGACGTGCACGACCGCGGTGCCCTCGGGCGCGTGGAACTCCAGCACGGTGCGGCCGTACCCGTAGGGGCGCACCCGGACGTCGCCGTGGCCCTCGGCGTCGTGCAGGCCCGCGGCGAGCAGGTCACGGGCGAAGGTCCAGCAGACCTCGACGCCCTCCAGGGTGGCCGGAGCCGGGAAGGTCATGCGGACGGCGAAGGGGTCCTGCCGGTCGTAGGACAGGGTGGCGGGGATGGTCTGCATCCGAGGCGCGGCGGCGACCAGACGTGCCTCTACGGGCTGCTCGATGACGGTGGTGGACAACGCCTTGCTCCCTCGTGACGGCGGGACGATCTTCCGGGCGGTGCGTCCGGACACTGGAAGAGACGCCGGAAGCGGCCGATCCGTGCACACCCATTCCTAGTGACCTCGGTCACCGCCTTTCATGCACGCGAGTGACTCACCTCTCCTCCCGTGTCTCCCCGGGCGGTCGGTGTGATCGCGGGCCTCTGGACGTCACCGAAAGCCGTGGGCTAGCTTCGCCCGCCATGAGGCGCTTGGGGAAGACGCGACGCACGGTTCGGACAGCACGGGGGAGCGGACGGGTGGCGGCGGCGGCCTGCGGGGCGGCACTGGCCCTCCTGACCGCCCTGCCCGCCCAGGCGCACACACCGCCCGACCGGGCGCACACCCCGGGGCCCGCGGCGCCGCACTGGGACCTCAAGGACACCGGCGCGACCGCCGTACGGTTCCGGGGTCTCGCGGCGGTCGACCGGCGCACCGCCTGGGTGTCCGGCACCGGGGGCACCGTCCTGCGCACCACCGACGGCGGCGGGAGCTGGCGAGACGTCTCGCCGCCCGGCGCCGCCGACCTCCAGTTCCGGGACATCGAGGCGTTCGACGCGCGGCGCGCCGTGGTGCTCGCGATCGGCGAGGGCGAGGCGTCGCGCGTGTACCGCACCGAGGACGGCGGGACGACCTGGACGGAGTCCTTCCGCAACACCGACGCCCACGCCTTCTACGACTGCATGACCTTCTTCGACCGCCGCCACGGCCTCGCCGTGAGCGACCCGGTGGACGGCAGATTCCGCATCCTGTCGACCGGCGACGGGGGCCGCTCCTGGAAGGTGCTGCCGAACGAGGGCATGCCGGCCGCCCTGGACGGCGAGGCGGGCTTCGCGGCCAGTGGCCAGTGCCTGGTCGCCTCCGGGACGAAGGACGTCTGGCTGGCCACCGGCGGAGCCGCACGCGCGCGTGTGCTGCACTCGTCCGACCGCGGACTGACGTGGACGGCCGCCGACACCCCGATCCCCGCGGGTGACCCCGCGCGCGGTGTCTTCGCCGTCGCCCTCCGCGACCGCACCCACGGCCTCGCCGTCGGCGGCGACTACCGCGCCGACCAGCCCTCCCCGCGGGCGGCCGCGACGACCGGCGACGCGGGCCGCACCTGGCGGCCGGCCGCCACGCCGCCGCCCGCCTACCGCTCCGGGGTCGCCTGGCTCCCGCACAGCCGCTCCGCCGCCCTCGCCGTCGGGCCCACCGGCACCGACCTGACCACCGACGCCGGCCGCACCTGGCGCACCCTCGACACGGGCTCGTACGACACCGTGGACTGCACCCCCGACCTCGGCTGCTGGGCCGCCGGCGAACAGGGGCGCGTGGCACGTCTGGAGAGCTGAGCCGCCTTCGGGGTGACCATGGGCGCGAACCCGAAGGCCGTGGGCGGCGTGGGCGACCTCCACCCGGGACCTGCCGTCCGGCGAGCGGGACGGCCGGCGGTCGGGCAAGGGCTCGCGGGGACCACCAGAGCTGACGTGTCCGCGCCGGAACACCGTCGCGGGCCCGCCCCCGGGAGCCGTACGCTCGTCCCCACGATGACGACCGTAGACATTCCGGCGGGCTGGCCCGCGACCGAGGAAGCGGCCCGCGCCGTCCAGGACGAGCTGCGGGCCCGGGTGGTGCTCGACGAGTCCGGGCCGCCACCCGGGACGGGGTACGTGACGGGCGTCGACGTCGCCTACGACGACGAGCGGGACGTCGTCGCGGCGGCGGCCGTCGTGCTGGACGCGGCGAGCCTGGAAGTCGTCGCCGAGGCCACCGCCGTCGGGCGGATCTCCTTCCCGTACGTGCCCGGGCTGCTGGCCTTCCGCGAGATCCCCACCGTGCTCGCCGCCCTGGACGCCCTGCCCCGGCCGCCCGGCCTGGTCGTCTGCGACGGCTACGGCCTGGCCCACCCGCGCCGCTTCGGTCTCGCCAGCCACCTGGGCGTCCTCACCGGACTGCCCACGATCGGCGTCGCCAAGAACCCGTTCACCTTCGCGTACGACGACCCCGACGCCCCGCGCGGATCGGCGTCCCCGCTGCTGGCGGGCGACGACGAGGTGGGGCGCGCGCTACGTACGCGGACGGGTGTGAAACCGGTCTTCGTGTCCGTCGGCCACCGCGTCAGCCTGGACGACGCCTGTGCCCACACCCTCGCCCTCACCCCGCGGTTCCGTCTCCCGGAAACGACCCGGAGGGCGGACGCGCTGTGCCGGCGGGCCCTTCAGGAGGCGACCACCCGCCACTGACCGACCTCCTGGTACGCGCAGTCGTGGGCCGCCGATCCGTCCCCGGCCTCCAGGGCGCAGTGCTTCGGGTTGCCGCCCCGGTAGCGCAGGACGCGGCCCAGCTCACCCACCGGGTCCTGGGCCAACGCGCCCTCGTCCACGGTGACTTCGAGAACGAACTTCATACTGCTCCCCTTCCGTGCCGATCAGGCGCTTCGATCGCTTCATCGAAGTGCTCGTCGGCACTTTGCGACCGGAGCGCCCATGAACCACCGGGGGAGCGGCGCGGCGGGTCTCGAATCGGGGTGCGGGCGAGGGGCGGAGAGCGCACACGCACGTGCGAGCAGGCCGCCCGGCCACGCCTGCTGAGTACGTCGTCTGAGTACCCGTACTGATGTGCGCCCCTCCTCCGCCCGTCAGGCTGGGCCCATGACCACGCACCGTGCCCCGAAGCCCCTCGCCGACCCGAACCGGCCCGTCGAGCGTGCCGTGAACGCCGCGCTGATCCTCGCCGTCCTGGCGGGCGTCGGCTGGATCGCCGGCATGATCTACACGCTGGTCCAGTGGCCCGTCTGAGGCCGCGGACACGGCACGGGGACGGTCAGCGGCGCGCCGCGACGCGGAAGCGGACACCCGCCCGGGTCAACCGTCCGGTCAGCGCGTCGCCCATCGCCACCGCCGTCGTCACCTGCCCCGCGGTCGGCGGGAGGTCGTCGCAGGCCAGGGCCAGCGCCGCCTCGGCGAACATCTTCGCCGTCTCGTCGTAGCCGGGGTCGCCGCCCGCGACCTCGGTGCACACCCGCCGCCCGCCGCCCTCGCCGACGAACCGCACCGAGAACCAGCTGCGCGCCCGCTTCTGCGCGCTGGGCCCCTCTCCGGGCCTGAGCCGGTCCGACAGCCAGCGCCGTGCGGGCGGCAGCTGGGCCGCCGCGGCGAGCGTGCCGACCGCCGCGACCCCGCCCAGGGCGACGGGCAGCCGCCGTACGGCCGCGTAGTGCCGGTAGCGGAAGTCGGGCCCGTAGCGCGGCAACGCCCTCGCCGACCGCAGCACGATCTGCGGGTCGATGGTCGGCAACGGCAGCGCCCAGGCGCCGACCTCAGGGGCGAACCGGGGCGCGCCCACCGGTGCGGCGGCCCGGCGGCCCATCAGCCGCGGTTCGTGCCGGCCGCGCTCCCGCGCGGCGGCCAGCAACTGCCGGCCGCGCGCGAACTGGCCCAGCGCGGAGGCGAGGGTGCCGCCCGAGAAGGTGGCGTCGACGGTCACGAAGCCGTCCACGGTCAGGGGCACTCCCTCCGGAAGCTGTCGGACGGTGAAGTACGCGCCCAGGTCGTGCGGGACGGAGTCGAAGCCGCACGCATGGAGCAGCCGCGCACCCGTCTCACGCGCGCGTGCGTCGTGCCGGACGTACATCAGGTCCACGAACTCCGGCTCACCGGTCAGGTCGAGGTAGTCGGCGCCGGTGTCCGCGCAGGCCGCCACGAGTTCCTCGCCGTACGACACGTACGGACCCACCGTCGTGGCCACCACGCGCGCGTGCTCCGCGAGGGCGCGCAGGGACGCCGGGTCCGAGACGTCGGCCCGCAGCACGCCGACGTCCCCGCCGAGCCGCTCGCGCAGCCGCTCCAGCTTCTCCTGGCTCCGGCCTGCGATCGCCCAGCGCAGACCGGCGGGCGCGTGGGCGGCGAGGTACTCCGCGGTGAGCGTGCCCACGAAGCCGGTGGCCCCGAAGAGCACGATGTCGTACGGACGGTCCAGCCTTTTCAGCCTGCTCATGACATCCCCTCGCCGTCGTGCAGCCCGCGCCGCTGTCGGTGGCTGAGGCTAGCGTGAGCGGTGCGGAGGCCGACGGCAGGTGCCCCTAAAGTGTCTAAGCGCTTGCTCGCTCACCTCTTGTGCCCACTGGAACACGTTCTTAGCATCACTGGTGTTACATCGGTTGTGTCACAGCAAGGGGGCTGGATGACGACGGGACGGACGGCCGGGCACGGCCCGCTGGCGGGCGTGCGCGTGGTGGAACTCGCCGGGATCGGCCCCGGCCCCTTCGCCGGCATGCTGCTGGCCGACCTGGGCGCCGACGTCGTCCGCGTGGACCGCCCGGGCGGCTCCGCTCTGGCCATCGATCCCGCCCACGACATCACCAACCGCAACAAGCGCTCGGTGATCGTCGACCTCAAGGCGCCTGACGGCCCCGCGCGCGTGCTCGACCTCGCCGCCCGCGCCGACGTGCTCATCGAGGGCAACAGGCCGGGTGTCGCCGAGCGCCTGGGCGTTGGCCCCGGGGACTGCCACGCCCGCAACCCCCGTCTGGTCTACGGCCGGATGACCGGCTGGGGCCAGGACGGCCCCCTCGCCGCCCGCGCCGGTCACGACGTCTCCTACATCGCCGTCACCGGCGCGCTCGGCATGATCGGCGCCCCGGACCGGCCGCCGCCCGTCCCCGCCAACCTGCTGGGGGACTACGCGGGAGGCTCCCTCTACCTGGTCGTCGGCGTCCTCGCCGCCCTGCACCACGCGCGCGTGAGCGGCACCGGCCAGGTCGTCGACGCGGCCATCGTCGACGGCACCGCGCATCTCTCCGCGATGATCCACGGCATGCTCTCGGCCGGCGGCTGGCAGGACCGGCGCGCCGCCAACCTGCTCGACGGCGGCTGCCCGTACTACGGCACCTACGAGACCGCCGACGGCGGGTACATGGCCGTCGGCGCCCTGGAGCCGCAGTTCTACGACGCTTTCGTGGACCTCCTCGGTCTCGAGGACCTCCGCGAGGCGCGCACGGACTGGACGCGCTGGGGAGAGCTGCGCGAGGCCGTCGCCGCCCGCTTCAGGTCCCGCACCCGGGACGAGTGGACGGCCCGTTTCGACGGTTCCGACGCGTGTGTGGCGCCCGTGCTGTCGCTGCGTGAGGCCCCGCGCCACCCGCATCTCGCGGCCCGCGGCACCTTCACCGAGCACGGTGGCATCACCCAGCCGGCCCCCGCGCCCCGCTTCTCCGCGACGCCCACAACCGTCCGCACCGGGCCCGCGCGACCCGGCGCCGACACCCGCGAGGTGGCCCGTGACTGGGACATACCGGGACTTGCGGCAGACCTTGGGAACACGCCCGCCGAGATCGCGGCGGGAACCTCTGCCGGGGCGCAAGCGCAGACCACCGCGCAGACAACAGCGACGACCGCCGCGCAGACCACCGCGCAGACCACAGCGGCGACCCCTGTGAAGGACATTCCGCACCAGGGCGACTGACCCCGCCCCGCACGGCCCACCCTCCCGAAAGGCTTACCAGTGAGCACCGAAGCGTACGTGTACGACGCGATCCGCACCCCGCGCGGGCGCGGCAAGGCGAACGGCGCCCTGCACGGGACGAAGCCCATCGATCTGGTCGTCGGCCTCATCCACGAGCTCCGCAGCCGCTTCCCCGGCCTCGACCCGGCCGCCATCGACGACATCGTGCTCGGCGTCGTCGGCCCCGTGGGCGACCAGGGCTCCGACATCGCGCGCATCGCCGCGCTCGCGGCCGGACTGCCGGACACCGTGGCGGGCGTGCAGGAGAACCGCTTCTGCGCCTCGGGTCTGGAGGCCGTCAACCTGGCCGCCATGAAGGTCCGTTCGGGCTGGGAGGACCTCGTCCTGGCGGGCGGGGTGGAGTCGATGTCCCGGGTGCCGATGGCCTCGGACGGAGGAGCCTGGTTCAACGACCCGATGACCAACCTGACCGTCAACTTCGTGCCGCAGGGCATCGGCGCCGACCTCATCGCCACCATCGAGGGCTTCTCCCGGCGCGATGTCGACGAGTACGCGGCCCTCTCGCAGGAGCGCGCGGCGACGGCCTGGAAGGAGGGCCGCTTCGACCGCTCCGTGGTGCCGGTGAAGGACCGCAGCGGCCTCGTCGTCCTGGACCACGACGAACACCCGCGCCCCGGCACCACCGCCGACTCGCTCGGCAGGCTGAAGCCCTCCTTCGCCGACATCGGCGAGCTGGGCGGCTTCGACGCGGTGGCGCTCCAGAAGTACCACTGGGTGGAGAAGATCGACCACGTCCACCACGCGGGCAACTCCTCCGGCATCGTCGACGGCGCCTCCCTGGTCGCGATCGGCTCCAAGGAGGTCGGCGAGCGCCACGGGCTCACCCCGCGCGCGCGGATCGTCTCCGCGGCGGTCTCCGGCTCCGAGCCGACGATCATGCTCACCGGCCCCGCGCCCGCCACCCGCAAGGCCCTCGCCAAGGCCGGCCTGACCATCGACGACATCGACCTGGTCGAGATCAACGAGGCCTTCGCGGCGGTCGTCCTGCGCTTCGTCAAGGACATGGGCCTGTCGCTGGACAAGGTCAACGTCAACGGCGGCGCCATCGCCCTCGGCCATCCGCTCGGCGCCACCGGCGCGATGATCCTCGGCTCGCTCGTCGACGAACTGGAGCGCCAGGACAAGCGCTACGGCCTCGCCACCCTCTGCGTCGGCGGCGGCATGGGCATCGCCACCATCGTCGAGCGCGTCTGACCACCCCAGCGGAACTCACAGACTTCAACGGAGACCCCGTCATGACACAGAGCACCACCATCCGCTGGGAACAGGACCGCACCGGCCTCGTCACCCTCGTCCTCGACGACCCCGACCAGTCCGCGAACACCATGAACGCGGCCTTCCGGGCCTCCCTCGCCGCGGTCACCGACCGTCTGGAGGCCGAGAAGGACTCCATTCGGGGCATCATCCTCACCTCCGCGAAGAAGACGTTCTTCGCCGGCGGCGACCTGCGCGACCTCATCCGCGTCACCCCGGGGACGGCCCAGGAGCTGCTGGACGGCGGACTGGAGATCAAGCGCAACCTCCGCCGTATCGAGACCCTCGGCAAGCCGGTCGTCGCCGCCCTGAACGGCGCGGCCCTCGGCGGCGGCTTCGAGCTCGCCCTCGCCTGCCACCACCGCGTCGCCCTGGACGCGCCCGGCTCGAAGATCGGCTGCCCCGAGGTCACCCTCGGCCTGCTCCCCGGCGGCGGCGGTGTCGTGCGTACGGTCCGGCTGCTGGGCATCACCGACGCCCTCCTCAAGGTCCTGCTCAAGGGCACCCAGTACAGCCCGCGGCGAGCCCTGGAGAACGGCCTGGTCGACGAGGTCGCCGCCTCGCCCGACGAACTGCTCGCCAAGGCCCGCGCCTTCATCGACGCGAACCCCGAGTCGCAGCAGCCCTGGGACAGGCCGGGCTACCGCATCCCGGGCGGCACCCCGTCGAACCCCCGGTTCGCCGCCAACCTGCCCGCGTTCCCGGCCAGCCTGCGCAAGGAGACCAACGGCGCCCCCTATCCGGCTCCGCGGAACATCCTCGCCGCGGCCGTCGAGGGCGCCCAGGTCGACTTCGACACCGCGCAGGTCATCGAGGCCCGATACTTCGTCGAACTGGCCGCCGGGCAGACGTCGAAGAACATGATCCAGGCGTTCTTCTTCGACCTCCAGGCCGTCAACTCCGGCGTCAGCCGCCCCCAGGGCGTCGCGCCCCGCCAGGTCCGCAGGGTGGCCGTCCTGGGCGCCGGGATGATGGGTGCTGGTATCGCCTACTCGTGCGCCCGCGCGGGCATCGACGTCGTCCTGAAGGACGTCTCCCTGGAGGCCGCCCTCAAGGGCAGGGCCTACTCCGAGAAGCTGTGCGCCAAGGCCGTCTCCCGGGGCCGTACGACCCAGGAGAAGGCGGACGCGCTGCTCGCCCGCATCACGCCCACCGCCGACCCCCAGGACCTGGCCGGCTGCGACGCGGTGATCGAGGCCGTCTTCGAGGACACCGCCCTCAAGCACAAGGTGTTCCAGGAGATCGAGCAGGTCGTCGACGCCGACGCCCTGCTCTGCTCCAACACCTCCACCCTGCCGATCACCGCCCTCGCCGAAGGCGTCGAGCGCCAGGACGACTTCGTCGGGCTGCACTTCTTCTCGCCCGTGGACAAGATGCCGCTCGTCGAGATCATCAAGGGCGAGCGCACCGGCGACGAAGCGCTCGCGCGCGCCTTCGACCTGGTCCGGCAGATCAAGAAGACGCCGATCGTCGTCAACGACTCGCGCGGCTTCTTCACCTCACGGGTGATCGGCCACTTCATCAACGAGGGTGTCGCCATGGTCGGCGAGGGCATCGAGCCCGCGTCCGTGGAGCAGGCGGCGGCCCAGGCGGGCTACCCGGCCAAGGTCCTGTCCCTCATGGACGAACTGACGCTCACCCTCCCGCGCAAGATCCGCAACGAATCCAGGCGGGCCGTGGAGGAGGCGGGCGGTGTCTGGCCCGGCCACCCCGCCGAGGCCGTGATCGACCGCATGGTCGACGAGTTCGGCCGCACCGGCCGCAGCGGGGGCGCCGGCTTCTACGAGTACGGCGAGGACGGCGGGCGGACGGGGCTGTGGCCGGGCCTGCGCGAGCACTTCACGCGCGCGGACGCCGAGATCCCCTTCCGGGACATGCAGGAACGCATGCTCTTCGCCGAGGCCCTCGACACCGTCAGGCTCCTCGAAGAGGGTGTCCTGACATCCGTCGCGGACGCCAACATCGGCTCCCTCTTCGGTATCGGCTTCCCCGGCTGGACCGGCGGCGTCCTCCAGTACGTCAACGGCTACGAGGGCGGCCCCGAGGCGGGCAACGGGCTCCCCGCGTTCGTGGCACGCGCGCGTCAGCTCGCCGAGCGCTACGGCGACCGCTTCACCCCGCCCGCGCTGCTGGTGGAGAAGGCGGAGCGGGGGGAGACCTTCACCGACGGGCGCTGAGCCACCGGACCGTCACGGGGAGCCGTCCGCAGGCGGCTCCCCGAGCCACTCCCGCAGCTCCTCCGTCAGCGACCGCTGGAAGGCCGTCAGCAGCGCCTGGACGACCAGGGGCTGCATGTGCGCCGACAGTGACCTCACCGCCTGCGCGTCGCGCTCCGGCACCTCCTCGCGCAGCAGCCGCGACAGCTCGTGGGCCGCGGCGCGCGCGTGGTCGAGGAGGACGGTCCGGGCCGCGAGGATCGCCTCCGGTGACAGTGGCACGTCGAGGAGCCGCACCCCCAGCCGCAGCAGCCCCGCGTCGACGCGGTACCCGTCCTCGTCGGCCGGGTCACCGGCGCCGGCGCCCAGCACGCCCATCGCGGCGAGCCGGTCCACGTCCTCCTCGCTGAGCGCCCGCCCGGCCCGCCGCTGGAGCTCCTCCCGCGGCACCGTCTCCACGGCGTCCGGCGCCCACGAGGCCACCACGGCCCGGTGCACGGCGAGGTCATGCGCGTCGAGACCGGGCGGCAGCCGGTCCAGATAGCGTTCGATCGCCGCCAGCGTCAGGCCCTGCCGGCGCAGCTCCTCGATCAGCGCCAGGCGCGCGAGATGCCCGGGACCGTAGTGCCCCACCCGGCGCGGACCGATGACCGGCGGCGGCAGCAGTCCCTTGGTGCCGTAGAAGCGCACCGTCCGTACTGTGACCCCCGCCCGGGCGGCCAGCTCGTCGACCGTGAGGGCCGGCTCCTCGGTCTCGATCGTCATGTGCAGCAGTATCGCTGTCACGCCGGTGCGGTGAAACCGGTCGGCCCCCGGTGGGCGCCGTGTGAGAAGCGACGCGCTGTGACATGGACCACCGCATGATCGCCGGTGCCGCTGGAAAGGTGCTGCCCTGGTCTGTGCCCCTACCCGGGAGCCGCGGGCCACGACCGTACGGACACCCGGGCGTACCCCGCCCGGGCGCACCAGAGAGTGGTACCACCCGTGAGCAAGGACAGCCTGCGCACGGCCGAAGTCGCCGCCCACCCCCAGGCGACCGCGACACCCGCGGACGCGGGCGACGCCGGCTACAGCAAGGACCTCAAGCACCGCCACGTCAACATGATCGCCATCGGCGGTGCCATCGGCACCGGCCTCTTCCTGGGCGCCGGAGGACGTCTGCACCACGCCGGCCCGGCCCTCGCGCTCGCCTACCTCGTCTGCGGCGTCTTCGCCTTCTTCGTGGTCCGCGCCCTCGGCGAGCTGGTCCTCTACCGGCCCTCCTCCGGCTCCTTCGTGTCCTACGCGCGCGAGTTCCTCGGTGAGAAGGGCGCCTATGTCGCCGGCTGGATGTACTTCCTGAACTGGTCGACGACCGGCATCGCCGACATCACCGCGATCGCGCTGTACACGCACTACTGGAGCATGTTCACGAGCATCCCCCAGTGGGTGCTCGCGCTCATCGCCCTCGCGGTCGTGCTGGCGGTGAACCTGATCTCGGTGAAGATCTTCGGCGAGATGGAGTTCTGGTTCGCGATCGTCAAGGTCGCCACCCTGGTCGCCTTCATGTGCGTCGGCATCTTCCTGCTCGCCACCCAGCACCCGGTGGGCGGGCAGACGCCCGGCCCGAGCGTGATCACGGAGCACGGCGGCCTCCTCCCGCACGGCATGATGCCGGTCGTCCTCGTCATGCAGGGCGTGATCTTCGCGTACGCCGCGCTTGAGCTGGTAGGCGTCGCCGCGGGCGAGACCTCCGAGCCGGAGAAGATCGTCCCGCGCGCGGTGAACTCGATCATGTGGCGCGTCGGCCTCTTCTACGTCGGCTCCGTCGTCCTGCTCGCTCTGCTGCTGCCCGGCTCGGCCTACTCGGCCGACGAGAGCCCCTTCGTGACCGTCCTGTCGAAGATCGGCGTCCCGGGCGCCGGCGACGTGATGAACCTGGTGGTCCTCACGGCCGCCATGTCCTCCCTGAACTCCGGCCTGTACTCCACCGGCCGCATCCTGCGCTCGATGGCCATGGCGGGCTCGGCCCCGAAGTTCACCGCACGGATGAACCGCAGCCAGGTCCCCTACGGCGGCATCCTGCTGACCTGCGGTGTCTGCGTCCTCGGCGTCGGCCTGAACTTCCTCATGCCCAGCCAGGCCTTCGAGATCGTGCTGAACATCGCCTCCCTCGGCATCATCAGCACCTGGGTGATCATCATGGTCTGCCACCTGGTCTTCGTCCGGCGTGCCAAGGCGGGCCTCGTCACCCGTCCCGACTTCCGGCTCCCCGGCAGCCCGGTCACGGAGATCGTCACGATCGCCTTCCTGGTCGCCGTCCTCGGCCTGATGGGGAACGACCCCGGGGTCGGCCGTAAGACGCTGCTGCTGATCCCGGTGATCGCGGTCGCCCTGGTCGGCGGCTGGTACGCGGTCCGCAGCAGGGTGTCCAAGGCGGCGGACGCCGAACTGACGGAGCTGTCCGGGCCCACGAAGTAGCAGGTCGGAGCCACTGTCAGTGGCATCGCCTACGGTGGCGTCATGTCGGAGATCACTTATGTCCGGGGTGACGCCACCGTCCCGTCGGTGAAGGGCGTCAAGGTGATCGCCCATGTCTGCAACGACCTCGGGGGATGGGGCAGGGGCTTCGTCCTGGCGCTGTCCCGCCGCTGGCCGGAGCCGGAGGCCGCCTACCGGGCCTGGCACCGCGAGCGCGCCGCGAACGACTTCGGCCTGGGCGCACTCCAGCTCGTCCGGGTCAGGCCCGACCTCTGGGTCGCCAACATGATCGGCCAGCGCGGCATGCGCACCGGCAGCAAGGGCGTCCCCGTGCGCTACCCGGCCATCGACACCGCGCTGGCCCGCCTGGCCGACCACGCCATCGAACTCGGCGCGTCGGTGCACATGCCCCGGATAGGCTGCGGGCTGGCCGGCGGCAAGTGGTCCCGCGTCGCACCGCTCGTCACCGAGCGGCTGGTCGAGCGGGGCGTCGCGGTGACGGTGTACGACCACGGGGAGGGGTAGCGCACATGCGCGCCGACGACGAGACCAGCGAGAACACGAGCACCGACGACACGAGCACCGACAACACGAGTGCCGACAACGTCGAGCACGCCGACGGCATCGACGTCCTGGTCCTGGGCGGGGCGGGCGTGGACACGATCGTGTACGTACCGGAGCTGCCGCTCCCGTACGCCGACAGCTACATGATCGACAGCGGGATCCGCGCCCGCGCCGGACAGACCGGCGACTTCGTCGCCCTGGGCCTCGCCGCCCTCGGGCTGCGCACCCACCATCTCGACTTCCTGGGCGACGACCCCGAGGGAGACCTGGTCCGCGCCCTGCACCGGGACAAGGACATCGCCCTCACCGCCGTCCCGCAGCCCGCCGGGACCAAGCGGGCGGTCAACCTGGTCGGCCCGGACGGGCGGCGGCTGTCGCTGTACGACAACAGCCGCGGGCGCCCGGACGACCGCTTCCCCGAGGACACCCTGCGGAGCCTGGCCGCCGCGAGCCGCCACGCGCACGTGTCCATCACCCACCCCTGCGCCGAGGCCCTGCCCGTACTGCGCGAGGCGGGCGTCGGCATCTCCACGGACCTGCACAACTGGGACGGGGAGAATCCCTACCACGAGGCGTTCGCCTACGAGGCGGACGTCGTCTTCGTCTCCGTGACCGCCCTGACCGACCCGGAGACGACGATGCGCCGCATCGCCGGGCGGGGCCGCGCCGAGGTGGTCGTCGGCACGGCCGGCGCCAAGGGCGCGTATCTGCTCGCCGACGGCGAGCTGACCCACGTCCCGGCCGCGGTCCCGCCCGGTCCGGTGGTCGACTCCAACGGCGCGGGGGACGCCTTCGCGTCCGCCTTCCTCTTCGGCCGTCTCGGCGGCGAGCCGCCGCACCGGTGCGCCGAGTACGGCGCCCTGGCCGGGGCGTACGCCTGCACGGTGCCGGCCACGGAGAGCGCCGCCGTGTCGCGCGACGCACTCCTGACCCGGGCGGCGACGATCCCGCGGTAGCCGGGCCGGGCCCGGGGGCGGTCACCTCTGCTTGCGCCTCGCAGCGGTGAGTCCGATCACCCCGACGAGGGTGACGACCGCGCCCGACAGGGTCAGCAGCGGCACCTGGCCGATCAGGCCGATGGCCAGAACCACCGCCCCGATCAGCGGCAGCACTCTCCACAGCCCCAGGCCCTCATTGCTGTTCTGCGTACCCGCCACGGACCTCTCCCCACTCGCTTCACGATGTCTGCACGGCTTGCTACCCAAAGCCGCCTCGGGTCAGACAGGAGTTCGGAACGCGCAGTGGGGAGGCCGGGGTACCGGGCTCAGTGCTCGTGCACGTCGTTCGTCGCCGCGATCTTCTTCCAGGACTTCGGCTGTACGGGAGCGGCCGGTGCCTTCGCGATCGACGCCGTCCTCGCCGCGGGTGCCGCCGGCTTCGCCGGCTGGAGCAGCCAGGAGTCGAACAGGGCGCCCAGTCGCCTGCCGGAGACCTGCTCGGCGTACTTCTGGAAGTCGACGACGCTCGCGTTGCCGTACGCGTACTTCTGCGGCCAGCCCTTGAGGACGGCGAAGAAGGCGTCGTCGCCGATCTCGTTGCGCAGCGCCTGGACCGCCAGTGCGCCCCGGTCGTAGACGGCGATGTCGAACTGGTTCGCGGCGCCCGGGTCGCCGGGCTTCACCGTCCAGAACGCGTCGTCGGCCGGGTGCGAGGCGTACACGTAGTCCGCGAGCTCCTGCGCGGTGCCCTCGCCCTCGTGCTCGGACCACAGCCACTGCGCGTACCGGGCGAAGCCCTCGTTGAGCCAGATGTCCTTCCACCCCGCCACGGACACGTGGTCGCCGTACCACTGGTGGGCCAACTCGTGCACCACCACGGAGACGTTGGAGCCGTTCGCGAACTGCCGGGGGCTGTAGAAGGGCCGGGTCTGCGTCTCCAGCGCGTATCCGGTGTTCGTGTTCGGCACGTACCCGCCGAGCGCGTTGAAGGGATACGGCCCGAAGTACCCGCTCAGCCAGTCGGCGATCTCCCCGGTCCGCTCGATGCTCGCCCGCGCGGCGCCGGCGTTGTCGCCCAGGTCCTTGCTGTAGGCGCTGACGACCGGGATGCCGCTCTCGGTCGTCCCGGTGGTGATGTCGAACCTCCCGACGGCGAGGGTGGCCAGATAGGTGGCCTGGGGCTTGTCGGAACGCCAGTTGTAGCGGGTCCAGCCCAGCCGTGAACTCGTCGACTGCAGGGTGCCGTTGGAGATGGCCTGCGAGCCGTCGGGCACCAGCACCGACACGTCGTAGGTGGCCTTGTCGAGCGGGTGGTCGTTGCCGGGGAACCACCACCAGGCCGCCTCGGGCTCGTTGGCGCCGACCCCGCCGTCCGCGGTGCGGTGCCAACTGGTGAAGCCGTATGCCTGTTTCGACGACGGGATCCCGCTGTACCGCACCACGACCGTGACCGTCGCGCCCTTCGCCAGCGGCGTCTTCGGCGTGATCTCCAGCTCGTGCTCGCCCGAGGTCGTGAACGCCGCCACGGCGCCGTTGACCCGTACCTCGCTCACGTCCAGCAGGAAGTCCAGGTCGAACCGGGACAGGTCCTGCGTGGTCTTCGCCAGGATCGTCGCCGTCCCCTCCAGCTCGTCCGTGGCCGGTTGGTACTTCAGCCGCAGGTCGTAGTGGGAGACGTCGTATCCGCCGTTGCCGTACGCCGGGTAGTAGGGGTCGCCGATGCCCGGGGCGCCGGGGGAGGCGTTCGCGGCCGATGCCGGGATCGCCAGCAACACGGACGCGGCAGCGAGTGCGCCCGGCGCGATGATTCTGCGGTGCACGAAAGCTCCAAGTCGTAGAGTCACGCGGTCTGTTCGGAGCCTATTGACTCCCTGTGTCCCAGGGCCTGCCCACCGCCGCCCCTGTCACACGATCGCCATTCGGCCGTCACGGCCGGCCCACCCCGGGGACGTGTTCCGGCCACAGCGGACCCACAGCTGCCCTCTTCTGCGCGGGAGTTGACCCGGGTACCGTCCCGCGCATGCCGACACGCATGCGCTTCACGATCTGGAGACCGCTCGCGACCGCCACCGTCACCCTCCTGGTGGCCGCCTTCCTCACCCCGGCCGCGGCCCACGGCGCCCCGCGCGAGAGCCGGCCCGTCCACTCCTACGAGAACGCCATCCGCGAGGCCGTCTGGGTGGACACCGGACTCGACGGCGACAGCGACGGGAAGGCGGACCGCGTCGCCGTCGACATCGTCCGCCCCCGCGAACCCGCCGCACAGGGGCGCAAGGTGCCCGTCATCATGGACGCCAGCCCGTACTACTCCTGCTGCGGACGCGGCAACGAGAGCCAGCGCAAGACGTACGACGCCGCCGGAGACGTCGTCCGGATGCCGCTGTTCTACGACAACTACTTCGTGCCGCGCGGCTACGCCTTCGTCGGCGTCGACCTGGCCGGCACCAACCGCTCCGACGGCTGCGTCGATGTCGGAGGACGCTCCGACATCCAGTCCGCCAAGGCCGTCGTCGACTGGCTGAACGGCCGCGCCAGGGCGTACACCACCCGCACCGGCACCACGACCGCCGAGGCGGGCTGGACCAACGGCAGAACCGGCATGATCGGCAAGAGCTGGGACGGCACCATAGCCAACGGCGTGGCCGCCACCGGCGTGAAGGGCCTGAAGACCATCGTCCCGATCGCCGCCATCTCCTCCTGGTACGACTACTACTTCGCCCAGGGCGCCCCCCTCTACGACTCCGGACCCGACTGGCTCTCCGACTACGTCGACAGCCCCGAAGCCCGCGCCAAGTGCGCCGCCGTCCAGCAGAAACTCGTCGACGGGGCCCCGCGCACCGGCGACCTGACGTCGCTGTGGACCGAGCGCGACTACGTCGCGGACGCGCGCAGGGTGAAGGCGAGCGTCTTCCTCATCCACGGCCTCCAGGACCTCAACGTCCGCACCAAGCACCTCGGCCAGTGGTGGGACGCCCTCGCGAAGAGCGGGGTCGAGCGCAAGATCTGGCTCTCCCAGACCGGCCACGTCGACCCCTTCGACTTCCGCCGCGCCGCCTGGGTGGACACCCTGCACCGCTGGTTCGACCACGAACTCCTCGGCTACGACAACGGCATCGACCGCGAACCCGTGGCCGACATCGAACGCCACCCCGACCAGTGGGTCACCTCCACCGTCTGGCCGCCGCACGGCACCCGGACCGCCACCCTGCGCCCCTCCACCGGCGTCGAGCCCGGCGTCGGCACGCTCGGCCTGCGCAAGGGCACGGGCACCGCCGCCTTCACCGACGATCCGCGGCTGGGCGAGACCGAGTGGGCCGCGCAGATCGACACCCCGACCCCCGACAAGGCCGGATTCGTCACCGGAGCCCTCACCCGGGACCTGCGCCTGTCCGGCTCCTCCCAGGTCACCGTCACCGCCACGCCCACCACCGCGACGGCCCACCTGACCGCCGTCCTCGTCGACCTCGGCCCCGACACCATCCGTGACTACGCGGCGAGCGGCGAGGGCATCAGCACGCTCACCGACCGCACCTGCTGGGGCGCGAGCACCACGGGCGACAGCGCCTGCTTCAGGGAGACCGACGCCAGGACCGCGGACGTCGGCCGGACGGTCGTCAGCCGTGGCTGGGCCGACCTCGGCACCTACGCCGACCCGGGCAAGGGCGTCCCGCTCACCCCGGGCAGGGCGTACACCCTCACCCTCGACCTGGCGGCCACCGACCATGTCGTCCCGGCCGGTCACCGGCTCGCGCTGATCGTCGCGGGCACCGACAGGGACCTCATCGACCCGCCCGCCGACACCCCCACCCTCACCCTGGACCTGTCCCGCACCTCGGCCCGGGTCCCCTTCGTCGGAGGCGCCGACGCCTTCGCCCGCGCCACGTCCGCAGCGGCGGCGGCCACCCCCGACGCCCGGTCCCTGGACGGCGTACGGACACCGCACCACACGTACCGCGTCCCGTAACACCGCGAGCGGGTTCAGGAGACGGCCGGGAGCACCAGCCCGGCCGCCTCCTCCGCGCAGCCCCACGCCACCGTCACGCCCGCCCCGCCGTGCCCGTAGTGGTGCACCACCGTCCGCCCGTCCGGCAGCTGCGCGCGCTCCAGCCGTACCGTGCCCCGGACCGGCCGCAGCCCGACCCGGTGCTCCAGGATCCGCGCCCCGGCGACCTCGGGCCGCAGGACCGCGCAGCGCCGCACGATCGCCTCGGCCACCTTCGGATCCGGCTCCAGCGACCACACGTCGTCCTGCGCCGTACCGCCCAGCAGGAGCCGCCCGCCGTGCGGGAACAGATAGGCGATCTCGCCGTCCGGGCCGGTGGAGACGAGCCAGGTGTCGACGCCGGGGTTCTCCACGACGACGAGCTGTCCGCGCACCGGCCGCACCGACGGATCCGCCGCCAGCCGCCCGGCGTCCAGCCCCGTGCAGTTGACGACCACCGGCGCCTCGGCCTCCGCCAGGTCGCTCACCGTGCGCTCCTCGACCGTGCCGCCCGCCCGCAGCAGCCGCTGCCGGAGCCAGGGCAGATAGGTCGACATGTCGATCAGCGGCAGCCGGGCCCGGACGCCGGTGCCCGCGCCGTACTCACGCGCCGTCGCCCGGCGCAGTCCGGCCAGCCGGCCCGCCGCCCAGCCCTCGACCTCGTCCAGGTCCGTCTCGCCCAGTATCCCGTCGACCAGGCGCACGCCGGTCTCCCCGGGCCGCTCGGCGAGCTGCTCGTAGATCTCCAGCGAGCGCAGCGCCCACGCCCGCGCCGACTCCAGCGGCTCGATGTGGTACGGCCACCACAGCGCGCCGGCCACGGCCGAGGTGGTCCGCTCGACCGGATCGCGCGTCCAGACCCGGACCCGAAGGCCGCGCTCGGCGAGCTCGACGGCCGTCGCCAGCCCGATGACCCCGCCGCCCACCACGACCACATCGCCGTTCCACCGAGTGTCCACGCCCGGACGTTAGCCGACCGCACCGCCGAACAGCGAGATCGCGGGGGAGACCGGCGCGACCGCACCCTGGGACGACCACTAGGATCTACGACCTGATGACTGCCACCCTCGTCGCCAAGAACCTCGCCGCCGGCCACGGCGACCGCTCCCTCTTCTCCGGGCTCGACCTCGTCGTCGCCCCCGGGGACGTGATCGGGCTGGTCGGCGCCAACGGCGCGGGCAAGTCCACCCTGCTGAAGCTGCTCGCCGGGCTCACCGCGCCCGAGCAGGGCGAGCTCAGGCTCTCCCCGCCGACCGCGACCGTCGGCCATCTGCCCCAGGAACCCGAGCGCCGCCCCGGCGAGAGCGTGCGGGAGTTCCTCGCCCGCCGCACCGGCGTCGACGAGGCCCAGCGCACCATGGACGAGGCCACCCAGGCCCTGGTCGACGGGGCGCCCGGCGCCGATGACGCCTATGCGACGAGCCTCGAGCGCTGGCTCGACCTCGGCGGCGCCGACCTCGACGAGCGCGCCGAGGAGGTCACCGGCTCGCTCGGTCTCGGCGTCGGCCTCGACCAGCCGATGACCTCCCTGTCCGGCGGTCAGGCCGCCCGCGCGGGTCTCGCCTCCCTCCTCCTCTCGCGCTACGACGTCTTCCTCCTCGACGAGCCGACCAACGACCTGGACCTCGACGGCCTGGAGCGCCTGGAGCGCTTCGTGAAGGGTCTGCGCGCGGGGACCGTCGTCGTCAGTCACGACCGCGAGTTCCTCACCCGCACGGTCACCAAGGTCCTCGAACTCGACCTCGCCCAGCAGCAGATCAACCTCTACGGCGGCGGCTACGACGCCTACCTGGAGGAGCGGGACGTGTCCCGCCGGCACGCCCGTGAGGACTTCGAGGAGTACGCCGACAAGAAGTCGGCCCTGCAGGACCGCGCGCAGACACAGCGCTCCTGGATGGACAAGGGCGTGAAGAACGCGCGCCGCAAGGCGAGCAACGACAACGACAAGATCGGCCGTAAGTTCCGCAGCGAGGCCAGCGAGAAGCAGGCCGCGAAGGCCCGGCAGACCCAGCGCATGATCGAGCGCCTCGAGACCGTCGAGGAGCCGCGCAAGGAGTGGGAGCTGCGTATGGAGATCGCGTCCGCGCCGCGCTCCGGCGCGGTGGTCGCGACCCTGCGCGAGGCCGAGGTGCGGCGCGGTGACTTCCGCTTCGGGCCGGTGTCCCTGCAGATCGACTGGGCCGACCGGGTCGCGGTCACCGGCGCGAACGGCGCGGGGAAGTCGACCCTCCTCGGCGCGCTCCTGGGCCGGGTCCCGCTGGACGCCGGACAGGCCACCCTGGGCTCGGGCGTCCTGGTCGGCGAGGTCGACCAGGCACGGCAGCTGTTCTACGGCTCCGAGTCCCTGCTGGACGCGTTCCGCGTGGCCGTACCCGACACCGAACCGGCCGAGGTGCGCACCCTGCTGGCCAAGTTCGGCCTGAAGTCGGACCACGTCACGCGTTCGGCGGCCACCCTGTCGCCCGGCGAGCGCACCCGCGCGGCCCTCGCGCTGCTCCAGGGGCGGGGCGTCAACCTCCTAGTCCTCGACGAGCCGACGAACCACCTCGACCTTCCGGCCATCGAGCAGCTGGAGTCGGCCCTCGACGCCTACGAGGGCACGCTGCTCCTGGTCACCCACGACCGGCGCATGCTGGACGCGGTCCACGTCACGCGTCGCCTGGAGGTCGCGGACGGCAAGGTGACCGAGCGCTAGGTGTATTGACCCATTTCAAGATCCCGCAGCCGAGACCTGGCTCACCGTCCACAACCTCCCGGGACAGAACAGCCAGGACACCCGACGCGGCTTCCCGTCCCACGAGGGCTGCCGGGGCCCGGCGGGCCGGGCCCCGGCGTCGTGCGTCCCTGTCAGCGCTTGCCCTTCTTGGGGTCGACGAGGCCCGCTCGGCGCAGTGCGTCGGCCATCGCGCTGTTGCCCGGAGGGGGAGCCTGGCGCGAACCGCCCGCGCCCGCGCCGGCGCCTCCGCCGCGCTGGCCGCCCTGCTGCCGCTGCTGCGGCGGGCGCCCGCCGCCCCGCTGGGGCCGGGCCCCGCCGGCGGGCCGGCCCTGACCGTCCTGCGGGGCAGCCTCGTCGTCCAGCCGGAGCGTCAGCGAGATCCGCTTGCGCGGGATGTCGATGTCCAGGACCTTCACCTTGACGATGTCACCGGGCTTGACGACGTCCCTGGGGTCCTTGACGAACGTCTTCGACAGCGCGGACACGTGCGCCAGACCGTCCTGGTGGACGCCGATGTCGATGAACGCCCCGAAGGCCGCCACATTCGTCACGACCCCCTCCAGGACCATCCCGGAGGACAGGTCGGAGATCTTCTCCACGCCCTCCTTGAAGGTGGCCGTCTTGAAGGCGGGCCGCGGGTCGCGCCCGGGCTTCTCCAGCTCCTTGAGGATGTCCGTGACGGTCGGCAGACCGAACGTCTCGTCCACGAACTCCGTCGGCCGCAGCGAGCGCAGGACACCCGTGTTGCCGATGAGGGACGCCACCTCCTGGCCGGAGGTCTTCACCATGCGCCGCACCACCGGGTACGCCTCCGGGTGGACGCTGGAGGAGTCCAGCGGGTCGCTGCCGCCGCGGATGCGCAGGAAGCCCGCGCACTGCTCGTAGGCCTTCGGGCCGAGCCGGGCCACCTTCTTCAGCTGGGAACGGGAGGTGAAGGGCCCGTTGGCGTCCCGGTGCGCCACGATGTTCTCGGCGAGTCCGGTGGAGATGCCCGACACCCGTGAGAGGAGCCGCGCCGAGGCCGTGTTGACGTCCACGCCCACGCCGTTCACACAGTCCTCCACCACCGCGTCCAGCGAACGCGACAGCTTCACCTCGGACAGGTCGTGCTGGTACTGGCCGACGCCGATCGACTTCGGGTCGATCTTCACCAGCTCGGCGAGCGGATCCTGGAGCCGGCGCGCGATCGACACGGCGCCGCGCAGCGACACGTCCATGTCGGGCAGCTCCTGGGAGGCGAAGGCGGAGGCCGAGTACACGGAGGCGCCCGCCTCGGACACCATCACCTTGGTGAGCTTCAGCTCCGGGTGCCTGGTGATCAGTTCACCGGCGAGCTTGTCGGTCTCACGGGACGCCGTGCCGTTGCCGATGGCGACCAGGTCGACCGTGTGCTCATTCGCCAGCCGCGCGAGCTTGGCGATCGCCTCGTCCCACTTGTTCGCCGGGACGTGCGGGTAGATCACGTCCGTGGCGACGACCTTGCCGGTCGCGTCGACGACGGCGACCTTCACGCCCGTACGGAAGCCGGGGTCCAGGCCCAGCGTCGCGCGCGTGCCGGCCGGGGCGGCGAGCAGCAGGTCACGGAGGTTGGCGGCGAACACGTCGACGGCCTCGTCCTCGGCGGTCGTGCGCAGCCGCAGCCGCAGATCGATGCCGAGGTGGACGAGGATGCGGGTGCGCCAGGCCCAGCGGACGGTGTCCGTCAGCCACTTGTCGCCCGGCCGGCCGCGGTCGGCGATGTCGAACCGGTCCGCCACCATCCCCTCGTACGACGAGGGGCCGGGCTGCTCGGACGGCTCCTCCGGCTCCAGGACGAGGTCGAGGACCTCCTCCTTCTCGCCGCGCAGCATCGCCAGGACACGGTGCGAGGGCAGCGCGGTGAACGGCTCGGCGAAGTCGAAGTAGTCGGCGAACTTCGCGCCCGCCTCCTCCTTGCCGTCGCGCACCTTGGCGGCCAGCCGCCCGCGCCCCCACATGCGCTCGCGCAACGCGCCGATCAGGTCGGCGTCCTCCGAGAACCGCTCGGTGAGGATCGCCCGCGCGCCGTCCAGCGCGGCCTGCGGATCGGCGACGCCCTTGTCGGCGTCGACGAACGCGGCGGCCGCCGCGAGCGGATCGACCGTCGGGTCGCCGAGCAGCCCGTCGGCGAGCGGTTCGAGGCCCGCCTCGCGCGCGATCTGCGCCTTGGTGCGCCGCTTGGGCTTGTACGGCAGGTAGATGTCCTCCAGCCGCGCCTTGGTCTCGGCGCCGAGGATCTGCGCCCGGAGCGCGTCGGTGAGCTTGCCCTGCTCGCGCACCGACTCCAGGATCGCCGTCCGCCGCTCCTCCAGCTCCCGCAGGTAGCGCAGCCGCTCCTCGAGCGTGCGCAGCTGCGCATCGTCGAGCATCTCGGTCGCTTCCTTGCGGTAGCGGGCGATGAAAGGCACCGTCGAGCCGCCGTCGAGCAGCTCCACGGCGGCCTTCACCTGCCGCTGCCGTACGCCGAGTTCTTCGGCGATCCTGCCTTCGATGGACCCTGATTCGATGGACCCGGGTGTCGTCACGATCCCGTACCGCCTTCTCCACTGAGGTTGCGCGGCAATTGTGGCAGGTGACACCGACACCCGGGGATCAGGGCGCGGTCGTCAGGCCCTGCGGCTCCTGGTGGAACCCGAGGCTCCGCCGAAGAGCCGGGCCAGCGCCCGGAAGGGCAGCGTCACCACGGTGGCGACGGCGCCACCGATCTGCCGCAGTACGTCTGCGATCGCACGGAACACGAGCTTCCCCTTTCGTAGCCCGGCCACTCCGGCCGAGGACTTACTGGTACCTCGAGATCGTCGGGTCATGCCCACACGTCATGGCAGGAAAGGTGGGAACCCGTCATTGCCCGTCACCGCCGACCGGGCGCTGTCCGAAGTCCCCGCCCCCGACGTGGTGATCGTCTCCGGGGGACCCGGCCAGAGCGCGCTGATGGACCAAGCGCCCCTGCTCGACTGGCTCCGGACCGCCGACGCCACCGGCACCTGGACGACGTCCGTGTGTTCCGGCTCCCTGCTGCTCGCCGCCGCGGGGCTCCTCGAGGGCCGCCGGGCCACCCCCCACTGGCTGGCCCTGCGGCAGCTCGAGGCGTTCGGTGTCGAGCCGACCGGCGAACGCGTCGTCTTCGACGGCAAGTACGTCACCGCGGCCGGCGTCTCGTCCGGCATCGACATGGGACTCGCCCTGCTCGGCCGGATCGCGGGCGACGACCATGCCCGGGCCGTCCAGCTGGGCACGGAGTAGGACCCGCAGCCGCCCTACGACGCGGGCGCCCCGCACCAGGCACCCGCCCATCTCGTGGAGAAGCTGCGGGCCCGCAGCCGCTTCATCCTGACGTAGTCCAGGTGAAGCGCGGCTCCCGGCGTTCCAGGAACGCGGCGACGCCCTCCGCGGTGTCGCCGCTGCCGCGCGCCTGCGCGCTCCAGTGGGCGTCCCGGTCCCCGCGGCCGTTCACGAACTCCTTCGCGGCCGCCTGCGTCAGCTGCGAGCGGGACACCAGCACGCGGGTGAACTCCGCGACGCGCTCATCGAGTCCGTCGACGGGCAGCACCTCGTCGACCAGACCCGTGCGCAGCGCCCGCTCGGTGTCGATCAACTCGCCCGAGAACAGCAGGTACTTGGCGGTGGCCGGGCCCACCAGGGACACCAGGCGCCGGGTGGCGGTGGACGCGTAGACGATCCCGAGCCTGGCCGGGGTCACCCCGAACTGCGCGCCCTCCTCGGCGAACCGCAGGTCGCACGCCGCGGCGAGCTGGGCGCCACCGCCGACGCAGTGCCCCCGGACCGCCGCCAGGGTCGGCTTCGGGAACGCCGCCAAGGCCTCCTCGGCACGGACCGCCAGCTCCTGCGCCTCCTGCGACGACTCCTGGAGCGTGGAGATGTCGGCCCCCGCGCAGAAGGTGCCCCCCGCCCCGGTCAGCACCAGCGCCCGCACCGCCGGGTCGGCGGCCAGGGTGTCGAGCAACGGGGGCAGCGCCGCCCACATCGCGGCCGTCATGGCGTTGCGCTTCGCCGGGTGGTGCAGGACGACGGTGGCGACCGCGTCGGTGACGCCGTGCAGCAGATCGGGCTCCATGCTCCGGATGCTAACCACCAGCTCGTCCGCATGATCGGAGCGGCCGGTGTGAGAGGCACGACACCGGCGGCAAAGGGAAGCAGACCGAACCAGAGCAAATCAAAGAGCACCAAAGGCGGCCAAAGGGGAGGAGCGGCGCCGCCGAACCCGTACAACCCGAAGAGTGCGCGAAGTCGGCGCGGATACGACAGAAGCGGTCCTGCGGTCGACTTCGTCATCCGGGGCCGGTCGGAAACGTTCGATAACTGCTGACTTCTGTTCAGTCATCCGGAGGAGTGGGCCTCGGTACCAACACTTCACGTGTGGTGACAATCGAGCGCGAGGGTGGCGACCGGACGATGGACGATCAAGGGTGCGGGCCCGACCCACGCCCGGAGGGCGCCCCGGGCGAACCCTCCGCATCCTCGGCGGAAGCCGTGCCCCGGCCGCTGCCCTACGAAGGCGTCTGGCGGTTCACCGCGTCCGCCGTGGACGCCTCGGTCCCGCAGGCGCGGCACGCCGTCCGGGACCTGCTGTACCGCCAGGGGGTGCCGGTCTCCGACGACCTGGCCCAGGGACTCCTGCTGATCGTCTCCGAGCTGGTGACCAACGCCGTCCGGCACGCTGCGGTGCTGTCGCCGGTGCTCTCCGTGGAGGTGGCCGTCGGGGCCGAGTGGGTGCGGGTGGCGGTGGAGGACAACCACCCCTACCGCCCGACCGCCCTGGAGGCCGACCACGGCCGCACGGGCGGCCGTGGACTGCTTCTGGTACGGGAGATCACCAGGGAGGCGGGCGGGGTCTGCGACGTCGAGCACACCTCGGGCGGCGGCAAGGTGATCTGGGCCGCCCTGCCGCTCAAGCCCGTGCGGATGTCCTGAGGGTCACCAGCCGGCCGACGGCCCCGTCAGCTCTCTGACCGCCGGGCGCGCCGCGTCCAGCACGGTCATGAACCAGGCGGAGAACCTGCCCCCGGCGTGCCGCTCCGCCAGCTCGGCGGGCGTCACGAAGGCCGTGTCGCCGACCTCCTCCGGGTCCGGCCGCAGCGGGGACTGCACCAGCCCGACGAACAGGTGGTTGTACTCCTGCTCCACCAGACCCGACTCCGGGTCCGGGTGGTTGTAGCGGACCGTGCCGGCCTCGGCGAGCAGCGAGGGGGAGACTCCGAGCTCCTCGAAGGTGCGCCGCGCGGCCGCCGCGAACGGCGCCTCACCGGGGTAGGGGTGACCGCAGCAGGTGTTGGACCACACACCGGGGGAGTGGTACTTGCCGAGCGCCCGCTGCTGGAGCAGCAGCCGGCCCCGCTCGTCGAAGAGGAACACGGAGAACGCGCGGTGCAGCTGCCCCGGCGGCTGATGGGCGGCCAGCTTCTCCGCGGTGCCGATCGTGACGCCGTTCTCGTCGACCAGCTCCAGCAAGATCGCGTCCGCGGTGCCGTTCGACGACGTGTGTGTCGCGGTGGCAGGTGTGATCGGCATACCCATCCTTAGCATCGGTCCTCGCGTCCCCAGTCTGCCGTACGCGTCCGGCACTCCCGGCACTTCACGCGAATGCGCGCATGTCCCGCGCGGCAAGGGACCCGGTAGCTGATCTTGCCCGGCGCCGCGGGCGGGGAACCGTCCGGAACGTCTGTGCGGATCACCAGGCGCCGACGCGCGGGCACGCTCAGTGACAGAGCCGCGCCTCGTGCTCCGCGTGCCCGCTCGGCTCCAGCTGGAAGGTGCAGTGCTCCACGTCGAAGTGGTGGCCGAGGCAGCCCTGGAGCTCGTGCAGCATCTTCTCGTGGCCGATCGCGTTCAGCACGTCCGAGCGCACCACCACGTGCGCCGACAGCACCGGCATCCCGGAGGTGATGGTCCAGGCGTGCAGATCGTGGACGTCCTCCACCCCGTCCAGGGCGAGTATGTGGGACCGCACCTCCGCCATGTCGACGTCCTTGGGAGCCGACTCCAGCAGCACGTCGAGCGTCTCGCGCAGCAGCTTCACGGTGCGCGGCACGATCATCAGGCCGATGACGAGCGAGGCGATCGGGTCGGCGGGCTGCCAGCCGGTGGTCAGGATCACCACCGCCGAGATCAGCACCGCCACCGATCCCAGCGCGTCCGCCGCCACCTCCAGGAACGCCCCGCGCACGTTGATGCTCTCCGCCTGGCCGCGCATCAGCAGCGACATCGAGATCATGTTCGCGACCAGACCGAACGCGCCGAACCAGATCATCAGCCCGCCCTCGGTGGCGGCGGGAGCGAAGAACCGCTGGACCGCCTCGTACAGGACGTAGCCGCCCACCCCGAGCAGCAGCAGACAGTTGGCGAGGGCGGCCAGGATCTCGGCGCGGGCCAGCCCGAAGGTGCGGTTCGCGCTCGGCGGCCGGTTGGCGAAGTGGATGGCGAGCAGCGCCATGCCCAGGCCCAGCGCGTCCGTCGCCATGTGCGCGGCGTCCGCGACCAGCGCGAGGGAGTCCGCGAGCACCCCGCCGACCACCTCGACGACCATGACGGCGAGCGTGATCGACAGCGCGACGCGCAGCCGGCCCCGGTACGCCGCGGCGGCCGTACCGGTGGGCGGCCCGTGTGTGTGCGTATGGCCGTGGTCGTGCCCAGCCCCCATGGAAGCAGCCCTTCTGTGGTCCGTCGTGGGCCCTCGTGTTCTGCCCCGCGATCACAGTGAACTACGGGTGGGGGGTATCCGGCAACGCGGCACTGAACACCGTTGTCATGTGCCCTGACCTGCGGAAACGAACCGCAGGTCAAGGCGTCCTCACCTGCTGCCGGACCGGCTCCAGGGCGGCGGCGCGCTCCCGGCCCCGGTCACGGACCGTGCGCATGCGCCCTGTTCCGCCCCGGCGCGGTGGACAATGTCCAGGATGTCGGCTCTTGGGAGCGCGGTTTGTCGCCCGGGCCGCCGATCACCGATGATGATCTCGGCAAAGGCCGGTCCAAGCCGGGTTCGACCCTGCTGCCGGACCGCGTCGATCGTGCCTGAACGGGCGGTGAACACGGCGTTCCCGGCATCCGATAGCCTCTGCCGACATGCCGCCCGCCTGGTGCAGCCGCTGGTGAAGCAGCCGGTGTCACCAAAGGGCGCCTCCATCGTGTACATGACCGGCGTCAACGCGCCGGACCCAGGGAGTGAGTTCGGTTGTCGACCGCCATCCTCACCGGCTCGCCGGTCCCCGGATCGTCGATCGAGGGCGATCTGCGGTCCCTCGGCTTCGACGTCCGGACCGCCTCCGACGCCGGTGACGCCGAGGCCCTCCTCGCCGCCGTCCCCGGTGACCAGCGTGTCGCCGTCGTCGACGCCCGCTTCGTGGGTCACGAGCACGCGCTGCGCCTCGGCCTCACCGACCCCCGCTTCCCGCTCGGCGCGGTCCCGGGCGCGGTGACCGCGCAGCCGGCCGGCCGCCAGGCCCTGACCCGCGCGATGGCCCGGGAGAACTCGGCGAGCGCCGGCGCCGCGCACGGGGGTGCCCCCGCGCGAGCGAAGCCGAGCGTGGGGGACGTCGACAGCCTCGCCGACCGCGTCGTCGCCGCCCTCGACGCCGACGGCGTCGACGTGCACCGCCCCGAGCTGGGCAGTCTGGTCGCGGAGGTCCCCGCCGACCCGCAGGCCCGCAACGAGGCACGGCAGGCCGTCGCCGCCGTCGACGACGAGGCCGTCCGCCTGAAGTCGGCCGTGAAGGCCCGCGACGGCTTCTTCACCACCTACTGCATCAGCCCGTACTCGCGTTACCTCGCCCGCTGGTGCTCCCGCCGCGGCCTCACCCCGAACCAGGTCACCACCGCCTCGCTGATCACCGCGCTGATCGCGGCGGCCTGCGCGGCCACCGGCACCCGGGGCGGATTCGTCGCGGCCGGCGTCCTGCTGATCGCCTCCTTCGTCCTTGACTGCACCGACGGCCAGCTCGCCCGCTACTCCCTGCAGTACTCCACGCTCGGCGCCTGGCTCGACGCCACCTTCGACCGGGCCAAGGAGTACGCCTACTACGCGGGCCTCGCACTCGGCGCCGCCCGGGGCGGTGACGACGTATGGGCCCTCGCGCTGGGCGCGATGGTCCTCCAGACCTGCCGGCACGTCGTGGACTTCTCCTTCAACGAGGCCAACCACGACGCCACCGCCAACACCAGCCCCACCGCCGCCCTCTCCGACAAGCTCGACAGCGTCGGCTGGACGGTCTGGGTGCGGCGGATGATAGTCCTGCCCATCGGCGAACGATGGGCCATGATCGCCGTTCTCACCGCTGTCACCACCCCCCGCATCACCTTCTACGCGCTGCTCGTCGGCTGCGCGTTCGCGGCGACCTACACCACGGCGGGCCGGGTCCTGCGCTCGCTGACCCGCAAGGCCAGGCGGACGGACCGGGCGGCGCAGGCACTGGCGGACCTGGCGGACAACGGGCCGCCGGCGCAGGCGCTGGCCCGCTTCCTTCCGGGCAAGGCCCGTGTCACAGCCCCCCTCAGCGCCGCCGTCGGCGCCGTCATGGTCACCCTCGGGGCCTGGCTGTGGGGAGCGAGCTGGTGGGTCGTTCTGATGGCCGGCGCCTATGTCCTGCTGTCCGCCGAAGCCGTCGGCCACCCCCTCAAGGGCGCGCTCGACTGGCTGATCCCCCCCTTCTTCCGGGCGGGCGAGTACTGCACGGTCCTCATCCTCGCGGCCCAGGCCGATGTGGACGGAGCGCTTCCGGCGGCTTTCGGGCTGGTTGCCGCCGTCGCCTACCATCACTACGACACGGTGTACCGCATCCGCGGCAACGCCGGAGCGCCGCCGGCCTGGCTGGTGCGCGCCATCGGGGGGCAGGACGGGCGCACGCTGCTCGTCGCCCTGCTGGCCGTGCTGCTCACCGGCTCGCAGTTCACGGTCGCGCTCACGGTCCTCGCCGTGGTCGTCGCCGTCGTGGTGCTCGTCGAGAGCATCCGCTTCTGGGTCGCCGCCCACCGGGCAGGCGCCCCGTCCGTACACGATGAAGGAGAACCCGCATGATCGGCCTCGTGCTGGCGGCCGGCGCCGGACGGCGTCTGCGCCCCTACACCGACAGCCTGCCCAAGGCGCTGGTGCCGGTGGGGCCCGCGGGCATAGAGGGCGAGCCCACGGTGCTGGACCTGACGCTCGGCAACTTCGCCGAGATCGGTCTGACCGAGGTCGCGGTCATCGTCGGCTACCGCAAGGAGGCCGTGTACGAGCGCAAGGCGGCGCTGGAGGCGAAGTACGGCCTCAAGCTCACCCTCATCGACAACGACAAGGCCGAGGAGTGGAACAACGCCTACTCCCTGTGGTGCGGACGTGACGCCCTCAAGGACGGGGTGATCCTCGCCAACGGCGACACCGTCCACCCCGTCTCCGTCGAGAAGACGCTGCTCGCCGCCCGCGGCGAGGGCAGGAGGATCATCCTCGCCCTCGACACCGTGAAGTCCCTCGCGGACGAGGAGATGAAGGTCGTCGTCGACCCCGAGAAGGGCATGACGAAGATCACCAAGCTGATGGACCCGGCCGAGGCCACCGGCGAGTACATCGGCGTCACCCTCATCGAGGGCGACGCGGCCCCCGAGCTGGCCGACGCGCTCAAGGCCGTGTGGGAGACCGACCCGCAGCAGTTCTACGAGCACGGGTACCAGGAGCTGGTGAACCGGGGCTTCCGTATCGACGTGGCGCCGATCGGCGACATCAAGTGGGTCGAGATCGACAACCACGACGATCTCGCCCGTGGACGGGAGATCGCGTGCCAGTACTGACCCGGCTGATCCCCTCACCGGTCGTCGTCGACATCCGCCCGGGTGCCCTCGACGACCTGGTCGGGGTTCTCGCCGACGAGCGCATCTCGCACTCGGGCAAGCTCGCGATCGCCGTCAGCGGCGGCTCGGGCGCCCGGCTGCGCGAGCGCCTCACCCCGGCCCTGCCCGGCGCCACCTGGTACGAGGTCGCCGGCGGCACCCTCGACGACGCCGTCCAGCTGGCCACCGACATAAAGGCCGGCCACTTCGACGCGGTCGTCGGGCTGGGCGGCGGCAAGATCATCGACTGCGCCAAGTTCGCCGCGGCACGGGTGGGCCTCCCGCTGGTCGCCGTACCCACGAACCTCGCGCACGACGGGCTGTGCTCGCCGGTCGCGACCCTCGACAACGACGCGGGCCGCGGCTCCTACGGTGTGCCGAACCCGATCGCCGTCGTGATCGACCTGGACGTCATCCGCGAGGCGCCGGTCCGGTACGTGCGGGCCGGCATCGGCGACGCCGTCTCCAACATCTCCGCCATCGCGGACTGGGAACTCGCCAACCGTGTCAAGGGCGAGAAGATCGACGGCCTCGCCGCCGCGATCGCCCGGCAGGCCGGCGAGGCGGTGCTGCGCCACCCGGGCGGCATCGGCGACACCGGCTTCCTCCAGGTGCTGGCCGAGGCGCTGGTGCTCAGCGGCGTCGCGATGTCGGTGTCGGGCGACTCCCGCCCGTCCTCCGGCGCGTGCCACGAGATCAACCACGCCTTCGACCTGCTCTTCCCCAAGCGGGCGGCCGCCCACGGCGAGCAGTGCGGACTCGGCGCGACCTTCGCGATGTACCTGCGCGGAGCCCACGAGGAGTCGGCGTACATGGCGCAGGTGCTGCGCCGGCACGGACTTCCGGTCCTGCCCGAGGAGATCGGCTTCACGGTGGACGAGTTCGTCCGTGTCGTGCAGTTCGCTCCCGAGACCCGGCCAGGCCGCTACACGATCCTCGAACACCTCGACCTCAAGACCGAACAGATCAAGGACATCTACGCCGACTATGTCAAGGCCATCGGTAGCTGAACTCAGACCGGTCGTCCACCCTCCGGGGGTGAAGGACCGGCGCAGCGGTGAGCACTGGATGGGACGCCTCTACATGCGTGAGGTGTCCCTGCGGGTCGACCGCTACCTGGTCAACACCAGGGTCACGCCCAACCAGCTCACGTACCTGATGACCGTCTTCGGGGTGCTCGCGGCCCCGGCGCTGCTGGTGCCGGGGATCACGGGTGCGGTGCTCGGCGTGGTGTGCGTCCAGATGTACCTGCTGCTGGACTGCGTCGACGGCGAGATCGCCCGCTGGAAGAAGCAGTACTCGCTCGGCGGGGTCTACCTGGACCGGGTCGGGGCGTATCTCACCGACGCCGCCGTGCTGGTCGGCTTCGGCCTGCGCGCCGCCGACCCGTGGGGCACCGGGCGGATCGACTGGCTCTGGGCCTTCCTCGGCACGCTGGCCGCGCTCGGCGCGATCCTGATCAAGGCCGAGACGGACCTCGTCGGCGTCGCCCGGCACCAGGGCGGTCTGCCGCCGGTCAAGGAGTCGGCGTCCGAACCGCGCTCCTCCGGCATGGCGCTGGCCCGCCGGGCCGCCTCGGCGCTCCAGTTCCACCGGCTGATCCTCGGCATCGAGGCGTCCCTGCTGATCCTGGTCCTGGCGGTGGTCGACCAGGTGCGCGGCGACCTGTTCTTCTCCCGGCTCGGCGTCGCCGTGCTGGCCGGAGTCGCGCTGCTCCAGACCCTGCTGCACCTGGTGTCCATCCTCGCGTCGAGCAGGCTGAAGTGAGCGCGCCCGGGAAGGTCGGCGCGGTCGTCATCACCATGGGCAACCGCCCCGACGAGCTGAGAGCACTGCTCGACTCGATCGCCAAGCAGGACGGCGACCGGGTCGAGGTGGTCGTGGTCGGCAACGGCTCGCCCGTCCCGGACGTCCCCGAGGGCGTCAGGACGATCGAGCTGCCCGAGAACCTCGGCATCCCCGGCGGCCGCAACGTCGGCATCGAGGCCTTCGGCCCCAGCGGCCGGGACGTCGACGTCCTGCTGTTCCTGGACGACGACGGCCTCCTGGCCCACCACGACACGGCCGAGCTGTGCCGCCGGGCCTTCGACGCCGATCCGGAACTGGGCATCGTCAGCTTCCGGATCGCCGACCCGCAGACCGGTGTCACCCAGCGCCGTCACGTACCCCGGCTGCGCGCCTCCGACCCGATGCGCTCCTCCCGGGTCACCACGTTCCTCGGGGGCGCCAACGCGGTGCGCACGAAGGTCTTCGCGGCGGTGGGCGGACTTCCGGACGAGTTCTTCTACGCCCACGAGGAGACCGACCTGGCATGGCGGGCCCTCGACGCGGGCTGGATGATCGACTACCGGTCCGACATGGTGCTGTACCACCCGACGACCGCGCCCTCGCGGCACGCGGTGTACCACCGCATGGTCGCCCGCAACCGGGTCTGGCTGGCCCGGCGCAACCTTCCCGCTCCGCTGGTCCCCGTCTATCTCGGGGTCTGGCTGCTGCTCACCCTGGCGCGTCGCCCCTCGGGGTCCGCGCTCAAGGCGTGGTTCGGCGGTTTCCGGGAAGGCTGGAGCACTCCGTGCGGACCTCGTAGGCCCATGAAGTGGCGTACGGTGTGGCGGCTGACCCGACTGGGCCGGCCCCCGGTGATCTGACAAGCTCGTCCCTGAGGGCACCCCGGGCCGTACCGCGGGCCCCCCGGCTCATGCCGGCCTCGTCAAGGCTGCGCATCCCGAAGACGAAAGTTTCCTACCTGTGAGTGAGACAACGCATGACGTCGGAGTCGTGGTGACTGCGCCTCCGTCGCCCGACGAGGGCCTCACGGCGGCACAGCTGGCCGCCGAGTACGGGCTGGCCGTGAGCGGCGCCCGGCCTGCGCTGCGGGAGTACGTCCGGCAGCTCTGGGGGCGCCGGCACTTCATCATGGCGTTCTCCCGGGCGAAACTGGCCTCCCAGTACAGCCAGGCCAAGCTCGGCCAGCTGTGGCAGGTGGCCACGCCGCTGCTGAACGCGGCCGTGTACTTCATGATCTTCGGCCTGCTGCTCGACGCCGGCCGGGGGATGTCGAAGGAGGTGTACATCCCCTTCCTCGTCACGGGCGTCTTCGTGTTCACCTTCACGCAGAGCTCGGTGATGACCGGCGTACGGGCGATCTCGGGCAACCTCGGCCTGGTCCGCGCCCTGCACTTCCCGCGTGCCTCGCTGCCGATCTCGTTCGCCCTCCAGCAGCTCCAGCAACTGCTGTACTCGATGCTGGTGCTGTTCGTGGTCGTGATCGGCTTCGGCAGCTACCCGGACGCCTCCTGGGCGCTGATCGTCCCGGTGCTGGTCCTGCAGTTCTGCTTCAACTCCGGTCTGGCGCTGATCTTCGCCCGGGCCGGCGCCAAGACCCCGGACCTGGCGCAGCTGATGCCGTTCGTGATGCGGACGTGGATGTACGCGTCCGGCGTGATGTTCTCCATCCCCGTCTTCCTCGCGGACAAGCCGCAGTGGGTGGCCAACATCCTGCAGTGGAACCCGGCCGCCATCTACATGGACCTGATGCGCTTCGCGCTCATCGAGGAGTACAGCGCCGAGAACCTGCCCGCGCACGTCTGGGCGGTCGCGGGCGGCTGGGCCGTCCTCGTCGCCGTCGGCGGCTTCGTGTACTTCTGGCAGGCGGAGGAGAGGTACGGCCGTGGTTGAGCCGCTCGCGGGACAACGGATCCCGACCGTCATCGCCGACGAAGTCCACATCGTCTACCGCGTCAACGGCGCCAAGTCGGGCAAGGGCAGCGCCACCGCGGCGCTCAGCCGCATCGTCAGGCGCGGTTCCGCCGACACGGAACGCGGGGTGCGCAAGGTGCACGCCGTGCGCGGTGTCTCCTTCGTCGCCCACCGCGGCGAGGCCATCGGCCTGATCGGCTCCAACGGCTCCGGCAAGTCCACGCTGCTGCGGGCCATCGCCGGTCTGCTGCCGCCGGAGAGCGGCAAGGTCTACACCGACGGCCAGCCCTCGCTGCTGGGCGTCAACGCGGCCCTGATGAACGACCTGACCGGCGAGCGCAACGTCACCCTCGGCGGGCTCGCCATGGGTATGTCCCGCGAGCAGATCAAGGAGCGCTACCAGGAGATCGTCGACTTCTCCGGCATCAACGAGAAGGGCGACTTCATCACCCTGCCGATGCGCACCTACTCCTCCGGCATGCAGGCCCGGCTGCGCTTCTCCATCGCCGCCGCCAAGGACCACGACGTCCTGATGATCGACGAGGCCCTGGCCACCGGCGACGCGAAGTTCCGGGGGCGCTCCGAGGAACGCATCCGGGAGCTGCGCGAGCACGCCGGCACGGTGTTCCTGGTGAGCCACAGCAACAAGTCGATCAGGGACACCTGCGACCGTGTGCTGTGGCTGGAACGCGGCGAACTGCGGTTGGACGGCCCGACCGAAGAGGTCATGAGGGAGTACGAGAAGTTCTCGGGCAAGTAGCGCGATTCGGCCAGGGCCCCGCCGGAACTGTCCGGCGGGGCCCTGCGTCTGCAAAGGAAACGTCAACTCCGGGTCAGCCTAGGAATCTTGACGCCAATCGGTGTGTTGTTGTGATGTCCCGGACACCCCCGCGAACCGTGCCGCGTTGTACAACGTAAGCTGGACCGGCCCCCGAATCGCGCCAAGTGGGGCGAAAACGCTCAGCACCCGCCGTCGAGGCCGCTGCGCGGGCGGCTGGGCGGCGTGTCCGAAATAGTGTGTATTAGGTCCGCAGTGTAGAACGGGAGATGTGACGGCGATGGCTACGGAAACTCCCCAGATCGACGCAAGCCGTGCCGTCCCCGCCCCGGGCGGCCGACGATGACGGCACCCGCAGCGCCACGTATCGGCGACCCGGAGCGCGGCACGCTCGACAAGGCCGCGGACGAGAACTTCCCGGTGGCCCCCTTCTTCCTGCCCAGGGCCTGGCGCGACGACCTGACGGCCGTGTACGGCTTCGCCCGGCTCGTCGACGACATCGGCGACGGCGACCTCGCCCCCGGCGGTGCGGACGCCCGGCTGCTCGGCGTGTCGGCCACCGCGGCCGAGGACCGCCTCGCGCTGCTGGACGCCTTCGAGGCCGATCTGCATCGTGTTTTCGACGGATCCGACGGCCCGCCCCGGCACCCCCTGCTGTGCCGCCTCCAGCCGACCGTCCGGCGCCGCTCGCTCGGCCCCGAGCCCTTCCTCGGCCTGATCGCCGCCAACCGTCAGGACCAGCTCGTCACGCGCTACGAGACCTACGACGACCTCCTCGCCTACTGCGAGTTGTCCGCCAACCCCGTGGGCCGGCTGGTCCTCGCCGTCACCGGCGCCGCCACCCCCGAGCGGATCCGCCGCTCCGACGCGATCTGCACCGCGCTGCAGATCGTCGAACATCTCCAGGACGTGGCCGAGGACCTCGGCCGCGACCGTGTCTATCTGCCCGCCGCGGACATGAAGCGCTTTCACGTCAAGGAATCGGATCTGGCCACGAGAACCGCGGGCGCGTCGGTGCGCGCGCTGGTCGCGTACGAAGCCGAACGCGCCGGCGATCTGCTGAATGAAGGCGCCCCCCTGGTGGGTAGCGTTCACGGCAGGCTGAGGCTGCTGCTCGCGGGATTCGTGGCGGGGGGAAGGGCGGCGATCAAGGCGATCGCCGCCGCCGGGTACGACGTGCTTCCCGGCCCGCCCAAGCCCGGCAGGCTCCGGCTGTTGCGCGAGGTGGGCGTGACCCTGCGAGGAGAGGGGTGATCCGGGCCGTGGAGTCGTCACCGCACGTGTCCGCGCCGGTACTCGCCGCATACAGCTACTGCGAGACGGTCACCGGACAGCAGGCCCGTAACTTCGCGTACGGCATCCGGCTGCTGCCCACGTCCAAGCGCCGCGCGATGTCGGCGCTGTACGCCTTCTCGCGCCGCGTCGACGACATCGGCGACGGCGCGCTGGACGGCGAGGTCAAGACCGCCAGGCTCGAGGAGACCCGGGCGCTGCTCGGCCGGGTCGGCGCGGGCGAGGTCGCGGAGGATGACACCGACCCCGTCGCGGTCGCCCTCGCGCACACGGCACGGGTCTTCCCCGTCCCGCTGCGCGGCCTTGACGAGCTGATCGACGGCGTGCTGATGGACGTGCGCGGCGAGACCTACGAGACCTGGGACGACCTGAAGGTGTACTGCCGCTGTGTGGCGGGTGCCATCGGGCGCCTCTCGCTCGGCGTCTTCGGCACCGAACCGGGAGCGCGCGGCGCCGAGCGCGCGCCGGAGTACGCCGACACGCTCGGGCTCGCGCTCCAGCTCACCAACATCCTCAGGGACGTCCGCGAGGACGCCGAGGGCGGCCGCACCTATCTGCCCGCCGACGACCTCGCGAAGTTCGGCTGCTCGGCCGGGTTCGACGGGCCGAAGCCGCCGGAGGGCTCCGACTTCGCGGGGCTCGTGCACTTCGAGGTGCGGCGGGCCCGCGCCCTCTTCGCCGAGGGTTACCGGCTGCTGCCCATGCTCGACCGGCGCAGCGGCGCCTGTGTCGCCGCCATGGCGGGCATCTACCGCCGCCTCCTCGACCGCATCGAGCGCGACCCCGAGGCCGTGCTGCGCGGCCGGGTCTCGCTGCCCGGACGGGAGAAGGCCTATGTGGCCGTACGCGGGCTGTCGGGCCTGGACGCCCGGCATGTGTCGCGGCGGACCGTCAGGAGGCATCCCTGATGGACGCGATCGGTGACAAAGTGGGCCAAGGTGATTCCACCGGCGAAAAGCGGCACGCAACCCTCCGGTGCGGCGCGGCGTCCCTGACTGCGACGGCCAGCGGTGCAGAGTTCGAACACCATGGCCGGTCCGCACGGGAGGGCGCAGGATGAACGACGAGCAACTCGCGGACGTCTCGCAGGCGTCCGGCCCTTCGGGGCGAACCGCCGTCGTCGTGGGGGGAGGGCTCGCCGGGGTGACCGCCGCGCTCGCGCTCGCCGACGCGGGCGTACGCGTCACCCTGCTCGAAGGCCGGCCCCGGCTCGGCGGCCTGGCCTTCTCCTTCCAGCGCGGCGAACTGACCGTGGACAACGGACAGCACGTGTACCTGCGCTGTTGCACCGCCTACCGCTGGTTCCTCGAACGCATCGAGGGCAGCGCGCTGGCGCCCTTGCAGGATCGTCTCGACGTGCCCGTCGTCGATGTGGCCAGGCCCGAGGGACGGCGGCTCGGCAGGCTGCGGCGCGACGCGCTGCCCGTGCCCCTGCATCTGGGGCGCAGCCTCGCCACGTATCCGCATCTCTCGCTCGCCGAACGCGCCGGAGTGGGCCGTGCCGCGCTCGCGCTCAAGAGGCTCGACCTCGCCGATCCGCGCCTGGACGCGACTGACTTCGGCAGCTGGCTGACCGCGCACGGTCAGTCGGCACGCGCCGTCGAGGCCCTCTGGGACCTGGTCGGGGTCGCCACCCTCAACGCGGTCGCGGGCGACTGCTCGCTGGGGCTCGCCGCGATGGTGTTCAAGACCGGTCTGCTGTCCGACCCGGGCGCCGCCGACATCGGCTGGGCGCGTGTCCCGCTGGGCGAACTGCACGACCGGCTCGCCCGCAAGGCGCTCGACTCCGCGGGCGTGCGTACCGAGGTCCGTAACCGCGTCACCTCCCTCTCTCCCGACGAGAACGGGACGTGGAGCGTTCAGGTTCCAGGCGAGACACTGCACGCGGACACGGTCGTCCTCGCCGTCCCGCAGCGCGAGGCCTACGACCTGCTCCCCGACGGGGCGCTCGACGACGCCGAGCGGCTGCTGGAGATCGGCACCGCCCCCATCCTCAACGTGCATGTCGTCTACGACCGCAAGGTGCTCGACAAACCCTTCTTCGCGGCGCTCGGCACGCCCGTGCAGTGGGTCTTCGACCGCACCGCCGCCTCCGGGCTGGGCGAAGGCCAGTACCTCGCCCTGTCCCAGTCCGCCGCGCAGGACGAGATCGACGAACCCGTCGCCGCGCTGCGCGAGCGCTATCTGCCCGAGCTCCAGCGGCTGCTGCCGGGCACGCGCGGCGCCGAGGTCAGGGATTTCTTCGTGACCCGGGAGCGCACGGCGACGTTCGCCCCCATTCCCGGCGTCGGGCGCCTTCGGCCCGGCGCCCGCACCAGAGCCCCCGGCCTGTACCTGGCCGGAGCGTGGACCGCCACAGGGTGGCCCGCGACCATGGAGAGTGCGGTCCGCAGCGGTGTGAGCGCGGCGGACGCCGCGCTGAGCGCCCTGGGCCGGCCCCGCCCCCGCCGCCTCTTCGCGTTCGAGGAGGCGGCCTGATGCTCGATCAGCACGGCTCGGCACACCCCCGCACCCTCTCCGGCACCGCAACAAGAGGAGAAACAGTGCCCACAGTGCCCCCGGCCACGCCGGCCGCTCGGAGGACCGCGGTGGACGTGACCGCGCTCCTGGAGCGTGGCCGCACCCTGGCCACCCCGGTGCTGCGGGCGGCCGTCGACCGTCTGGCACCGCCCATGGACACGGTCGCCGCCTACCACTTCGGCTGGATCGACGCCCAGGGCAACCCGACCGACGGCGACGGCGGCAAGGCCGTGCGTCCCGCTCTCGCCGTGCTCTCCGCCGAGGTCACCGGCGCCGCTCCCGAGGTCGGCGTGCCCGGCGCGGTCGCCGTCGAGCTGGTCCACAACTTCTCGCTCCTGCACGACGACCTGATGGACGGCGACGAGCAGCGCAGGCACCGGGACACCGTCTGGAAGGTGCACGGCCCCGCCCAGGCCATCCTGGTCGGCGACGCCCTGTTCGCCCTCGCGGGCGAGATCCTCCTCGAACTCGGCACGGTCGAGGCGGCCCGGGCGACCCACCGGCTGACCGTCGCCACCCGTGCCCTCATCGACGGCCAGGCCCAGGACATCTCCTACGAGCACCGAGACCGGGTCAGCGTCGAGGAGTGCCTGGAGATGGAGGGCAACAAGACCGGCGCCCTGCTGGCCTGCGCCAGTTCCATCGGCGCCGTGCTCGGCGGGGCGGACCGGCGCACCGCCGACGCCCTGGAGAAGTACGGCTACCACCTCGGCCTGGCCTTCCAGGCCGTGGACGACCTGCTCGGCATCTGGGGCGACCCGGAGGCCACCGGCAAGCAGACCTGGAGCGACCTGCGCCAGCGCAAGAAGTCCCTGCCGGTGGTGGCCGCGCTCGCGGCGGGCGGTTCCGCCTCCGAACGGCTCGGGGAGATCCTCGCCGCCGACGCCAAGAGCAGCGACTTCGAGACCTTCTCCGAGGGGGAGTTCGCGGCCCGCGCCGCCCTGATCGAGGAGGCCGGCGGCCGTGACTGGACCGCCGGGGAGGCCCGCCGTCAGCACGCCGTCGCCCTGGACGCCCTGAACGCCGTGGACATGCCCGAGCAGGTGCGGGACCGGTTCACGGCGCTCGCCGACTTCGTCGTCGTACGAAAGAGATGATCCCTATCGGTCGAATAGCCCTCGCGTAGTCGCCGGCCGGTGTGCGAGGAGAGAGCACCGGCCGACGGCGGACCCACAGCAGACGCAACGCCATGCACACTGCACGAAGGGGAAGCCATGACAGCGACGACCGACGGAAGTCCCGGGGCCCTGCCGCCCCGCGCTGCCGCGGCCAGCGAAACCGACATCACCATCCCCGTGGCGGCCGGGGTACAAGAAGCCGCCGCGAGCGCCATGCAACGCGCCACCGACTTCCTGCTCGCCCGGCAGGACGCCGAGGGCTGGTGGAAGGGCGACCTCGAGACGAACGTCACGATGGACGCCGAGGACCTGCTGCTCCGTCAGTTCCTGGGCATCCGCGACGAGGCCACCACCCGGGCCGCCGCGCTCTTCGTCCGCGGCGAGCAGCGTGAGGACGGTACGTGGGCCACCTTCTACGGCGGTCCGTCCGACCTCTCCGCCACCGTCGAGGCGTATGTCGCCCTGCGGCTGGCGGGCGACGCCCCCGAGGCGCCCCACATGCGCCGGGCCTCCGGGTGGATCCGCGAGCAGGGAGGCATCGCCGCCGCCCGGGTCTTCACCCGGATCTGGCTGGCCCTGTTCGGCTGGTGGAAGTGGGAAGACCTGCCCGAACTTCCGCCGGAGCTCTTGTTCTTCCCTAAATGGTTCCCCCTGAGCATCTACAACTTCGGCTGCTGGGCGCGGCAGACGATCGTGCCGCTCACCGTCGTGTCGGCGAAGCGCCCGGTGCGTCCGGCGCCGTTCCCCCTCGACGAGCTGCACACCGACCCCGCGAACCCCAATCCGCCCAAGCCCCTTGCCCCGGTGAACAGTTGGGACGGACTCTTCCAGCGGCTCGACAAGGTGGTGCGCGGCTACCGGTCGGTCGCGGTGCGCAGGCTGCGCGGGGCGGCCCTGAACTCCGCCGCCCGCTGGATCATCGAGCGGCAGGAGAACGACGGCGCCTGGGGCGGGATCCAGCCGCCCGCCGTGTACTCGGTGATCGCCCTGCACCTGCTCGGCTACGACCTCCAACACCCGGTGATGCGGGCGGGACTCGAGTCGCTGGACCGTTATGCCGTGTGGCGCGAGGACGGCGCGCGGATGATCGAGGCCTGTCAGTCGCCGGTGTGGGACACCTGTCTGGCGGCGATCGCGCTCGCCGACGCGGGGCTCCCCGCCGACCATCCGCAGCTGGTCAAGGCCGCCGACTGGATGCTCGGCGAACAGGTCGTCCGGCCGGGCGACTGGTCGGTGAGCAGGCCTCAACTGCCCCCGGGCGGCTGGGCGTTCGAGTTCCACAACGACAACTATCCCGACATCGACGACACCGCCGAGGTCGTCCTCGCGCTGCGCCGGGTCAAGCACCACGACCCGGAGCGGATGGACCGGGCCATCGCGCGCGGGGTGCGCTGGAACCTCGGGATGCAGTCGAAGAACGGGGGCTGGGGCGCCTTCGACGTCGACAACACCAGCCCGTTCCCCAACCGGATGCCCTTCTGCGACTTCGGCGAGGTCATCGACCCGCCGTCGGCCGACGTCACCGCGCACGTCGTCGAGATGCTCGCGGTCGAGGGGCTCTCGCACGACCCGCGCACCCGGCGCGGCATCGAGTGGCTGCTGGCCGAACAGGAGCCGGACGGCTCCTGGTTCGGGCGCTGGGGCGTCAACTACGTCTACGGCACGGGGTCGGTGGTGCCCGCCCTCGCCGCGGCGGGCCTGCCCGCCCAGCACCCCGCGATCCGACGGGCGGTCGCCTGGCTGGAGCGGGTGCAGAACGACGACGGCGGCTGGGGCGAGGACCTGCGCTCCTACCAGGACGCCGCCCGCTTCAGCGCCCGGGGCGCCTCGACGGCCTCGCAGACGGCCTGGGCGCTGATGGCGCTGCTGGCGGCCGGGGAGAAGGACTCCAAGGCCGTCGAGCGGGGCGTCGCCTGGCTGGCGCAGACCCAGCGGGAGGACGGTTCCTGGGACGAGCCCTACTTCACCGGCACCGGCTTCCCCTGGGACTTCTCGATCAACTACCACCTCTACCGGCTGGTCTTCCCGCTGACGGCGCTCGGCCGGTACGTCCACGGAGAGCCGTTCAGCAAGCAGCCCGCCCCGCACGCGGCTTCCACCGAGGCCAAGGGGGGCTGATGAGTACGCAGTCCGTCCCGTCCCCGCTGCTGATCGCCTGCGCCCTCGGCATCGAGCACCTCGCCCTGCGCATGGGCGACCGCGGCGGAGCCGACGGGCCGGTCACCGTCCTGCGCACGGGCATGGGACCGAAGGCGGCGGAGCGCTCCGTCACCCGCGTCCTGGCCGACCCGATGTTCGAGGGGGCGGCCGTGCTGGCCACGGGGTTCTGCGCCGGCCTCGCCCCCGGTATGCACCCCGGCGACCTGGTCGTCGCCGAGGAGACCCGTGACCCGCGCGGCAGTGTCCCCTGCGTCGGCACCGAGCTGCTCGTCAAGGAGCTCGCACGCACCCTGCCCGGGCGTACCGTCCACACCGGCCCCCTCACCGGCTCCGACCACGTGGTTCGCGGTCATGAGCGGGCCGACCTGCTCGCGACCGGCGCGATCGCCCTCGACATGGAGTCGGCGGCCACGCTTCTGAGCGCCGTGCGTGCGGAGCCGCGCCCGGTTGCGGCCGTCCGGGTGGTCGTGGACGCTCCTGAACATGAACTCGTCCGGATCGGCACGGTACGCGGGGGAATATCTGCCTTCCGCGTCCTGAGCTCGGTCCTGCCTGCTTTTTTCGAATGGCACCGTAATGTTCTGCTCCCCCGGAGGTGAGCCACATGGCCATGCCACTGCGCCAGTCCGTCAAGGTCGCTACATACCTGGTTGAACAGAAGCTCCGCAAGCGGGAGAAGTTTCCGCTCATCGTCGAGCTGGAACCCCTCTTCGCCTGCAACCTCAAGTGCGAGGGCTGCGGCAAGATCCAGCATCCGGCGGGAGTGCTCAAGCAGCGCATGCCGGTCGCCCAGGCCGTGGGCGCGGTGCTGGAGTCCGGTGCGCCGATGGTGTCCATCGCGGGCGGTGAGCCCCTGATGCACCCTCAGATCGACGAGATCGTGCGGCAGTTGGTGGCGAAGAGGAAGTACGTCTTCCTCTGCACGAACGCCATGCTGCTGCGCAAGAAGCTGGACAAGTTCACGCCCTCTCCCTACTTCGCCTTCGCCGTGCACATCGACGGGCTGCGGGAGCGGCACGACGAGTCGGTGGCCAAGGAAGGCGTGTTCGACGAGGCCGTGGCGGCCATCAAGGAGGCCAAGCGGCACGGCTTCCGGGTGACCACCAACTCGACCTTCTTCAACACCGACACCCCGCAGACCATCGTCGAGGTGCTCAACTACCTCAACGACGACCTCAAGGTCGACGAGATGATGATCTCGCCCGCCTACGCCTACGAGAAGGCTCCCGACCAGGAGCACTTCCTCGGTGTGGAGCAGACCCGAGAACTGTTCAAGAAGGCCTTCTCGGGCGGCAACCGGCGCCGCTGGCGGCTCAACCACTCGCCCCTGTTCCTCGACTTCCTCGAGGGCAAGGCCGACTTCCCGTGCACGGCCTGGGCGATCCCCAACTACTCGCTCTTCGGCTGGCAGCGGCCCTGCTACCTGATGAGCGACGGGTACGTGCCGACGTACCGTGAGCTGATCGAGGAGACGGACTGGGACAAGTACGGCCGGGGCAAGGACCCGCGCTGCGCCAACTGCATGGCGCACTGCGGCTACGAACCCACCGCCGTCCTCGCCACCATGGGCTCGCTGAAGGAGTCCCTGCGCGCCATGCGGGAGACCGTCAACGGAAACCGGGAGTGACGGCATGACCGCCGTCTCCCTGGGCGTCCCCGGGATGCCGGTCCGGCCGGTGGCGTCGCGACGTGAGTCGCGGCGGATCCAGGTCGGTCCGGTGGCGGTCGGGGGCGGGGCCCCGGTGTCGGTGCAGTCGATGACGACGACGCGCACGTCCGACATCGGCGCCACCCTCCAGCAGATCGCCGAGCTCACCGCGTCCGGCTGCCAGATCGTCCGGGTGGCCTGTCCCACCCAGGACGA
>NZ_JBHWUW010000035.1:0-92555 GCF_042737245.1 Streptomyces sp. NPDC060002
TTTTTGGCACGCTGTTGAGTTCTCAAGGAACGGACGCTTCCTTTGTACTCACCCGAGAGACTCTCTCAGGCTTTCCTCCGGGCGCTTCCCTTCGGCCTTACGTTTCCGACTCTATCAGGGTTTTCCCGGCCTCCTGCACCACCGTTCCGCACACATGCGGAAGATGATCCAGAGATAGGATCTGACAAGCTGGGTGCTGCTCGATAAGCGCGCTTGATCGCGTTGCTCACCCTTAAGCAGGAGTACGACTGTACACGGGGCCGCGGATGCGCTGCAAATCGACTACGCTAGTGGTCTAGACCACGGATCGGGTGCTCTCGTGCGGAACCGGTACTTCATATGACATACCCTGCTGCACAGTGCGCCGACCCGGACAAGCAGTGACGGCCCATATACATCTCCACCCCTGGGAGGCTTCCCATGACCACCGTGACGTCCCCTCTAGTAGGACGCGCCATCGGACTGGCTGCCGTGCCGGACCCGGTCTTCTCCGGGGCCATGGTCGGCCCGGGCACGGCGATCGACCCGGTACGTGAGCCTTCCGAGGCCGTCGCACCCGTGGACGGAGTCATCGTCTCCCTCCACCCGCACGCCTTCGTCGTGGTCGACTCCGAGGGACATGGGGTGCTCACCCATCTCGGGATCGACACCGTGCAGCTCAACGGCGAGGGCTTCGAGCTTCTGGTGAACAAGGGCGACACCGTGACGCGCGGGCAGGGCATCGTGCGCTGGAACCCGGCCGCGGTCGAGGAGGCCGGAAAGTCCCCGGTGTGCCCCGTCGTCGCGCTGGAGGCCACGGCCGACGCACTCGGCGAGCTCCGTGAAGACGGCGATGTCAAAGCCGGCGACGTTCTCTTTTCCTGGCAGTAGCGCTGACGCCGTCGTACCGACGGCACGCAGGGACAACCACCGCGGCGGCGGGACCCGCCGCACTATCGGAGACGGGTGAGATGGAGACAACGCTGCGAGGCGTCGGCGTGAGTCACGGTGTGGCGATCGGCGAGGTTCGGCACATGGGAACGGCGGTCCTCGAACCGCCCGCCAAGCAGATCCCGGCGGAGGAGGCGGAGCGCGAACAGGGGCGCGCCCGCAAGGCCGTGGAAGCTGTGGCAGCCGATCTGATGGCGCGCGGCAATCTGGCGGGGGGTGAAGCCCAGGCGGTGCTCGAGGCACAGGCCATGATGGCCCAGGACCCCGAGCTGATGGTCGACGTGGACCGGCGCATCGCCGTCGGCAGCACGGCCGAGCGTGCCGTGTACGACGCTTTCGCCGCCTACCGTGAGTTGCTCGCCGGAGCCGGCGAGTACCTCGCCGGTCGTGTGGCCGACCTCGACGATGTACGGAATCGTATCGTCGCCCGTCTGCTGGGCGTTCCGATGCCCGGTGTCCCGGACAGTGACGAGCCCTACGTGCTGGTGGCCCGGGACCTGGCGCCCGCCGACACCGCGCTGCTGGACCCGACGCTCGTGCTCGGTTTCGTGACCGAGGAGGGCGGGCCGACGAGCCACAGCGCCATCCTGGCGCGTGCGCTCGGTGTGCCGGCCGTCGTGGCCCTGCCGGGTGCCGGTGAGCTCGCCGAGGGAACGGTGATCGCCGTCGACGGCAGCACCGGCGACATCTTCGTGAACCCGAGCGAGGAGAAGAAAGCCCAGCTCGAGGCCGCGGCCGCCGAGCGCAGGGCGGCGCTGTCCGCCTCGACCGGCCCGGGTGCCACCGCCGACGGCCACAAGGTGCCGCTGCTGGCGAACATCGGAGGGCCCGCCGATGTGCCGGCAGCCGTGGAAGCCGGTGCGGAAGGCGTCGGACTCTTCCGTACCGAGTTCCTCTTCCTCGACGACAGCAAGAGCGCGCCGTCCGAGGAGAAGCAGGTCGAGGCCTATCGGAAGGTGCTCGAGGCGTTCCCCGAGGGACGAGTCGTCGTGCGCGTGCTGGACGCGGGCGCCGACAAGCCGTTGGACTTCCTCACCCCGGCCGACGAGCCCAACCCGGCTCTGGGCGTGCGTGGACTTCGCACCCTGCTGGACCACCCCGACGTCCTGCGGACCCAGCTGACGGCGCTGGCGAAGGCGGCTGAGGGGCTGCCCGTCTACCTCGAGGTCATGGCGCCGATGGTGGCGGACCGCGCCGACGCGAAGGCGTTCGCGGACGCCTGTCGCGAGGCGGGACTGCGGGCGAAGTTCGGTGCGATGGTGGAGATCCCGTCAGCCGCTCTGCGGGCTCGTTCGATCCTGCAAGAGGTGGAGTTCCTTTCGCTGGGCACGAACGACCTCGCGCAGTACACGTTCGCTGCCGACCGGCAGGTGGGTGCGGTGTCCCGGCTGCAGGATCCGTGGCAGCCCGCGCTGCTGGACCTCGTGGCCCTGTCCGCCGAGGCGGCACGGGCCGAGGGCAAGAGCTGCGGTGTGTGTGGTGAGGCCGCGTCCGATCCGCTGCTCGCGTGTGTGCTGACGGGTCTGGGAGTCACCTCTCTTTCCATGGGGGCTGCGTCGATTCCCTATGTGCGGACCGCGCTGGCGAAGTACACGATGGCGCAGTGCGAGCGTGCCGCGGCTGCCGCGCGTGCGGCGGACAGTGCCGACGAGGCGCGCACCGCGGCGCAGGCCGTGCTTTCCGGCGAGTAGCCGGTTCCGGCCGGCGACCGGTCGGTGAATCAGGGGCGCTCCGCCTTCGGGTGGAGCGCCCCTGCTGTGTCTGAGCGTCCGGGCGTTCTCTTTCGTCTCTTTCGGTCAGTGACGGTGGCCCGGCGTCTTCCCCTCCCGGCCGAGGTCCGGTGGGAAGCAGTAGTCCACGTTGGACTCGGGTGAGATGAGGTCGCCGGACTCCACGTCGGTGCAGTAGGCGTCGAAGACCTCGCCGGCTGTCAGGGGTTCGAGGCCGTCGCCGCGCAGGCGCCACCCGTAGATCCGGTCGGAGGTGTCGTGGGCCGTGGTGCGCATGACCAGGCCGCCGGGGCTCTGGGTGGCGAGGCCGAGGGCGAGGACGGTGGTGAACTCGAGTGCCTCGGCCTCGTCGAGTTGGGTGGCGCCGTCGGCCTCGTCGTCCGCGTGGAGGACGGCGACCAGTGTTTCGGGTGTGCCGGTCACGCTGCACACGAGGTGCCGGTCGCCGGGTGGCGCCGTGTCGAGGATGCGGGCGACGAGGTCCGACGCGCGGGTGAAGGCGGCGCGGCCGATGTCCTCGCCACAGGTCGCGCAGGCGCCGAGGCGGGCGAGCAGGGTCGCCGCGTACTCCCAGGTCGCCTGGCGTACGGCTTCGTCGACGAGGGCGGGGAGGAGGTCGGCGAGGGCCTGGCCCTCGTAGGGGATGGTGGGGCCCGTGGTGGCGAGTTCGGCCGTGAAGCGGGTGCGGTTGGCGGGGATGTCCGGGTCGAGTCCCCTGCCGGTGCAGTAATCGGCGTATTCCCGTGGGTCGAAGAGGGCCACGGTGGTGTGGGTGCCCTGCATGGCGCGTGTCCTCAGGAGGTCTTCGACCTGCTGGAGGTAGACGGCGTGATCGTCGAACGTGAAGGTGCGGTAGCGCCGCATGGCACGGAAGTCGTGTTCGTCGGTGAGCAGGCCGATGGTGCCGGCGATTTCACGGCGCAGGACACGTCGCATGGTCCGGTGGTCGGTGTGTGCCATGTTTCCCCCTGTGTGCGCAGTCGATCGATGCTCACTCACAGTAACCGGCGGCACTGACAACGGGTCCTGCCCGATCAGGTCGAGGGCCCGATGACGATCGCGGTGGTGACGCGAGGGGCGCGGGGGGGCGCGCGATATCGGCCGGCCTCGGACTTCGTGGTGGTACCGGGTGAGTCCGAGGCCACCTGCGGCGGCTCAGGCCCGCTTGCGGGCGAGGTCCTCGTAGAAGTGCAGGAGGTCGAGGTTGTCGATGGAGCCCGGGTTGACCGCCTTCTCCAGTGCGGTGCCCTGGAGGAGGCGTTTGACCGGGACCTCGATACGTTTGCCGGTGAGGGTGTGCGGGACTCCTGGTACCTCGATGACCTCGTCGGGGACATGGCGCGGCGAGAGCTGTTCGCGGATGGCCTGTTTGATGCGGCCGAGGAGGGCCTCGTCGAGTGCGACTCCCGGGGCGAGGTGCACGAAGAGGGGCATCCAGTAGCCGCCGTCGGGCTGCTCGATGCCGATGACCAGGGATTCCTTGATCTCGGGGAGCCGTTCGACGACCTCGTAGATGTCGGCGGAGCCCATGCGTACGCCCTGGCGGTTGAGCGTGGAGTCGGAGCGGCCGTGGATGACGACGGAACCGCGTGAGGTGACGGTGATCCAGTCGCCGTGGCGCCACACGCCTGGGTAGGTGTCGAAGTAGCTCTCGTGGTAGCGGCTGCCGTCGGGGTCGTTCCAGAACCGGACCGGCATGGACGGCATGGGGTTGGTGACGACGAGTTCGCCGACCTCGTCGGTCAACGGGTGACCGTTCGCGTCCCAGGACTGCAGGTCGGTGCCGAGGCCGGGCGCCTGGAGTTCGCCGGTATGGACCGGGAGTGTCGGGACGGCGCCTGCGAAGCAGGAGCACACGTCCGTGCCGCCGCTGACGGAGGCGATCCACAGGTTGTCGCGAACCTCGTCGTGCAGCCAGCGGAAGCCGTCGGGCGGGAGCGGGGATCCCGTGGTGGCGACGCACTGGACCTTGGAGAGGTCGAAGTCGCGGGCCGGGTGCACCTCCGCTTTGCGGCAGGCCATGACGTACGCGGCCGACGTGCCGTACAGGGTGGCGCCTGTGCGCTCGGCGATCCGCCACTGTGCGCCGGTGTCGGGATAGCCGGGGCTGCCGTCGTAGAGGACGATCGTCGTGCCGGTCAGCAGGCCGGAGACGAGGAAGTTCCACATCATCCAGCCGGTCGAGGTGTACCAGAAGAAGCGATCTTCGGGGCCCAGGTCGCAGTGCAGTCCGAGCTGCTTGAGGTGCTCGACCAGGATGCCGCCCTGAGACTGGACGATCGCCTTGGGCAGACCGGTCGTACCGGAGGAGTAGAGCACCCACAGGGGGTGGTCGAAGGGAACCTGTTCGAAGACGGGTGCCTCGTCCGCGGCCGTCAGGGCCGACCACTCCAGGGCCCCCTGGGGCGGCTCCGTGCCCAGCAGGGGGATGTGGACGACGGCGCGCAGGGTGGGCAGTTCGGCGCGGAGTTCGGCGACGACGTCACGGCGATCGTGCTCCTTGCCGCCGTAGCGGTAACCGTCGACCGTGAACAGGACGACGGGTTCGACCTGCTGGAAGCGGTCGAGGACGCTGCGGGCGCCGAAGTCGGGGGCGCAGGAGGTCCAGACGCCCCCCACGGCGGCCGTCGCGAGGAGGGCTACGACGGCCTGCGGGATGTTCGGGAGGTAGCCGCTGACCCGGTCACCCGGGCGGACGCCCAGGGCGCGCAGTTCACCGGCCAGCGAACCGACCTGGCGGCGCAGCTCGGACCAGGTCACCGGGCTCGGTTCATGGGTCTCGTCGACGTACAGCAGGGCCGGTTCGGCCGGGCGGGTGGCGGCCGCGCGCAGCGCGTGCTCGGCGTAGTTCAGCGTCGCTCCGGGGAACCACTGGGCGCCGGGCATGGAGCGGTCGCCCAGCACGCGCGCGTAGGGCGTCGAGAACCGTACGTCGAACCACTCCGTGACGGCTTTCCAGAACGTCTCCAGCTCGTCCACGGACCAGCGGTGCAGTGCCGGATATCCGCCGTCGGACGGGGCTCCGTGCTGGTCGGCGGCCCAGGCCTGGAACTTCGTGACCTGGGCCTGGGCGATGCGCTGCGGATCGGGCCGCCAGAGCGGCTCGGGGTTCACGGTCGGCATGGGGCGGCTCCCGGGCTGTACGCGTCGTGTGCGTCGCCCGCGCACGAGCTGGGGTGGTGCGCGTGACGCGGCTGACACGGACGATGCCATGTGATCGACTTCTGCACCAGGGTGGGCTCCCCACAGTCCGTCTCGTGAAGATGTGGCCTCACCACGGGTGAACGGCAGTTGAACGACCCGCGCGCGTCGCGCGGTCAGTGACAGGGTGAACAGCATGGACGGTCGTGACCTGGTGCGTTCGATGAAGGCGGTCGGTTCCGCGGGAGCTGCCCAGGGATTGCGGACGGTGCGGGCCGCTTGGCGCAGGAACCGTGCCGACGCCGCCGCCTTGCCGGTGCGGGGTCCCGAGCGCGCGCGGGTGCCTGGTCCTGTGCAGGAGGTGGAGCCGGGGCCCGGCGGTGGGACGCTCCGGTTCAGTCGCTCCGAGCTGAGGATCCGCGTCGCCGTGAACGGCGCGGTGTTCTGGGGCTGGGACGGTGCCGAGCCCGAGCCGTCGTACGCGCTGGCCGGTCGCTGTCCGGAGCCGGATCCCCGAGCGGTGCTGGAGCCCGACAAGGACGGCGGGTGGCGCGTCGTCGCCGAGCGGGTGACGGTCGTGGTGTCACGGCACGGCGCCATCAAGGTGTGCACGCCCGGGGGCGTGATGCTGCGGCGTGAGCTGCCGCCCCGGTGGTGGGAGCCGGAGGAGGGCGGCCAGGCGCGCTGGATGCAGCGTTCGGAGGTGGCGGCGGACGCGCGCTTCTTCGGCCTCGGCGGGCGGGCGTCCGGGCCGCGGCTGCGCGACGGGACGTACCGGCTGTGGAACACGGATCCCGGGCGCGCCTTCGGCCGTGGGGACGATCCGCTCCCTCTCACGATGCCGGTGCAGTTGGTCGTGGCCGACGCGGCCACTCACCTGGTGTTCCACGACACCTCCTGGGACGGCACCGTCACGCTGCGGGAGGGCGAGGAGGGGGCCGGCTCCGGGCACGACCGGTCGGGGGCGTGCGAGGTGCGGATGGACGGAGGTCCGTTGCGCTGCTGGGTGGTGGTGGGCACCCCCGCGCGCGTGCTGCTCGCCTGGGTATCGCTCACCGGGGCGCCTGCGCTGCCGCCCGCGTGGGCGCTCGGTCATCAGCTCGCGGGCCGGGGCCTCGGAAGCGAGGACGAGGTGCGCCGGACCGTGGCGGGCCATCAGGAGCACGGTCTGCCGCTCGACGCCGTTCACCTCGGCATCGACCACTGCGCCGAGCACCAGGTGTTCACCGTCGATCAGGAGCGCTTCCCGAAACCGGCGGTGCTCTCCGAGGAACTGCGGCGGGACGGGATCCGCCTGGTGTCGGCCGTGGGCCCGGCGGTCAAGGCCGTGCCGGGCAACGCCGTGTACGACGGCGGGGTGGCCGAGGACGCGTTCGTACGGGACGCGTCGGGGCGGCTCGTCAAGGGAGTCGCCAGGCCCGGGGAGGCCGTTTTCCCGGACTTCACCCACGCGCGCGTGAGGCAGTGGTGGGGAGGTCTCTACGCGGAACGGATCGCGCAGGGGTTCGCCGGCTTCTGGCACGACATGAACGAGCCGACGGTGTTCGCCGCCTTCGGGGAGCCGACGTTGCCCCGGTCGGCCCGGCACGCCCTGGAGGGACGCGGGGGTGACCATCGCGAGGCCCACAACGTGTACGGCCTGTGCATGGCCTCGGCAGCCTACGAGGGGTTGCGGGAACTGGTTCCGGACCAGCGGCCCTTCGTCGTCTCGCGGTCAGGCTGGGCCGGCGTGCAGCGCTACGGCGGCATCTGGTCGGGGGACGTCACCCCGGGCTGGCCGGGACTGCGGGCGTCGCTGTCCCTGGTGCTGGGGCTCGGGCTGTGCGGAGTGCCGTATGCGGGTTCCGACGTGGGCGGCTTCGACGGCGGCCCGTCGCCCGAGCTGTATCTGCGCCGGCTCCAGCTGGGCGCGTACCTGCCGCTGTTCCGCACGCGCGCGAGCGTGCGGGCCGGGCACCGGGAGCCGTGGGACTTCGGTGCCGAGGTGTTGGAGCACGCGCGTGTGGCGCTCGTCGAGCGTCGGCGGCTGCTGCCGTACTTCGTGACGCTGGCGCATCTGGCCCGGCGTACGGGGGCCCCTTATGTGCGTCCGGTGTGGTGGGGGGCGCACGGCAACCGGGCGTTGCGGGACTGCGAGGACGCCTTCCTGCTGGGTGACTGCCTCCTGGTGGCTCCGGTGCTCGCCCCCGGCGGCGACCGGCGAGCGGTGCAGTTGCCGCGGGGGCGCTGGTACGACACGGCGACGGGGCGGGCGTACCAGGGGCCGGGGCAGGTGCTCGTGGATGCCCCGCTGTCGCGTGTCCCGGTGCTCGCGCGCGCGGGTGCCGTCATACCGGTGCGCGGAGACGACGGGCGGCTGGAGTTGGAGGTGTGGGCGCCGGTGCGGGGGCGGACGGGTGGCGGCGTGGTGGTGCGGGACGCGGGCGACGGCTGGAAGGAGCCGGAGGTCGAGCGGTACGTCGCCCGCTGGGAGGGGCCGCGGGTCGTCGTCGAGCGGGAGGGTGAGGACGGCGTGCACGTGCCGTCCCACCGGGTGCGGGTGCGCGGGCTCGACGAGCGGTGAGCTCAGATGTAGCGGCCCTCGAAGAACGCCCGCACGGCGAGCGTGTGCAGGGGGAAGGCGAGCTCCTCCGGCCGGTGGAGAAGGTGCCAGCCCTCGGTCTCGTCCGTGGGGGCGGTCGCCGGGAGGCGGTCCGCGGGGCGCTCCGGCAGCAGCCCGAACAGCAGGAGGTGGCCGTCGGGAGAGCTCATGGCGTCGGCGAGCCGCACCTCGCGGGCCGCCGCGTCGATGCCGGTCTCTTCGCCGAGTTCACGCACGACGGCCTGGCGCCAGTCCTCGCGGTCGTCTATGTAGCCGCCGGGCAGCGCGATGCCCCCGCGCGCGGGGGCGATGGTTCGGGTGATGACGACCAGGGCGGTGCCCTTGGTGTCGTACACGGGCTGGAGCGCGACGGCGACCGGCAGCGGGTTGCGGTAGGCCACGGTGGCGCAGGCCGGACAGGTGCGGGGCCAGCCGGTGACGCCCTCCCCGTAGGGCGCTCCGCAGCTCGAACAGTGGGAGTCGCGCGCGGAGTTCGAAGTGGAGTGCAGAGTTTCGGACACGCGGCGGAGCGTATCCGATCTTGGGGAGGGCGTCGTACCGAGGCGGCTCAGTACGCCCGGGCGAGAGACCTGGCGGACACGGGGAAGTCGAAGTAGGTGTCGGGGTAGGGCTCGGGCTTGAAGGTGTAGTGCCACCATTCCTCGGCGAGGTTCACGAAGCCGAGCTCTTCCAGGCTGCTCGTCAGGAGCGTCCGGTTGGCGCGCTGCTGCCCTTGGACACGCGGGTCCAGGGTGTGGGCCAAGGTGTCGAAGCAGTCGAATCCGGTGCCCATGTCGACCGAGTTGTCGGGGAAGCGCCGCTGCTGCGGCGCGTAGCACGGCACAAGGGGTTCACCGGGCACGTAGGGCCTGGTCGGGGTGGCGGGGAGCCTCACGATGGTCACGTCCATGGTCGACCCGCGGCTGTGTCCGGACTTCTCGGCGATGTAGCCGTCCTCGAACAGACGGGTCTTGTCGACGTTCGGGTAGAACTCCCCCTTCGTCGTCTCGTCGTTCAGGTCCTCGGCCCAGCGGACGAAGTGGTTCACGGCGCGCTGGGGGCGGTAGCAGTCGTACACCTTGAGTGTGTATCCCTGGCTGAGCAGGCTCTTCTGGGCCTTGTGCAGGGCCTCGGCGGCCGGCCGGGTGAGGATGCAGATCGGCTGCCGGTAGCCGTCGATGCGTTCGCCGACGAAGTTGTGCGGGGTGAAGTAGCGCATCTCCTGGAGGATCGTCGGGTCCACGGTTCTCAGGGCCACGAAGTCCGCGGGGGCCACGGGGCCGGCGGCCGACCGCGCGGTCGTGGAGGCGGCGGTCACGGTCAGCAGGGCGACGAGCACGGCGACGACAGCGCGTACCGCGCCGGAAAGTCGTGTCATGTCTCCTGCCCTGCCCATTTCACCACGCCCGTGACACACTTCTGACGTTCCGTCAGACATGCTGTCGGGAGGGGTCTTGGCACGCACACGCACACCCGTGGTCACGGGATGGTTCGTCGGGGACGGGGAGGACTTCAGGCTGCTCGGCACGCGCTGCTCGGCTTGCGGGTCGGTCTTCTTCCCGCGTGAGGACACGCACTGCCGCAACCCGGGCTGCCGGGGCGGCCATCTGGAGGAGTTCCCGCTTTCACGGCGGGGGCGTGTGTGGTCGTACACGGACAGCCGGTACCGTCCGCCATCACCCTATGTGACCGATCCGGAACTTCCATGGGAGCCGTACGCGTTGATCGCTGTGGAGCTGGAGTCCGAGCGGATCGTGGTGCTGGGACAGGCGGTTCCCGGGGTCACCGTCGCCGATCTGACGGTGGGCATGGAGGTGGAGGTCGTCCCGGGCGTGCTCGACGAGGACGCGGATACGACGTGGACGACCTGGCGATGGCGGCCGACGGGGGTGGCGTGATGACGGCGGAGGTGGCGGTGCTCGGCGCCGGGATGCATCCGTGGGGCAAGTGGGGGCACGGCTTCGTCGAGTACGGCGTGAAGGCGGCGCGCGCGGCCCTCGCGGACGCCGGTGTGGACTGGCGGGACGTCGAATCGATCGTGGGCGCGGACACGGTGCGTGGCGGCTATCCGGGATATGTGGCCGGGGCGACGTTCGCCAAGGCCCTGGGGTGGCAGGGCGCCCGCGTCGCGAGCGTGTACGCGGCCTGCGCGTCGGGCGCTCAGGCGATCAACACGGCCCGGGCCCAGATCCTCGCGGGTCTGGCGGACGTGGTGCTCGTGGTGGGGGCCGACGCCGCCCCCAAGGGCTTCTTCCGGCCGGCGGGCGGGGATCGGCCGGACGACCCGGACTGGCTGCGGTTCCGGGTGCTCGGCGCGACCAACCCGACGTACTTCGGGCTGTACGCGCGCAGGCGCATGGCGGTGCACGGGGACACGCCGGAGGACTTCGCGCAGGTCAAGGTGAAGAACTCCGCTATGGGCGCGCTGAATCCGAACGCGCGCTACCGGAAGCGGGTCAGCGCGGAGGAGGTCGCCGCCTCCGCGGTGGTCGCCGATCCGCTGCGGTTGCTGGACATCTGCGCGACGTCGGACGGCGGGGCGGCCCTGGTGCTGTCCAGCATGGAGTTCGCCCGTCGGCACGGGGCGGCGGAGCCGGTACGGATCAGGGCGGTGTCCACCGTGACGCCCCGGTATCCCAGCACGGTGCTGGATCTGCCGGACATCGCGACCGATTCCGCGGCGGGGGCCGAGCCGGCCGGTGAACCCTTCCGGGCTTCGATCGCCCGCGCCGCCTATGAAGAGGCGGGCATCGGGCCCGAGGACCTGTCCCTGGCCGAGGTCTACGACCTGTCCACCGCACTGGAGTTGCAGTGGTACGAGGATCTGGGGCTGTGCGGCGAAGGCGAGGCCGCCAAGTTGCTGCGGGAGGGCGTGACGGCGCCGGGCGGCCGTATACCGGTGAACCCGAGCGGTGGACTCGCCTCCTTCGGCGAGGCGGTGCCCGCGCAGGCGATCGCCCAGGTCTGCGAGGTCACCTGGCAGTTGCGGGGGCAGGCGGGCGATCGTCAGATCCCGGACGCGCGCGTGGCCGTCACGGCGAACCAGGGGCTGTTCGGGCATGGTTCGGCGGTGGTCGCGGTGCGGTGAGGAGGACGGCTACGTCTCCGCCTCACCGCACCGCTCGGCCCGACTCACCCTCCGTGTTCACCCCGGAAACCTGTGTGAACGTCTCATGAACTGGGCCTGGGCGCCCGCCCGCAGCGCAATCATGCTGCCGTGCACTCCTGGACGGACACTCTCCGCTTCGCCTTCCAGCCGGTGGTCAACCTGACCACCGGAGGGGTCGCGGGGCTGGAGATACTCGCCCGCCCGGAGGCCGGAGACATCTTGGCGCAGGCTCGCCGGGATCCCGAACTCGACGGCCGACTGGCCGTGGCGGCGGTACGCGCGGCGGCCCGCAAGGAGACCTTGCTGCCCCTGCATGTGAACGTGTTCGCCGGCACTCTGGCCGATCTCGGTGGGCTCACCGCGCTGCACGACGCCGTGCGCGAGGCGGGGCGGTTGCCGTGGGAAGTCACGCTCGACGTGGTTCCGCCCTTCACGCACGTTCCTCAGCCCGCGCTCCTGGCGGCCGTGGCGGCACTCCGCGAACAGGGCTTCCGCGTCGGCGCGGACGGGGTCGGGGACGGGGACGCACCGCTGCGGCTGCTCGTCGACATCGCGCCGGACCTGGTCAAACTCGACGCCTCGCTCCTGACCCGGCCCGCGGCGGTGAGGGCGATGCGGACGCTGTGCGACGAGTTGGGGGCGCTGCTGGTCGTCGAGGGCGTCGAGACCGAACTCCAGTGTGCGGCCGCGATGTCGGCCGGGGCGCAGCTGGCCCAGGGCACGCTCTTCGCGCCGCCGAGCCGGGTGCCCGCCGCCGACGTGTACGTTCCGCCGCTCGGTCCCGGCGTCCTGCCGGCGCTCCGGTCGGGGCCGTCGGTGCGGGAGTTCGTCCGGCCGGCCGCGCTGCTGCCCGCGACCGCCTCCGCCGGGCAGGTGCGGGCGCTGCTGACGGGCGCGCCGGACGTGTCCGGGGTGCTGCTCGTGGACCGCACCGGGGTCCCCGTCCGGTCGGTGCACCGGTCGCGCTTCCTGCTGTCGATGTCAGGGCGCTACGGCCATGCCCTGTACGCGGACCGTCCCGCGGCCAAGCTCGGGTATCCGCCGCGGACGGTCGGCGTGGACGCGACGGCGTGGGAGGTTCTGGACGTGGTCGCGGTCGGCGACCCTGACCGTACCTCCGACGATGTGGCGGTCGTCGACCGCGGCGGGCGCTGCGTGGGCGTCGTCCGGCTCGCGGACCTCGTACGGGCGTTGGCCGAGAGCCGGGTCGAGGAGGCGGCCGGCCTCAACCCGCTGACACGGCTGCCCGGTTCGGACACGATCACCGGGGAGGTGGACCGGAGGATCGCCGAGGGGTGGGCGTTCGCGCTGAGCTGGCTGGACATCGACCACTTCAAACAGGTCAATGACGGGGCCGGGTTCGCTGCGGGTGACGAGCTGATCCGGTCGGTGGGCCGGGCACTCCGGATGACGGCGTCGGGGAACGCGCGCGTGGGCCACATCGGCGGGGACGACTTCCTGGTGCTGGCCGATCCGGAGAGCCTCGAGCCACTGGTCTCCACCGTGCTGGACGTTCCGTGGTCGGCGGGCGGGCACCCGGTCACGCTGTCGCTGGCCACGGTCCTGTGCCGGCCGGGCAGTGTGACTGACCACCGCCAGGCGGCGGCGTGTCTGGCGCCCCTGAAGAAGGCCGCGAAGTCATTGCGAGGGGCGAGCTGGGTCGTTGGGCACGCGGGTCTGGCCGGATACCAGATCCGGCGAGGGGCTCAGCCGATGACACCAGCGGGAACGGGGGCGGAGACGGGGATGGGCTGACCTGACGTCGGCGGCCGGACAGGCGGCCGAACCGGGGTGGTCGGTACCGGACGACATCCCGCTGTCGGGCTCGGCGATGTCCGCCGGTCCTCCCGGGGCCCGGGCCGAGGTCAGGCAGCGGGGAGGGGGCGAGCCGGGGGCGCTGGGCCGACGGTCGACGCCCCGCACGCCGGGTCGCGCGGCCGCCCCAGGCGTCCCCAACCGTTGCCGTCGGCCTCCTTGACGCTCCCTGGGCGCCGGTGAACACTTCCCGGTGTCAGCCGACATCGCCGTACATTCTCGGCGTGTCCAGGCACGCGCCATGCGTGCTCCCGAGGGAAGGCCCACTCCCCCGAGGGCGATTCGGCCAGGACGGCACGCTCGTCACGGACGCCGGGCGGGGCACGGGATCTCCCTGCCCCGGCCGCAGCAGCCACGGGAACAGCACCCTGCACGGAGCACCGGGGTCGATCCGCCCCCGGGCCGGGCCCAGGAGCCGCCATGAGCAACGGAGACATATTCGTCGGCGAGGTCATCGGTGCCGCGATCCTCATCCTGTCCGGCGCGGGAGCCCGCGCTGCTGTCACCAACCCGGCACGCGACCTCGGGCCCCGCATCGTGCGCTCCTTCCTGCCCATCCCGGACAAGGGCACCTCGGACTGGGGTGACGCCTGGATCCCGGTCGCCGGTCCGCTGGTCGGCGGGGCGCTCGCGGGCCTCCTCCACCACGCGGCCTTCTGAGCAGAGGTCCCACCGCCGCCGCAGTCATCCACGCAGCCTTCTGAACCAGCCCAAGGGGTAGCCATGACGGACAACGCCGAGAAGTACGTCGCCGCGATCGACCAGGGCACCACCTCCAGCCGCTGCATCGTCTTCGACCGGAACGGCGCGATCGTCGCCGTCGACCAGCGCGAGCACCGCCAGATCTTCCCCAAGCCCGGCTGGGTGGAGCACGATGCCACGGAGATCTGGTCCAAGGTGCAGGCGGTGGTCGCCGGGGCGATCGCCAGGGCCGGGCTGCGCGCCGACCAGATCAGCGCCCTCGGGATCACCAACCAGCGCGAGACGACCGTGCTGTGGGACCGCGCCACCGGCAAGCCGGTGCACAACGCGATCGTGTGGCAGGACACCCGCACCGCGGCACTCTGCGGCCGGCTGGGGGGATCCGACGGGCAGGACCGTTTCCGTGAGCAGACCGGGCTGCCGCTGGCCAGCTACTTCTCCGGGCCCAAGGCGGCCTGGCTGCTCGACAACGTGCCGGGCCTCAGGGCGCGCGCCGAGCGCGGTGAGATCGCCTTCGGCACGATCGACTCCTGGCTCGTCTGGAACCTCACCGGCGGCACCGACGGCGGCGTGCACGTCACCGACGTCACCAACGCCGGGCGCACCATGCTGATGAACCTGGAGACCCTGCAGTGGGACGCCTCCATCCTGTCCGCGATGGGCGTGCCCGAGGCCATGCTGCCGGAGATCAGATCCTCCGCCGAGGTGTACGGCACGGCCGTGGGCCAGCTCGGCGGCGTGCCGGTCGCCTCGGCGCTGGGCGACCAGCAGGCAGCGGTGTTCGGCCAGGCCTGCTACGAGGTGGGCACGGCGAAGAACACGTACGGGACGGGAAGCTTCCTGCTGCTCAACACGGGCAACCGGCCGGTGCCGTCGAAGAGCGGGCTGTTGACGACGATGGGCTACAAGATCGGCAGTGAGGCGCCCGTCTACTGTCTGGAGGGTTCGATCGCCATAACGGGTGCGCTCGTGCAGTGGTTCCGGGACCAGCTCGGCATCATCCGTACGGCTGACGAGATCGAGAGCCTGGCGGCGAGCGTCGACGACAACGGCGGCGCCTACATCGTCCCCGCCTTCTCGGGACTGTTCGCGCCGTACTGGCGCTCCGACGCGCGGGGTGTCGTCACCGGCCTCACGCGCTACGTCACGAAGGGGCATCTCGCGCGTGCGGTGCTCGAGGCGACGAGCTGGCAGACGCGCGAGGTCGTGGACGCCATGTTCCAGGACTCCGGGGTGCAGATCACGGCCCTGAAGGTGGACGGGGGCATGACCAAGAACAACCTGCTCATGCAGCATCAGGCGGACGTGCTCGGCGTGCCCGTGATCCGGCCCCGGGTCTCCGAGACGACCTGCCTGGGCGCGGCGTACGCCGCGGGGCTCGCCGTGGGCGTGTGGAACGACCTCGACGAGCTCAAGGCGCACTGGCGGAAGGACGCCGAGTGGACTCCGGCCATGGAGGCGTCGGTGCGTGACCGCGAGTACCACAACTGGCGCAAGGCCGTGGAGAAGAGTTTCGGTTGGCTGGAGGACGGCGAGGGCTAGTACGCGCGCGTGCGTCCCCTTGGGCCACGGCCCGTACCCCGGTCGGCGGGGGTGCGGGCCGTGCGGCCGTGCGGGTGTCTCAGGTGGTGATCGCCTGGCGGCGTTCGGCCCCGAAGTCCATCGCGTGCTGCACGACGCCGACCAGAACGTCCCTCACCGATCTTCGGTCGCGGGCGTCGCACAGCACCACGGGGATGCCGTCGTCGAGGTCCAGGGCACCGCGGACGTCCTCCTCCGGGTAACGGGCGGAGCCCTCGAAGCAGTTGACGGCGATGAGGAAGGGGATGGAGCGCCGTTCGAAGTAGTCGACGGCGGCGAAGCAGTCCTCGAGCCGGCGGGTGTCGGCGAGCACGACGGCGCCGAGCGCGCCCTCGGAGAGCTCGTCCCACATGAACCAGAACCGCTCCTGGCCGGGCGTCCCGAAGAGGTAGAGCACCAGGTCCTCGCGCAGGGTGATGCGCCCGAAGTCCATGGCGACGGTGGTGGTGTGCTTGGCCTCGACGCCGGTCGTGTCGTCGACCGGGCGGCCCGCCTCGGTGAGGTACTCCTCGGTACGAAGCGGCTTGATCTCGCTGACCGCCCCGACGAGGGTGGTCTTGCCCACGCCGAAGCCGCCGGCCACCAGGATCTTGAGCGTGACGGGCTCGACCGGGGGCTTGCCGCGCTCAGAACGCCCGAAGATCATCGATCATTTCTCCTGCTCGATGGCTTGACTCGATCCACCCGCAACCGGTCACGTCCTCTCCTCGCTTCCGCGCTGCTCACAGCGCTCGGAGGCCGTTGATCACGTCGCGCAGAATACTCTCGTCCGGCAGTTCGGCAGGAGGCACCGGCCGGTTCACGTGGACGAACTCCGCGTCCACGAGGTCGCCGACGAGGACCCGAACCACGCCGATGGGCAGATCGAGTTCGGCGGCGAGTTCGGCGACCGACTGCGGTGCTTCCCGGCACAGACCGACGATGTCCACGTGCTCCGGGGACAGCGACGGATCCGCGTCCGCGTCCTCGGCGTGGGGCTCGGCGACGACCAGCGCGATCAGATCGAGACGGTGCTGGACCGCACTGGTGGTGCGGCCCCGCGTCATGGCGTACGGACGGACGACCGGTCCGGCCTCGTCGTCGAACCAGTGACTTCTTCCCTGACCGTCTGTGCTCATGCCATCCCACTACCCGCCCGAGGGCAGATCGGTGCGCGGGGTGGTGCCCAGATGTACGCCGACCCGCTTGACGAGGAGCGTCATCTCGTACGCCACGAGCCCCACGTCCGAGTCGGCGTCCGAGAGGACGGCGAGGCAACTGCCGTCACCCGCGGCCGTGACGAACAGGAAGGCGTCGTCGAGTTCGACGACGGTCTGGCGGACGCTGCCGGCCTCGAAGTGACGGCCGACGCCCTTGGCGAGGCTGTGGAATCCGGAGGCGACGGCGGCCAGGTGCTCGCCGTCCTCCCGGGACAGGCCCTTGGACACCCCCGTCGGGAGACCGTCGCCGGAGAGGACGACCGCCTTGCGGATGCCGGCGACGCGGTCGACGAGTTCGTCGAGGAGCCAGTTCAGCTCGCCGTTGTTGGTGGTGGTGCTGTGGCCGGTCGCCTTCGGTGCGGTCATCGACCGTCCCCCTTTTTCGTTCCTTGTGGTGCTGCGCCGCTGTGGGCATCGTCGCCCGCGGCGTTCTCTACGCGGCCGCGCTGCCAGCCGCGCTGGAGCGAGGCCATACGGCTGCGTACCTCGTCGGCGTCCCGGTCCGCGGGGTCGGTTCGGTCCTCGGTGCGCGGGGCCGGGCCCTGCCGCAGTTGTGGGGCCAGGTTCGCCTGCCGTACGCGTCGGGGCAGCGCACCCGTCCCTGAGCCGCCGCCGTCCGTCCCGCCGGACGCGGTGTCCGCGCGCTCGGGCGTGCCGCCGGGGCCGCCGGGCCGGGCCGTGGCCTGCCGCGTGCGCTGTGGAAGGGCGGGAGGCCGGGTCGGCTCCTGTGCGCCGTTGCCGGTCCGTTCGGGCGTGCCAGCGCTGCGGGGGATCTGCGCCGTCATGCCGCGGCGGCGCGAGGGCAGCGGTGCCGGGCCGTCGTTCTCCACCCGGCGGGGGCCGGGCCTGGCCGGGGGCTCGGTGTCCGTCTCGGCGCGCCGGGGCCGCTGTTCCGGGACCGGGCGACCGTGCGAGCTGACCAGCTTGGGCATCCGGCGGCCGGGCGTCAGGGGTACGGGACCGGCCGGGTCGCCGACGAGGGGCTCATGGGGGTCGCCGGGGCTGTCGGGCAGCTTGTGGTGCTGGTCGACGGTGTGCGCCGCCGGTTCGTCGTCGGTGCGGGTGAGGGAGCGCCGCGGGCGGAACAGGCCACCGTGGTCGTCGTCCTCGTCCAGGGCGGCCGGGAAGTCACCGAGGGCGTCCAGGCCGACGGGGGCCTCCAGTTCGACCGGACCGTCGAGCATCGAGGCGGGCACGGGAAGCTGCATCGAGGCCGGCGAGAGGGCGGTCCTGCCGGTCTCCGCGGAGTCGGCCTCCTTCGGGGGCCGGGGGCGGTCGAGCCGGAAGCCGATGCCGTTGGTGTCGGGGACGTCGTCGGTCAGCAGCGCGTCGGGGATGAAGACGATGGCCGTCGTCCCCCCGTACGGCGAGGGCTGCAAGGAGACGCGGACGTTCTGCCGCTGGGCGAGCCGGCTGACCACGAACAGCCCGAGGCGGTCGGTGTCGGACAGCTCGAATTCCGGTGTCTCGGCGAGCCGGAGGTTGGCCTCCAGGAGCGCCTCGGGTGCCATGCCGAGGCCGCGGTCGTGGATCTCGAGGGTGAAGCCGTTGGCGACCCGGTCGCCGAACACCTGGACCGCGGTGTGCGGCGGGGAGAACACCGTGGCGTTCTCCAGGAGTTCGGCCACCAGGTGGGTGAGGTCGGCGACGGCCGGACCGGTGGCGGCGATGCGCGGCAGCCGTCGGACCTCGATGCGTTCGTAGTCCTCGACCTCGGCGACCGCGGCGCGCACGATGTCCATGAGCTGCACGGGCCTGCGCCACTGCCGGGAAGGGGCGGCGCCCGAGAGGATCACCAGGCCCTCGGCGTGCCGGCGCATGCGGGTGGTGAGGTGGTCGAGGCGGAAGAGGTCGGCGAGTTCCTCGGTGTCCTCGGTGCGGCGCTCCATCGTGTCGAGCAGGGTCAGCTGCTTGTGCAGCAGTACCTGGCTGCGGCGGGCGAGGTTGACGAAGACCTCGGAGACCCCGGACCGCAGTTCGGCCTGTTTGACGGCGGCCTCGACCGCGGCGCGCTGGAGGGTGTTGAGGGCCTGGCCGACCTCGCCCATCTCGTTCTTGTCGTACTCCAGCCGCGGGACCTCGGTCTCCACGTCGACCTGTTCGCCCGCGGACAGGCGGCGCATCACACTGGGCAGCCGCACGCCGGACGCCTCGTGCGCCTCCAGCCGGAGCTGGCCCAGGTCGCGTATGAGACCGCGGCCGATACGTACGGACAGGACGAGGGAGACCAGCAGGGCGACCAGCCCGAAGACGCCGGCGACGACCGCCTTGACGATGACCTCGATCGCGACCGGGCGGACACGGTCCTGGTAACGGTCGTTGGCCTGCTCGTCCAGGGTGCCGAGTTCGTCGAGGACGTTTCCGGCCGCGGTGTCCCAGTTCTTGGCGCTGACGCCCCGGGGCATGTCGCCGGGCGTGGTGCCGACGACGGCCTGCTCGACGGTGCGCAACGGGGCGGTGGTGGCGTTCTTCCAGAAGCTCTCGTAGCGCTCGCGCTCCGCGGTGGGCAGCTGGGCGAGGCTGACTTCGTAGATCACCTCCCGCTGGGCCTCGAGGTCGGAGACGTCACGGATCTCCTCGTGGCTGAGCCGGCCCACGACCAGGGCGGAGCCGAGCAGGGCGTCCTCCTGGGAGAGGAGTTCGCGGGCTCGGGCGACGCTGACGAGCGCTCGGTACTGCTTGTCCATCTCCACGCTGTCGACGACGTCCAGCTTGGCCAGCAGGGCGTAGCAGGGGTCGATCAGCTGGGTGTAGAGGGCGAGGGCCTGCGCCCGGGTGACGGTGCCCTCCTCGACGCTGCGGCGCAGCGAGTCGACGCCGTCGAAGGCGTCGAGCACCGCGGTCAGGCCTTCCCCGTCGTCCTGGTCCAGGACGTCGCGCACGTCGGGATCCTGGGCGTTCCTGCGGATCTCGGCGAGTGCCTCGTCGGTGGCGGTCCGGGTGCGGCGCAGCGCGGACAGCGCGTCGGAGGCACGGGGGTCGGCGAGGTAGACGAGGGTCTGACGGCGTTCCTGCTGAACGACGCGGACGGTGTCCTCGATCGGATAGCCGACCTTCTCGACGAGGGACGACACCGTGAAGAGGCGGCCCGCCTCGCGTCCCGTGAGTACCGTGGCGAAGCCCCAGACGGCGGTCAGGGACACCAGCGGCACGAGAAGCAGCGCCACGATCTTCCGGCGGATCGACTTCCCGCGAAAGCGCATGGCCTCCCCCAGCTCGAACCCCCACCGGCAGGGGGTACGCGTGTGCGTCAACAAACGGCGCGAGCCTACTACCGACGCACAGTGATCTCGAAGAGCTGTCCGGAAGCTGAACTTCCGCCCCGAGGGCGAGACATGGCGTGTTGTCCGGTAATTACGGGAGATTGTCCCCCCGGATCCGATCCTCCGGACCCGGCCGGATCCGGTCGGCTGTGCACCCGAGTTGGCCAGAATTTTTCGCAACTCGGGAATCTTCAGGGCACGTCGTTCGTCCTACTCATTGGGAATTGGGGGCGGAATCGGCCACACGAGCCGTTTGCCGCACCCGGGCGGCGTAAAACAGCGCAAGCCGGGCAGCCACTGGGGAGCCGGGTCTTCGACTCGGAGGCGAGCGGTCTGCTGGCGGTGGGGAGTGACACAGTGATGGGCACGGCGGAGCGGCGTGAGGCGCCCGAGGAGAGCGGGGCAGTGGGCAGTACGGCACTGCGGGATCCCGAGGCGCCGGATCGCGACATTCCGGCGAACGAGCAGGTGAGAGCGGAGCGGCGCGACAATCCGACGGACAGGCGTGGGTCGACCGGTCGTGGTGTCCCCGCGGCCGCAGAGGGTCGCGACACGGCGCCCGAGGTCCGGCGGACCGACAGGGGCGACACCCGCGGCGGTTCCACCACGGCACGAGCGCGAGCGGTCTACCGCCCGTTGTGGGTGGAGGTGCCCGCGCGGCGGCGTCGGATGCCCGACCCGGTGCGTACGGCGGCGGTGCGTGCGGTGCTGATCATCGCCGTGACGCTGATACAGGCGATGGTCGCCTTCCTGTGCACCCTGGCCGGATCCTGGCTGGCGTTCCCGATGGTGATCAGCAGTGTGGTCAGCACGGTGCTGGCCACCTGGGGTGCCCTGGACGTCTGGGTGACCCGGCAGGTGTGGAACCAGCGCAACGGCGTGGTGTCGACGCCGAGCAGCACCGCGCGGTCACTGCGGCGTGAGCGCCGCCGCACGCGCCGGCAGGCTCAGGCCATTGAGCGCGCGCAGGAACGGATACGCAGGCAGGGTGGCGCCGGGCAGCTGTCCCACTCCTGAGGCGGTCTGCGTGGCACTGACCAGGGGAGCCGTGACAGTTTCCCTGGTCAGGCCGCGCCCGTTCACAGAGTGAGCGCAGGTCTTCGAGGCGTGTGAACGGACTCGACCGGCGATGATCTCGCGGACGTAACGCGCTGGTGGTGTGCTGGTCTCCCACGAGCACCAGGAGTCCGCCGATGACGACAGCCGAGCATCCGCCAGGCCCTCAGCGGGACGACGCCGAGCTCGCCGAGTTCGGCTACAGGCCCGAACTCAAGCGAACCCTGGGCAACTTCCACACCTTCGCCGCGGGCATCAGCTACATCTCGATCCTGACCGGCACTTTCCAGCTGTTCTACTTCGGCTACGGCAGCGGTGGCCCCGCCTACTGGTGGTCCTGGCCGATGGTGTTCGTCGGCCAGTTCACGGTCGCGCTGTGCTTCGCGGAGCTCGCCGCCCGCTATCCGGTCGCCGGGTCCGTCTACAACTGGTCGAAGAAGATCGGCAATCCGCATCTGGGCTGGCTGGCCGGCTGGATGATGCTGACCGCCTCGATCGTGTCGATCGCGGCCGTGGCGCTGGCCTACCAGTTGACGCTGCCGCAGATCTCCTCGGCCTTCCAGTTCGTGGGTGACGGCACCGGCAAGTACGACGTGGCGACCAACGCGGTCGTCCTGGCCACCGTGTTGATCCTGTTCACCACGTTGGTCAATGCGTTCGGCGTCAAGCTGATGGCGACGATCAACACGGCCGGTGTGTTCATCGAGCTGATCGCCACCGTCGTACTGATCGTCCTGTTCGCCGTCCACATCACCCGCGGCCCCCAGGTGATCATGGAGACCAACGGCACGGGAGCGGGTTACGGGACCGGGTATCTCGGCGCGTTCCTCGTGGCCTCGCTGGCCTCGGCATATGTCATGTACGGCTTCGACACGGCCGCGTCGCTCGGAGAAGAGTCCATCGACCCGTCCCGCAACGCGCCCCGCGCGATCATCCGGGCGATCATCGCCTCCTTCGTCCTCGGCGGACTGATCCTGCTGCTCGCGCTGATGAGCGTCTCCAGACTGAAGGGCGAGAAGCTGTCCACGGACGGTCTTCAGTACGTCGTGCTCGACGTACTCGGTCCGACGGCAGGCAAGGCGATGCTGTGGTGTGTGCTGATCGCCGTCACGGTGTGCGCCCTGGCCGTGCACACGGCGGCGATCCGGCTGGCGTTCGCGATGGCCCGCGACAACAACCTGCCCTGGTCCTCGCGGCTGGCCAAGTGCCACCCGCGCTTCCGGACCCCGGTGCTGCCGACCGTGATCATCGGTGTGCTGGCGCTGTCGATCCTCGTGGTCAACATCCGCCAGCCGCAGATCTTCACCGTCGTCACCAGCATCGGCATCATCATGATCTACCTCGCCTACCTGGGCGTGACCGGCCCGATGCTGGTGGCGCGGCTGCGCGGCAAGTGGCAGCCGGCGAGCGACGGGAAGTTCTCGCTCGGCCGCTGGGGGCTGCTCGTCAACATCGTCGCGGGGGTGTGGGGCTCGGCGATGACGATCAACCTGATCTGGCCGCGCGCCTCGGTCTACAACGCGGCGGCGCCCTTCCACTGGTACCTCCAGTGGGGCGCCGCCCTGTTCGTGGCCGTGATCGCGGGCGGTGGCTTCGCCTACTACTGGTTCGTGCAGCGGCATCGGACCGGTGTGCTCGAGGACCACCGCCTGGCGGACAGCTGATCAACCGGCGTTCGGCGCAGGCCGCTTGTACATCCGGGTCGCCGTGATCTCGCTGCGCACCTGCGCCCCTTCGCCTCCTCCGGCCGGGCTCTGCTGCGGCAGACCCGGGCGGAGGTGTTCCTCGACGCTGATGTACTTCAGGCCCGCCCGCAGGTCGGCGTCGTTGCGCAGCCGGATGACCAGCGGGAACTCCGCCAGCGCCGTCGTGTCGAACAGCCCTGTGGTGTAGAGGAGCTGCACACCGAGGGCGTCCGAGACCGCGCGCTGGAGTTCCAGCAGATAGGTCGCGTTGGCGCGCCCGATGGGGTTGTCGAGGAACAGCGTGCCGGCGTACCGGTGCTTGTCCCGGCCCCGGTCGTTGCTCCTGAGCGCCGCCATCGTGCAGTACAGGGCGATGGCCGCGGTGAGCAGCTGACCGCCGGAGAACACGTCGCCCATCTGACCGACCGGGACCCGCTCGGCCCGCAGTACGGCGTCCGGCTTGAGGATCTCGACGGCTACGCCCTTGGGCTGGAGGGCCGCGCCGACCCCGCGCAGCAGCAGTGACATGCCGTCGCGCCGCAGGTCGGAGTTCTTCTTCACGGCGGCCCGGGTCGCCTCGTCGATGACCTCGCCGAGCCGCTCGGTGAGGGTGCTCTGGTCGGGCTCCTCGAAGCGGATGCGCAGGAACTCCTGGCCGGACCACTCGCCGAGCCCCTCGGGCAGCCGGGAGAGCCGCTGGGCCGAGCGCAGGGTGGCGAGCGCGGACTCGACGAGCCCGCGCAGCCGGTCCACGATCGAGTCCCTGTTGCGCTCCAGCTGCTCCAGCTCGTCCGTCAGGACCCGCAGTCGGGGCGCGAAGGCGTTCGCCCACTTCTGCGCGTGCTCGGGCAGCGCGGAGGCGGGCAGCTCGCGGATCTGCTGGCGGGCCGGGGTGCGGACCTGCTCGTAGCGCGTGGAGTTGGCGTGCCGGACGAGGATGTCGCTGGCCTCGCGGACGGCGGACTCGGCGGCGGACAGGTCGGCGGCACAGCCGCGCAGGGAGCGGCGGGTCTCGGCGGCCGACTGGCGGGCCTCCTCCGTGGTGCCCGGGTAGGGCTCCGACTCCTCCTGGTCCTCGTCCGGGGTGTGTTCACGCAGCAGATCCCGGAGCATCGCGGCGATCTCGTCGAAGCCCCCGGCCGCGTCCTCGGCGGCACGGTGGGCGGCCAGGAGTTCGGCGTGGGCCGCGCGTGCCTGGTTCAACGCCTCGGTGCGGGCGCCGAGTTCGGTCGTCGCGGTGCGCAGCAGCGCCTGGGCGTGCTCGGCGTCGCGCGGCTGGAGCTCCTCGGGCAGGTCGGTGTGGGCCTCGCCGTCCTCGGGGGCGTACCGCTCGGCCTCGCCGCGCAGCCGCCCGAGCTGCTCGCTCGCGGTGGACACACGGGTCTCCAGGAGCTGCACCAGTTCCTCCGCGCGCGCGGCGGCGGCCTGCCGGGACGGCCCGTCGGAGCCGTCGGGCGACTGGAGCAACTGCTCCGCGCGCGTGCGGACCTTGTTGCTGAGCCGGTCCAGCTCGGCGCGGGCCGCGCTCTCGTCGCTCTCCCCGCGGGCCTGCTCGGCCCGCAGGTCCGCGCCGACGCCGACCTTCTCGTACAGCTGGGACGCCGCCCGGTAGGCCTCGCGGAGCGCCGGCAGGGACGTCCTGGACGCGTCTGCCTCGGCGTCCGGTACGTCGTCGGGGGCGCCGGCGATCTCGGCGCGTTCGGCGCGCAGCGCACGCGCGGTGCGGCGGGCGTCGTCGGCGGCGCGCTGCGCGCCGCGCCGGTCCTCGTCGGCGGCTCGGGCGCGCTCCAGGCAGGTCTGGGCGCGGGCCTCCGACTCGGCTGCCTCGTCGGCGAGTTCACGCACCTTGACCTGCCAGCCGGCGCGCTCACGCAGCCGGAAGGCGAGGCCGGCCAGGGCGTCGGCGGCCCGCCTGGCCTTCTGCGCGGCCTCCTGGCGCTCGTCGCGCACCTGGGCCGCCTCGGCGGCGATCTCGTCGGCCTCCGCGCGCACGGTCCGCGCCTCGGACAGCTCGGCCTCGCACTCCTCGGCGAACGCGCGCGCCTCACCGGCGGATCCGGCCAGCTCGGTGAGCCGTCCGGCGGGACAGCCGCTACGCCAGGAGGCCAGCCGGGCGGACAACTCCCGGTCCTTGCCGAGCCGCGCCGCGAGCCGGCGGATGTCCTCGTCCCGCTCGGTCGCCCGCGCGCGCAGCGCCTGCCGTTCCTCGTCGGCGGCCTGCTCGTCGTGCATGGCCGGGTTCGGCGGGACGAGGAAGACGTCACCGCTCAGCGCGTCGGCCGCCGGGGTCGGCGCCAGCAGGGCGGCTGCCGTACCGACGGCCACGGCCGAGCGGGGCAGCAGGGCGGCGTCACCGAGCGCCTTGCGCGCGCGGGCGTGCGAGGCGGGGTCGGTGATGATCACGCCGTCGACCAGTTCGGGCCGGGCGGCGAGCACGCGCGCGTGGTCGGCGGGGTCGACGGCCTGCGCGAGGTAGCGCCAGCCGGGCAGGGCGGGGATGCCGTGCTCGCCGAGGAACTCGACCGTGGCCAGCACGTCCGGGCCGGCCGGCAGCAGTCCCCCGTCGCCGAGCGCGCCGAGGATGCGGGAGTCGTCGGCGGCCGCGGTCCGCAGCTCGAAGAGCTGCCGTTCGGCGGAGGAGACGGCGTCGTCGAGGAGGTCGCGCAGCTCGTCGGCGCAGCGGTCCAGGTCCTCGGGGGTCAGCAGGGAGTCGTCGTCGGGCTCGCCGTTCTGCCGCGGCTGCGGGATCCGCGGGCGTGCCCCGCCGCCGGTCAGCCCGAGCAGCTCCGCGAGCCGTTCCTCTCCGGCCAGGGACTCGGCGAGCCGCTGCTCGGCCTCGTACGACCGGTGCGCGGCCGTCGCCGCGTCGGCGGCCCGGGCCGCGGTGAGCTCGGCGCGGGACTCCGCGGAGGCGGCCTCGCGCGCGTGCTCGGCGGCTCTGTGTGAGGCGTCACGCGCGGTGTCCCAGGCGGCGACGGCGGTCTTCTCGGCGTCACTGGCGGCGAGGGCCGCGCGGGCGGGGTCGGCGTCGGGCGCGCTGTCGTCGAGCCAGCCCGCGCGTACGGCCTCGGCGGTCTCCTGCTCGACCTCGGAGAGGCGCTGGCGCAGGTGTCCGACCTCACTGCGGGCGCGCTGGGCGTCGGTGGCGGCGGACGTCGAGTCCCGGTGCGCGGACTCGCCGACCTCCTGGAGTGCCGCCGAGCGTTCCTCCTCCTCGTTGGCGAGGGCCTCGGCCTTCCCGGCGGCCGCGTGCAGGGCCCGCACGAGGTCGACGGCGGCCTTGGCGCGGGCGGCGAGCGCGGGGGCGGCGTCGCGTTCGGCCTCCTGGATCGCGACGGAGACGCGCGCGACCCGGTCGGCGGCGGCACGGTGGCGCAGCACGGCCTCGGCGGCCTGCCAGGCGGAGTGCAGGGTGCGGGCGTCGGCGAGTTCGCGCTTCTGCGCGGCGGCCAACTTCTCGGCGCCGGCGAGCGCCAACGAGGCGTGACGGAAGGCGATTTCGGCGGCGATCAGCGCGCTGCGTTCCCGTGCGCTCTCGGAGTGCGTGACGGAGTAGGCGGCGGCCGTGACGCGCTGGGCGAGATCACCGGCCCGCGTCTTCTCCCGCACGCCCCGCGCGGACAGCCGTCGGGCCAGCGCGCGGGTGCGGCGCTCGGCGCCGGCGTGGATGTCACGCGCGCGTGCCCGCGCCTCGGCGGCCTCGACGATCCGCCCGAGCAGGTCCACCGAACCGGCGGTGAAGTCCCGTTCGGCGATCAGCTCGGCGCGGCGGCCCAGCTTGTTGCCGAAGCCGCTGACCAGGTCGGCGAGCCCGTCGGTGTCCCGTGTGTCGGTCACCGCGCGCAGCAGCAGGTCGGTGAAGTCGGAGTCCTTCTTGACCGCGAAGAGGCCGGCGGCCTCACCCTCGTCGGCGTTCATCTCCCGCTGGTAGCGGAAGAGTTCGGGGTCCAGGCCCAGCTCGCCGAGGTGCTCGATCCACCGGTCGTGGATCTCCTCCCAGTGCACCTCCAGGTGCGGATACGCCTTCCCCGCCTCGGTGAGGGCGTCCCGGAAGCCCTTCATGGTGCGCCGCCGCCCCTGCGCGCCGGAGGCTCCCTCGACGGGCGGGCGGACGCCGGTGGACTCGGCGACGGGCAGGTTGTCCAGGCTCAGCCCGGGCCCCGGCCGGAACGAGTACCAGGCCTCCGCGAACTTCCGCGGGTCGTTGGACACCTGCCGCCCGCGCCACTCGCTCACCTTGCCGACGACGACGCACTCGCCGGTGAGCACGTGCTGCCATTCCAGCGCCACGTGTCCGCAGTCGTCGGCGAGCAGGAACTTCCGCAGCACGCCGGAGCTGGCGCCGCCGAGGGTGTTGCGGTGGCCCGGCAGCATCACCGAGAAGATCAGCTTGAGCAGGACGGACTTGCCGCCGCCGTTCTCCAGGAAGAGCACGCCCGCGGGCGCGGGCCTGCGCGGCGGGCCGACGGGCTCCTCCTCGAAGAACTCCGCCTGCGTGGGGGCGGGGTCGGGCACGACGGCGCCCACGCCCCGCAGGTCAAGCACGGTGTCGGCGTAGCGCGCACCGGCAGGGCCGATGGAGTAGAGGCGGACCCGGGACAGCTCGTACATGGCGGACTCTCGTAAGTCTTCGGCAGATCGGGAGGTGGCGCTTCAGGAGCTCAGGGACCCGAAGGCCCGTGAGCTCCGGAAGCTCGGAAACTCGGAAGCCGGTCGGCTCGCAAGCCGGTCGACTCGCAAGCTTCAGGAGTGGAACGGCAGCCCGGCGTCGGCCACCAGGTCCAGGTCGTCGGTCTCCTCGGCGGGCAGCAGCGTCGGAGAGCCGTCGGTGACCGGGACGACGCCCAGCTCCAGCAACTCGGCCATGGCGGCACCACCCGCCATGTCACGCACCTGGAGCTGATAACGGGCGGTCGTCCGGTAGGTACCGCCGCCGTCGTCACCGGTCCGCTGGAGGAACCCGGAGTCGGTGAGGAAGGCGACGGCCTTGCCGACGATGCCGGTCGTGGAACCGGCGAGTCTGCGCGCGTCCTTGGTGGCGCCGGTGGAGCTGCGTCTGGCCCAGATCCGCCAGGCGGCCTCCAGTCCGGGCGCGTCGGTGGCGGGGTCGGTGTTCTCGCCCTGCTCCTCCGCCCGCTCCTCCAGCCGGTGGCAGGCCTGGCGCACGAAGGCGTCCACTCCGTTGACGCTGACCCGGCCGATGTAGCCGTCGTCGGCCAGGTCCTCGGGTCGCGGGAACGCCATCGCGGCGACGGAGAGGTGCGCGAGCCCGTGCAGGAACCGGTCGCCGCCGTCGGCGGACGTACGACGCGCGTAGTCCCCCATCCGCACGGCGAACACCGAGTCCTCGGCGGCGGTCACCGCCATCCCCGCGCGCGGGGAGACCTCCAGCACGATCAGCCCGAGTCCGGCGGCCACGGCGTCGGCGAGCCGCGCGAACGGCGGATCCTCCCGGTACCGCCGCAGCAGCTCCGCGTACTCCTGGTCCCGCGCGGGCTGCAACTTGGGCTGCAGCCCGAAGGCGACGAGCCGCGCCGCGTCGGCGGCGTCGGCGGGGGTGACGGCGGTGCTCACCGCCGGGGCGGGGGCCTCCGTATCGCTCCACTCGACGTGCTCGGTCACAGCTTCGGCTCCTTGGTGTTCTCGTGCTCGGCCACTCGGTTCCCGGCCCGGCTCATGCCGCCTCCGTCCGGTCCGCCGCCATTCCCGCGGCGTCCAACAGGGCGGTGCCGACGATGAGATCGGCCCCGCCGAACCCCGGGTCGTCCAGTTCCTGCCCGTCGTCCACGGCGAACAGCAGCTTCTCCTCGCCCTGGCGGTAGGCGGTGCCCACGGCCGGACTCGCGGCGTGCACGGCCAGCAGTGCCACCAGGTAGGCCAGCTCTTCGCCCTCCTTGGCGCGCGCCTCCTCGAGCAGTCCCGACAGCCGTCGTGGCGCGTCGGCCGGAAGATCGAGCAGCCGCTTGGCCATCGCCAGCTGTTCCTCGCTGAACCGGCTGTCGTCCGGTGTCGCGATGAGGTCCGGCTCCGGCATCTCCGCCCCCAGGTGCTCCCGCTCCACCGGCGGCGTCAGCAGCAGGTCGACGAGATCACCCACCCGCACCGACACCGGTGTGCGCAGCCCGGTCCCCCGCGCGAAGAACGCGTCGGTGACCCGGACCGCCTGCTCCAGCGGCAACGGCAGCACGGGGGTGACGAGTTGCCCGTAGAGGTCTATGCCCGACGAGGTCATGGGCGTGGCGAAGGCCTGTCGGTCCTGCTCGGCGCGGAACAGCGGGCCGGCCTCCAGCAGCCGGGACTGCAACTGGGTGTGCCGGCGGATGCAGTCCTTGACGATGTCGACGAGCTCGGCGGCCCGCCGCTTGTTCTCCGCGTCCTCGATCTCGTCGCGTGCCTTGCGGATGTTGGTGAGGATCGCGTTCTCGTGGCGGTAGCGGTCGGCGACGTGGTCGAGGGCTTCGGCGATCATGTCGGGCACGGCGTTGAGCCAGTCCACCGCGCGCACGTTGCGCCGGGTCGCCTCCAGGGCGCGGCGCAACGTCTCCGAGTACTGCACGGTGCGGTAGCGGGCCTGCTCGGCGGCCAGCTGGGCGTCGGCGAGACGGCCGCGCCGGATGAGCACCTCGAGCTTGACCTCGGCGGCGATCTGCGCGCTGGTGACGTCCGTGTCGAGGGCGCCGACGAGGACGTTGACCGCCTCGTCGGTGGTGCGGAGGTAGACCACGCCGCCATGGCCTGGGACCTCTTCGATCAGCTTGAAGTCGTAGTCGCGGCGCACATACGTGCCGTCCGGCGCGAAGGTGCCGTACGCGGCGCGGAAGCCGCGGTCGACGCTGCCGACGTTGATCAGGTTCTCCAGGACCCAGCGGGCCACCCGCTCGTGCTCGGCGACGGGCCGCCGCGGGGCCTGCGCGGCGATGCGCGGCATGAGGCGGGCCACTATCTGGTCGTGGTCGGCGCCGGTGTCGAAGTCCATGTTGAGCGTGACGAGGTCGATGGCGGCGAGGGCGATCTCCGCCATGCCGTAGACCGAGTACTCACCGGCGAGGTTCGCCTTGCGGGCGTCGAGGTCGTGGATCGGCGCGGTGCAGGCGAGCGCGCGCAGCCGCCGCGCCAGCCCCTCGTCGGCGGCCGGGCCCGGAGCGGGGCGCGGCCCCGCGCTGAGCTGGGGCGGAACACGGTCCGTCGACGCAGGCGAAGTCACGGTGCACAGACTAGGTCCTCGGTCTGACATCGACCCAAACGGCGCCTATCGCCTCCGACGGGACGGCCGGACGACTACGGGTCGTTCTCCGGCTGCGGACCGGTGGGGGCCGGTCGTGCGGTTCCCCGCGCCCCCATTGGGCACTGTCGCCCTCGACCCTCTATTGGGCACGGTCGCCCTCGACCCTTCGCCGGTAGGCCTCGACCACGCGTTCCGACGAGTCGGCCAGGTAGACGGCCAGCAGCCGCTCGGCCTCCTCCGCGTCCCGCGCCTCCAGGGCCTGGAGGATCTGGCGGTTGCGCTGGAGGTACGGCTCGTGCAGCCGGCGGGGCTCGTCGACGAGGTGGAAGGCGAGGCGCAGCTCGGCGAAGACGCTGCGCATCAGCTCGTCGGTGCGAACGCTTCCGGCCAGGGCCACCAGCTCGCGGTGGAAATGGAAGTTGGCGGTACCCAGTCCTTTCCAGTCATTCTCGACGGCCGCGACCTGTCCCTCGGTGACGCTCGCGCGAAGGTCGTCCAGCGTGTACGGCGGCTCGCCCAGTCCGCGCACGACGGCGCATTCGACGAGCGCGCGCGTGCGGTAGATGTCCTCCACGTCCTCGACGGTCAGGACCCGGACGAACACGCCGCGGTTCAGCTCGTGGACGAGCAGGCGCTCGTGGGTGAGCAGCCGGAACGCCTCGCGCAGCGTGTTGCGGGAGACGCCGAGCGCCCCGCCGATGCTGTCCTCCGACAGCCGGGTCCCGGGCGGGAAATAGCCCTCGGCGATGCGGCTCCTGAGGATGTCCGAAACGCGTTCGGCCGTGCTCGTGCGCCCCAGGAGGGCACGGTCGTCGGCCAGTCCCGCCAGCTGCTCTGCCATGCCCGGAATTCAACCGCAGGCACGAGAACGAAACAACATGGGTATTGAAGGATCGTTCAACGATCCCCTACCTTCGTTTCCATGGCACCGCCCGTCCCCCGCCGCGGCGACCCGCCTCCGCACGGCACGGCTCACTCCCCGCACCCTCCGTCCTCCCTCAGCGAGGTGCCCCATGAGCACGCCCCTCCCACCCCGGACCCCGGCCACCGACACCCGCCCCGACACCGCCACCGCCGCACACGCTCCCGACGACGGCGCCCTGGCCTGGCTGCGCGCCCTCGGCCCGCGCGGCCGCCGCGCCTTCGCCGGCGCGTTCGGCGGCTACGCCCTCGACTCCTACGACTACTTCACGCTGCCGCTGAGCATGGTCGCGCTGGCGGCGTACTTCGGTCTGGACAGCGGCCAGACCGGCCTGTTCACCACCGTGACCCTGGTCGCCTCCGCGATCGGCGGGGCCGTGGCGGGGGTGCTGGCCGACCGGATCGGCCGGGTGAGGGCCCTGATGATCACGGTGATCACGTACGCGGTCTTCACCGTCGCCTGCGGCTTCGCACCCACCTACGGGACGCTGCTGGTCTTCCGGTCCCTCCAGGGCCTCGGCTTCGGCGGCGAGTGGGCGGTCGGCGCGATCCTGGTCGCCGAGTACGCGAGCGCGAAGCACCGGGGCCGCACCCTGGGCGCGATCCAGAGCTCGTGGGCCGTCGGCTGGGGTATGGCGGTACTCGCGTACACACTGGTCTTCTCGTTCTTCGGCGACGACATCGCCTGGCGCGTGATGTTCTGGACGGGCGCGCTGCCCGCCCTGCTCGTCGTGTGGATGCGGCGCCGGGTGCAGGACGCGCCAAAGGCCACCGCCGCACGTGAACAGAGCGCCGAGAAGGGCTCGTTCCCGGCGATCTTCAAGGGACCGCTGCTGCGGACGACACTCTTCGCGGGCCTGCTCTCCACCGGTGTGCAGGGCGGCTACTACACCCTGGCGACCTGGGTGCCGACCTATCTGAAATCCGAGCGCGGCCTGTCGGTGGTCGGCACCGGCGGCTATCTGACCTTCCTGATCTCGGGGGCCTTCCTCGGCTACCTCACCGGCGGCTACCTCACCGACCGGCTGGGCCGGCGCCGCAACATCTGGCTGTTCGCCCTGCTGTCGGCGGTGTGCATCCTGGCGTACGCGAACATCCCGAGCGGCGCGGACACCGTGCTCCTCGTGCTCGGTTTCCCGCTCGGGTTCTGCATGTCGGCGATCTTCAGCGGCTTCGGGTCCTATCTGAGCGAGCTGTACCCGACGGCCCTGCGCGGCACGGGGCAGGGCTTCACCTACAACACCGGCCGCGCCGTGGGCGCCGTCTTCCCCACCACGGTCGGCTTCCTCGCCGACAGCTGGGGCGTGGGCGGCGCGCTGGTGTTCGGCGCGATCGGCTACGCAATCGCCGCCCTGGCGCTGCTGGGGCTGCCGGAGACCCGCGGGAAGGAACTGGAGTGAACCGTCCGATCCTTACGCAGGACCGCCGTCCGCCCCTCACCGAGGACCGTCCCGTGACCCTCCTCGACGAGCACGCGCACGCGTGGAGCCCCGCCACCGCCCGGGCCCGCTTCCGGGCGGGCCTGACGGGCCCCACCGCCGGGGTCGCGGGCGGCCACACCCAGGTCAACCTGATCTCGGTGCCGGCCGACTGGGCGTACGACATGCTCCTGTTCTGCCAGCGCAACCCGAAGCCCTGTCCCGTCCTCGACGTGACGGACGCCGGCTCCTGGACGACCGTCCTGGCCGAGGGCGCCGACCTGCGCACCGATCTGCCGCGCTACCGGGTCTGGGCGGACGGGGAGCTCGTGGAGGAGCCGACCGACGTGCGCGGGTACTGGCGTGACGACCTGGTGTCGTTCCTGATCGGGTGCAGTTTCACCTTCGAGTGGGCGCTGTCCGCGGCGGGCGTACCGATCCGGCACGTCGAGCAGGGGCGCAACGTCCCGATGTACGTGACGAGCCGCCCGTGCCGGCCCGCGGGGCGGCTGCACGGCCCCATGGTGGTGTCCATGCGTCCGGTGCCGCCGCAGCACCTCGCGGCGGCCATCCGGGAGAGCAGCCTGCTCCCGGCGGTGCACGGCAGCCCCGTACACTGCGGCGATCCGTCGGGACTGGGCATCGACGACCTCGGCCGGCCCGACTTCGGCGACCCGGTGGAAGCCGCGCCGGACGACATCCCGGTGTTCTGGGCCTGCGGTGTGACCCCGCAGGCCGCGGTGATGGCCTCGCGCCCGCCCTTCGCCCTCACCCACGCCCCAGGACAGATGTTCCTCACCGACGCCCGCGACGAGCAGTACCGCGTGGCTTGAGAAGGAGATACGAAGGAACCATGAGCGCGACGACCGCGATCGATCTGAACGCCGACCTCGGCGAGGGCTTCGGCCGCTGGCAGCTGACCGACGACGAGCAGCTGCTGTCCGTCGTCAGCAGCGCCAACGTGGCCTGTGGCTTCCACGCCGGGGACGCGGTCACCATGCGCCGGGTGTGCGAGCTGGCGGTCGAGCGGGGAGTGACGATCGGCGCGCAGGTCTCCTACCGGGACCTGGCGGGGTTCGGGCGGCGCGCCATGGACGTGCCGTCCGCCGAACTGGCCGCCGAGGTGGCGTACCAGATCGGCGCCCTGGAGGTGTTCGCCCGGGCGGCGGGCGCGCGCGTGGCGTACGTGAAGCCGCACGGCGCGCTCTACAACCGGGTCGTGCACGACGAGGAGCAGGCCGGCGCGGTGGTCGACGGGGTCCGCCTCGCCGGCGCCGCGCTGCCCGTGCTCGGGCTGCCCGGCTCGCGCCTGCTGGAGCTGGCCCGGGGAGCGGGGCTCCCGGCCGTCCCGGAGGCCTTCGCGGACCGCGCGTACACCGAGGAGGGCACGCTCGTGCCCCGTGGGCGGGCCGGGGCCGTGGTCACCGACCCGGACGCCGTCGTGGAACGGTCGGTGCGCCTGGCCCGCCTCGGGCAGGTCACCTCCCACGCGGGATCGTCCATCGAGGTACGCGCGCGTTCGCTGTGCCTGCACGGCGACACGCCCGGCGCGGTGGAGCTGGCCCGCCGGGTCCGGCGCGGGCTGGAGGAGTCGGGCGTACGGGTGGAGGCCTTCGTATGAGCGTGCGCGTCCTGCCCGTCGGCGACGACGCCCTGCTCGTCGAGCTGGCGTCGGGCGCGGAGGCCGAGGCGCTGCACGCGGAGCTGCTGCGTCGCCGCGCGGCGGGCCTCCTCAGGGCCCGCGAGATCGTCCCGGCGGCCCGCACCGTCCTCCTGGACGGTCTGACCGACCCCGGCCGGCTGGCGTCCGAGCTGGCCGCGTCCGACGTACCGCCCGCTCCCCCGCGTGAGCGGGCGGCCGTGGAGATCCCGATCCGTTACGACGGCCCGGACCTGGCCGAGGTCGCCGCGCACTGGGGGGTCCCGGAGGAGGAGGTGGCCCGCATCCACGCTGCCACCGAGTTCCGGGTCGCCTTCTGCGGGTTCGCGCCCGGCTTCGGCTATCTCACCGGCCTGCCTCCGCGCTACGACGTACCGCGCCGGGCCACTCCGCGCACCGCCGTGCCGGCCGGTTCGGTGGCGCTGGCGGGGCCGTACACGGGGGTGTACCCGCGTTCGTCGCCGGGCGGCTGGCAGTTGATCGGCAGCACGGAGGCGGTGCTGTGGGACCACGCGCGCGTGCCGGCCGCGCTGCTGTCACCGGGCACGCGCGTGCGCTTCGTCCCGGTGGGACCGGTGGGACCCGTGGGACCTGCGAGGCCGGTGGAGCCTGCGGGTCCTGCGGGTCCTGCGGGTCCTGCGGACACGGTGGGCGGCTCATGAGCGACCGAGCAGTCTCCGTCGTCCGCGCCGGGGCGCTCACCACGGTGCAGGACCGGGGCCGCCCGGGACACGCGCACCTCGGCGTGCCCCGTTCCGGCGCTCTCGACGCGCCCGCGGCGGCCCTCGTCAACCGGCTGGTGGGCAATCCGCCCGATGCGGCCGTCCTGGAGACGACGCTCAACGGCTGCGCCCTCAGGCCGCGCTCCGACATGACCGTCGCGGTCGGCGGCGCGCCCTGCCGGGTCACGGTGGACGGCCGGCCGGTCGCCTGGGGCGCGCCCGTACGGGTGCGCGCCGGGACACTCCTGGAGATCGGACCGGCCGTCTCCGGGGTACGCACCTACGTGGCCCTGGCCGGCGGCATCATCGTCGAGCCGGTCCTCGGCAGCCGGTCCACGGATCTGCTCTCGGGCCTCGGCCCCGCGCCGCTCACCGACGGCACCGTCCTGCCGCTGGGGCGCGAACTCGTCCCGCACGCGCGCGTGGACGTCGCCCCGCAGCCGGCGCCACCGGCCGAGCTCGTCCTCCGGGTGACGCTCGGCCCACGGGACGACTGGTTCACCCCGGGCGCGCTCCGCGCCTTCACGTCGCGGACGTTCCTCGTGTCGTCGGCGAGCAATCGCATCGGGCTGCGTACCGAGGGGCCCGCCCTGGAGCGCGCCCGCAGCGGTGAGCTGGCGAGCGAGGGCATGGTCCTGGGGGCCGTACAGGTTCCGCCCGCCGGCCGGCCGGTGGTCTTCCTGGCCGATCACCCGACCACCGGCGGCTACCCGGTGATCGGGGTCGTCCGCGCGGGCGACCTCGCGGCCGCGGCCCAGGCCGTGCCCGGAACGCCGGTCCGCTTCGTGGCCGTACGCCGAAGGTGACGCAGGCGGCGCCCGCCGGGCTTCAGGCGGCGTCCGGCTGCCGCTCCGCCACGGAGAGTGCGGCGAGCGCCGCGGACACCGCCGCGGAGGCCCGCAGATCGAGGCGGGCGCTCGTCCCCCGGGCGCGGTGCCGCAGTTCGTCTGCGGCCAGCCTGAGCAGCTGCGGAAGCAGGTCGGTGCACCGCCGGGCCACCCAGCCGGTGCCGGCGGTGGCCAGCCACCACAGGCTCGCCGAGGTCGTCGGCGCCGGGAACTCGGGCTCGGGCGAGGGCGCGGAACCGGTCGCGAGGCCCGCCCCGGCCAGCACCGCGTGGAAGCGCACGGCCAGTTGCCGGTGCCCCCGTTCTCCGGGGTGGAGCCGGTCCGCGCTCCACATGGCCCGGTCCGTCAGCCAGGCGCCCTCCGCGGCGTGCAGGTGGACGGCGCCGTACCGCTCGGAGAGCGCGTGGACGACGGCGTTGACCGCGCGCTGCCGCCGGGCCAGTGGCCGGGCGAGAGCCCCGGGCAGCCCGAGGGCGCCGCCCGGATCGGGCAGACACGCGGTGAGCAGGACCGCGCCCTGCTCGGCGAAGGAGCCGTAGACCGTGTCGAGCCGGGCGGCCACGGCATGGATGTCGAAGGTGCAGCGCAGGGTGTCGTTGACGCCGACGACCACGGAGACGACGTCCGGCCGCAGCTCCAGTCCGGCGGGGAGCTGCCGTTCCAGCACGTCCCGTGTCTGCGCGCCGCTGACCGCGAGATTGATGAACTCCACGGGCTCCCCGCGCTCCACGGGCTCCGTGGGTCCTCCGCGCTCCCCGGGTTCCCCGAGTTCTCCGCGCTCCACGGGCTCTCCGGGCTCTCCGGGCTCCGAAGCGTCCACGCCCCCCTCAATCCCCCCAAGCCCCTCGGTCCCGGCGAAGACCGCCGCGGCCCCCGTAGCCCCAGTCGCCCCCGCGGCCCCCGTAGCCCACGTAGTCCCCGCGCCCCCCGCAGCCCCCTCGGCCTCGCCGACGAGCCCCCGGGCGAGCAGCGCGGCCCAGCCGCGCCACCCCTCGCCCACGGGGTCCCCCACGCCCTCGGTGAGCGAGTCCCCGAGGGCGACGAAGCGGACGCGTCTCATCCGAGGCCTCCGGGCACGAAAGGACGAACAGGTGCGGTCACCGGTGCCGTGACCGACACCGCGGCGTCGTGCGCCGCGAGGAAGGCGTCGACCGCCGTACCCCAGCCGAAGCACTCCGCACGCGCGCGTGCGGCCTCCCGGCGGGCCGCGAGGGGACGTTCCAGGAGGTCCTCCACGGCGTCCGCGAACGCCTCTCCCCGGTCGGCCGCCGTGGCCCCGGCGGCGCCGATCACCTCGGGGAGCGCCGAGGAGGCGCTCGCGACGACGGGGGTCCCGCACGCCATGGCCTCCAGGGCGGCGAGCCCGAACGTCTCCGCCGGCCCCGGGGCCAGGCACACGTCGGCCGAGGCCTGCAGGGCCCCGAGCGCGCCCCGGTCGGAGACATGCCCCAGGAACGTCACGGGCAGCCCGCGTTCACGGGCGCGCTGCTCCAGCCGCGGCCGCAGCGGCCCGTCGCCCGCGACGACCAGCACCGCCCGCGCACCGCGCCGCAGCAACGCCTCCAGGGCGTCCAGTGCCGTACCGGGCCGCTTCTCCACGGACAGGCGGGTGCACATCACCAGCAGGGTCTCGTCCTCGCGCGCGTGCCGGGACCGCAGTCCGGCGTCCCGCAGGGCGGGGTGCCGTTCGACGAGGTCGACGCCCAGCGGTGCCCGCACGACGTTCCGCGCCCCGATCCGCACGAACTCCCGCTCGGCGAACTCGGTGGTGCACACCACGCGCGCGTACGTGTGCGCCGTACGGAGGTTGAGCGCGTCGGCGGCCCGCCGGGCCGCCCCTTCCGGCACGCCCCAGGTGCGCAGGACTCCGTCGGCGGTCTCGTGGGAGACCATCACGGCGGGAACACGGGCCCGCCGCGCCCACCTGCCGGTCCAGCGCAGCGTCGTGCGGTCGCAGACCTCCAGGCGGTCGGGGGCGAGTTCCGCCAGCAGACGGGCGACCCTGCGTCTGTCGGTGAGTACGCGGTAGCCACCGGTGCCGGGCAGCAGCGGCCCCGGCAGGGTGATCACCCGCCCCTGCTCCGTCCGACGGTCGCTCTCCCGCTCGCCGGGCACGATCAGGACCGGCTCGTGGCCGGCCGCGCGATAGCCCTTGCCGAGTTCGCGCAGGGCCGTGCGCAGCCCGCCCGAGGCGGGGGCCACGAAGTTGGCGAGCCGCACGATCCGCAGCGGCCCGGCGTTCGTGGGGGTGGGGGCGGGGCGGGCGGAACCGTTTCCGCCGTCGGTGCCGCTCCTGTCGTTCGGGCCGCTCATGCCGCCACCACCAGTCGACGCGCGGCGAGCACGTCCTCGTAGTGATTGATGAGCCGGTCACCGATGGCGGCCCAGGTGCGTCCCTCGACCGTGGCCCGCCCGGCGGCGCCGTAGGCGGCCCGCCGCGCGGGGTCGGCCACCAGCGCCGCCACCGCGTCCCGCACGAGGGTGGCGTCCCGGGGCGGGACGAGCAGGCCGGTGCGCCCGTGGGCGACCAGGTCCAGGGGGCCGCCCGCGGCGGGCGCGACCACCGGCACACCACTGGCCATGGCCTCCTGCACGGTCTGGCAGAAGGTCTCGAAGGGGCCGGTGTGCACGAACACGTCCAGCGAGGCGAAGATCCGGGCGAGTTCGTCGCCGGTGCGGTTGCCCAGGAAGACCGCGCCCGGCAGGGTCTCCTCCAGGCCGGGCCGGCTCGGGCCGTCGCCCACCACCACGACCCGGACCGCCGGCAGCCCGCATACGCCGGAAAGCAGTTCGACGTGCTTCTCGGGGGCGAGCCGTCCGACGTAGCCGACGATCAGCTCGCCGTTCGGGGCGAGTGCGCGGCGCAGTGCCTCGTCGCGTCGGTCGGGGCAGAAGCGCACCGTGTCCACCCCCCGCGGCCACAGCTTCACCCGGGGCACACCGTGCGTGTCCAGGTCGTGCAGGGCGGCGCTGGAGGGGGCGAGGGTGAGGTCGGCGGCCGCGTGGACGGACCGTATCCGGCGCCAGGCGGCTGCCTCGCCGGCGCCCATGTAGGTGCGGGCGTAGCCGCCCAGGTCGGTCTGGTAGACCGCGACGGCGGGGATACCGAGCCGGGCGGCGGCCGCCATGCCCCGGACGCCGAGGATGAACGGGCTGGCCAGGTGGACCAGGTCGGCACGGTGTTCGGCGATGGCGGCGGCGACGCGTCGGCTGGGGAGGGCGACGCGGACCTGGGGGTAGCCGGGGAGCGGAAGGGAGGGGACCCGGACGACGGGGCAGGGCGCTTCGGCGTCCGGCCCGGTCCCGACGGCGGTGGCCGGGGCGACGACGACGGGGGTGTGACCGCGATCGACGAGGTGTCGGGCGGTCTGGAAGGCGCAATGGGCCACGCCGTTCACGTCGGGGGGAAAGGATTCGGTCACGATGACGACACGCATACCCGTGTTGTCGCCGCCCCGGACGTGGACGCGTCAAAGTGGATCTTTCCGAACGACTAACGTCCCGTGAGCGTTGCGCTGCGCACCCGGTGCGTACCGCGCAGGTCGGACGGTGTCCATGCCGGTCCGCCCGGCAGGCCATCGGGTGTTCATCCGCGCAGGACCGGCCGCCGCCAGGCTCCCCTCGGGCGGCGGCCGGTCCCGGCGTTCACATCGCGGACGCGGCGTCCGGTCCGATCCGGCTCCGCACGGCCGTCTGGACCTCCGCCTCCTCGGCCGGGTCGGCGGCGAGCCTGCGCAGGCGCTCCACGACCCGGGCGTCGCCGGTCTCGGCGTGCCGGGCGGCGATCTCGCGGGTGCCCTCCTCGCAGTCCCAGAGGCACTCGACGGCGAAGCCGGCGGCGTAGGAGGGATCGGTGGCGGCGAGTGCGCGGGCGCAGCGCCCGCGCAGGTGGGACGAGGCCGTCTCGCGGTAGATATGACGCAGCACGGGTGCCGCGCAGACGATGCCGAGCCGTCCTGCGCCGTCGACGAGGGTCCACAGGCTCGGCGCGTCGCAGCCCTCGCCGCGTACGGCCTCGCGCAGGGCGCCGAGGACGAGGTCGCTGTCCTGGGTGCCGCCCCGGCAGGCGAGCATGCGGCCGGCCGCGGCGCCCAGGGGGTCGGGCCGGTGGGCCCAGCCGCGGGCCCGGTCCACGGCGGCGAGGCTGCGCATGCGCTCGAAGGCGTCGACGGCGGCCTCGACGACGGGCGTCGAGCCGGTGGCCACGGCCTGTTCGATCAGGACGAGGGCGTCGGGGTCGTTGAAGTCGGCGAGGTAGCGCAGGGCGGTGCAGCGGGCGCCCTCGGTGCCGTCCTTGGCGGCCTGCACGATCTCGGGGCGGTCCTCTGGCCCGGCCACGGCGGAGAGACAGCGGGCGGCGGGGACATGGAGCGCGGCTCCGCGTTCGACGCCCTGCTGGGCCCATTCGAAGACGGCCTGGACGCTCCAGCCGGGGCGGGGTCCGCTCGGGGTCAGCTGCCGTTGCCAGAGGTCGAAGCAGCCGGCCTCCTGAGCGGCACGCACGCGCGTGGAGACGTACTCACGGGGATCCTCGGCCCACAGCCGCCAGGGCCGTGGCTCGAAGGCGTCCCGTACGGCGGCGGCGAGTTCGGTCTCGCCCTCGGTATCGGTGGCGAACCGTGCGAGCACGGGTGCAGCGAGGGCCCGCAGACCGGCGTCGTCGTCCCGCAGGGCGAGTTCGTCCAGGGCCCAGGCCCAGTTGGCTCCCGAGGCCGCGTACCGGCGCAGCAGGGCCAGGGCGTCCCGCCTGCCGTAGGAGGCGAGGTGGCCGAGGACGGCCAGGGCCAGTCCCGTGCGGGACTCCTCGGTGTCGAAGGAGTCCTCGACGTCGAAGAGGTGGGCCTCGATCTCGTCCAGCTCGCCGTTCAGGTCGAGGTAGAGACGGGCGTAGTAGAGGGAGCGGTTCTCCACCTGCCAGTCGTGGCGGGGGTCCCGCAGCACACAGTGGTTCAGCGCCGCGAGCGCCTCGGTTCGCGGAGCGGTGAGCGCGTGCAACGTTCCGTCGCCGCGGCCCCTCTGGAGCAGGCCGAGCAGCGTGCCGCTGGGCGCTATGACCGGATCGAACATGGGAAACAGCCTCACATCAAGCGTCGACGCAACCGGGGACGTGCATTACCTGGCCGCGTGACAACACGTCGGGGCGCCCGCCGTTTCCTGCTTGCTGTAGACCATTTTCCTCTGCCTCTCGTCGGTGGCCCATGCGGACCGCGTCACGGCCCGCGCGGTGCGGCAACACCTGCCCAGCCATCGCGTCCGTGAATCACGACGTCATGATGACCCGGCTGTTCTACCTGCCGCGACCGAAATTTCCGGCGGCCTTGTACCGCCTCCCCCGTGGTCGTCGATTTACCTGGTCAGGAATTCCCTTTGACCTGCTCAGGACCGTCGGCTCAGTGCACGCCGAACAGCTCCAGCAGCTCCGCCCTGTCGAACATACGAGCGGTGTCCACGGCCGACGGGGTCCCCTGGGAGGGGTCGGCGCCGGCCTCCAGCAGGACCTTGATGACGTCCGCCTCGCCCTTGAAGGCCGCCCCGGCGAGCGGAGTCTGGCCTCGGTCGTTGATCCGGTCGGCCTCGGCGCCGCGGGCCAGCAGGGCCCCGACCGCGTCGGCGTGACCGTGGTACGCGGCGAGCATCACCAGGGAGTCGCCGCGGTCGTTCGTGAGGTTGGCCGGGACGCCCGCGTCGACGTACGCCACGAGCTCCTCGGTCCGGCCCCCACGGGCCAGATCGAAGATCTTGGTCGCCAGCTCCACGACCTCGGGGTCGGGGGCTTCGCTCATCGGCCGGTCCGCCTCTCCACTCAACCGTTCAGGTGAAACGCCAGGGTACTGGCTCGTCGGACACCTGGCCGGTCCCGTCGGCGGCGACGATCACGGGCGGACCCGTTCGACGCGATTCTCCTGTTCAGGCAACCCACCAGACCTTCCGCCAGTGGGGGGAAATCATCCGTATTTCACCCAGTTGCACCTTTTGTAGTATGGATACATCCTGTGATCCTGGAAGTACTCATGGTGACTGTCCCCCGCGAACCAGGAGAACCCAAATGATCCTGTCCATGTCAGGCGTAGTCCTGCTCGGCATCATCGTCTTCCTCTTCTTCCGCAAGGACGGGCTCAAGGCGTCGCACGCCGTGGTCTCGGCCCTGTTCGGGTTCTACATGGCCAGTACGGCCATCGCCCCGAGCATCAAGGCAGGCGGCGAGAGCCTGGCAAGCCTCCTCGGCGGCATCAAGTTCTGACGCCGCCCGTCCCGTCCGTACGCACCTCACAGGAGACAGCAGTGGCCCGGCGCCCCCTTCCCAGCATCCTGAGCACAGGCAGCGCACAGATCGCCCGGAGCCGGGAGCTGGCCCGGACGGCGGCCGACAGCGCCACCGATGTACTCCATCCGCTGATCACGATCACCCGCGGACTGCGCCGGCTGGCCTCGGCCGGGCGGCGCAGGTGGGCCGAGACCCCCAAGGACCGGCGCGGACCGCTGCTGTTCCTGGTGGCCTCGTTGATCCTGGTCGTGGCGCTGGTGCCGTACGGCCCGCTGCTCGCCGTCATCACCCTGATGGCGGCAGCGGCCTGGCAGGGCAGGGACCGCACCCCACCGGCTCCCGACGGCCCCGACGAGTCGCAGATCCAGCGACTCCAGGTGCTGCACGAGGCCCTGGTCCCGTACTTCTCGACGGCCGACGACCCCGCTCCCCTGTACGCCCACGGCGGCGACTGGGAGACCGTCTTCCCGACGCAGGAGTTCGACGACTCGGGCCGCGTCTCCCGCCTAGTGATCCGCTACCCAGCGTTCTTCCCGGACGGAGAGGCCGCCCCACGCGCGCGGATCGAGCAGCTGCTCGCCGCGAAGTCCGGCCGTGGCCGCGAGTACCTCTTCGTCTGGGACGAGGAGGGCAACGAACTCACCCTCAGCGTCCTCGCCCCCCTCCCCACCGACATCGCGGCCCAGCGTTTCGTCACCGCCCCCGGCGAGACGGTCCTGGGCTTCACCGACCCCTCCCGGGTCCTGCGCACGCTCCCCCTCACCCACGGCGAGGACCGGCGCGACGTCCCGCCGGTCGTCTGGCGCACCGGCATCCGCTCCACCGAGCCGCACCTGCTGGCGGTCGGCCAGCCCGGCAGCGGCACCTCGACCCTGCTGCGCTCCATCGCCCTCCAGGCCCTCCAGCACGGCGAGGTGCTGGTGATCGAGGGCGGCGGCACCGGCGAGTACGCCTGTCTCACCGGCCGGGACGGCGTCCTGGGCGTCGAGGTCGGGCTGGCCGGGGCGCTGGCCGCCCTGGAGTGGGCGGTGCACGAGACGGAGCGCCGGCTCATCGCCGCAAACCGCGCCCGGCAGGCGGGCGACCCGCCGCCGCAGGACACCAAACAGCCGTTGTGGATCCTTGTGGACCGCCCCACCGCCTTCACCCACCTGGCCGACACGGACGGCCGCAAGGACCCGCAGTCCCTCCTCCAGGTCCCCCTCCGGCACGGCCGCGCGGTCGGGGTCACGGTGGTGGTGGCGGAGCAGTTCGACGCCCTGGACTCCCTGAGCGACGCCGTACGGCAGCACACCCGCGCGCGGGTCGCGCTCGGGCCGGCGTCCAAGCAGCAGCTGGAGGCGGTCCTCGGCGCACCCCCGCACACCACGCCCGTCGACCACACGCCGCCGGGACGCGGCTACGCCCGGCTCGGATCGGGGCCGGTGCACCGGCTCCAGGTGCCGGCGACCCCGGACCCGTACGACGACGCGACGAGCGACGCCCAACGGCAGGCGGTGCTGGACCTCCTGCCGCCGCGCTCCAAGCCGCCGGCCGACACGGAGTCGCCGCCGCCGGTACCGGTCGAGGTCGTGCTCACCAAGCCCGTCGAAACGGACGCCACGGACGCCGAGGTCACGAAGGCCACGGCCGCCGACGCCGTGGCAGCCGACTCCGTGGGCGCGGAGCAGGTGTCGAGCGCGGGCGGGTGACCGCCGCCCCGCCCACGCGCCCTTCTAGGCGACGAACGTGCGCGGCCCCTCCACGCCGACCGTCCCCCCGCTCTCCACGATCCGGGCCGCGGCCGCCAGCCTGGCGGCCGCCTCCTCCGCCACCGCGCCGCCCACGGTGAACGGCAGTCGCACATACCCCTCGAAGGCGCCGTCGACGCCGAACCGCGGCCCGGACGGCACCCGCAGGCCCACCCGCTCACCCGCCTCGGCGAGCCGTGACCCGGAGAGCCCCCCGGTCCGCACCCACAGCGTCAGCCCGCCCTGGGGCACGGAGAACTCCCACTCCGGAAGCTCCCGGCGCACCGCCGCGACCAGGTCGTCGCGGTTCTCCCGGGCCTGGTGGCGGCGCAGCTCGACGGCCTGCTCCCAGCCGCCGGTGCTGAACAGCCAGTTCACCGCCAACTGCTCCAGCACCGGCGTGCCCAGGTCGGCGTAGGCGCGCGCGGCGACGAGGCTGCGGATGACGTCCGGGGCCGCCCGCACCCAGCCGATGCGCATCCCGGCCCAGAAGGCCTTGCTCGCCGACCCCACCGTGATCACCGTCGAACCCGCGGGGTCGAAGCCGCAGACGGGCCGCGGCATCACGACATCGTCGTCGAGCCACAGTTCGCTCATGGTCTCGTCGGCGACCAGCACGGTCCCGGCGGAACGGGCCGCCTCCACGAGCCGGCGCCGCTGGTCCTCGTCGGCGAGCGCCCCGGTCGGGTTGTGGAAGTCGGCGACGACATACGCGATGCGCGGCGCGGCCTCGCGCAGGACCTGGCGCCAGCGGTCCATGTCCCAGCCGGCGAGCCCCTCGGCCATCGCGACGGGCACCAGGCGGGCACCCGCCTCCCGCATCAGCTGGAGGATGTTGGCGTAGGAGGGCGACTCGACGGCGATGCGCTCTCCGCGCCCGCCGAACAGATGGCAGATGGCGTCGATGGCCCCCATCGCGCCGGTGGTGACCATGATCTGCTCGGGCATCGTCGGGATCCCGCGCGCGGTGTACCGCTCGGCGATCATCGACCGCAGTGCGGGCAGGCCCGCCGGATAGTCGCCGTGCGTGTGGGCGTACGGGGGCAGCTCCTCCAGCGCGCCCCGCACGGCGCGGGTGAGCCAGGGTTCGGGCGCGGGCAGGGCCGCGCAGCCCAGGTCGATGATCGAGCCGAGGGCCTCGGGCGGCAGCGGCTCCAGGCCGCGTGCCGGAACCGGGTTGCCCGCCGGGACGGCCGTCCAGCTGCCCGCGCCGCGCCGGGACTCCAGGAACCCCTCGGCGCGCAGCGCCTCGTAGGCGGCGGCGACGGTCGTCCGGCTCACGGACAGGGACAGGGCCAGTTCCCGTTCCGCGGGCAGGCGCGCGGCGACGGGGACGCGGCCTTCCAGCACCAGCAGCCGGATGCCGTCGGCGAGCGCCCGGTAGGCCGGCGGGCGGCGCGACCCGGGGCCCGCCGGGCGGTCCTGCTGGGACTTGAGCAGCCGCGCGAGCTGTGCGGCCCCCACCGCAGAGGTCCACTGCGCCATGATTACCAGTCCACCTTCCCCGAATTGGCCATGGATGCCATGCTCTTCCGAGCCACAGAGTGTCACGAGTCAGGCCACTACGACCACCAGGGGGACCCCTTGTCCGAGCCGCCACCGCAGGAGACACCCCCGCGGGATCCGAACGGCCACCTCGCCCGCCGGCTGATCCAGCTGTACGTCGGGCTCGTGCTCTACGGCGCCAGCTCCGCCCTGCTCGTGCGGGCGGGCCTCGGCCTCGAGCCCTGGAACGTGCTGCACCAGGGTCTCGCCGAGCTCACCGGCCTGACGATCGGCGTCGTGTCGATCATCGTGGGCGCGGCGGTACTGCTGCTGTGGATCCCGCTGCGCCAGCGCCCGGGCCTCGGCACGGTCTCCAATGTCTTCGTCGTCGGCCTCGCGATGGACGGCACGCTCGCGTACGTCCCCGAAGCGCACGGCCTCGCCGTCCAGGTGCCGCTGCTGCTGGCCGGGATCGTCCTCAACGGGGCTGCCACCGGCCTGTACATCGCGGCCAGCTTCGGGCCGGGGCCGCGCGACGGGCTGATGACGGGGCTGCACCGGCGTACCGGGCGTTCGATCCGGCTGATGCGGACGGCGGTGGAGGTGGCGGTCGTGGTGACCGGTTTCGCCCTAGGCGGCACCATCGGCGTCGGCACCCTGCTCTACGCGGTGACGATCGGTCCGCTCGCCCAGCTCTTCCTGCGGATGTTCGCCGTTCCCGCTGCATCGGGCGGCAGCACGGTCGTTGCCACCGGGACACCACAGGGAGCCATACTGCGTCCGTGACCAGCCTCCTGACCCACCCGTATCTCGACCATCCGGGACCCATCCCGTTCGCGCACCGCGGTGGGGCCGCGGACGGTCTGGAGAACACCGCGGCGCAGTTCGGGCGCGCGGTCGAGGCGGGTTACCGCTATATCGAGACCGATGTGCACGCCACGCGGGACGGGAAGCTCGTCGCCTTCCACGACGCGACGCTGGACCGGGTGACCGACGGCACGGGCCGCATAGGCGACCTCCTCTGGTCCGACGTACGGCACGCGCGCGTGGCGGGCAAGGAGCCGGTGCCGCTCTTCGAGGAGCTTCTGGAGACCTTCCCCGAGGTGCGGTGGAACATCGATCTCAAGGCGGAGCCCGCACTGCACCCGCTGCTCAACCTGATCGCACGCACGGGCGCGTGGGACCGGGTCTGCGTGGGCTCGTTCTCGGAGGCGCGGGTGGTGCGGGCCCAGCGGCTGGCCGGACCGCGCCTGGCGACCTCGTACGGCACCCGGGGCGTGCTCGGCCTGCGGCTGCGGTCCTGGGGCCTGCCCGCGGCGCCGCTTCGCTCGGCGGTCGCCGCGCAGGTGCCGGAGAGCCAGTCGGGCATCCGGGTCGTGGACCGTCGCTTCGTCCGGGCCGCCCACGCGCGCGGGCTCCAGGTGCATGTGTGGACGATCAACGATCCCGATCGGATGCACCACCTCCTGGACCTCGGAGTCGATGGCATCATGACCGATCACATCGACACGTTGCGCGAGGTCATGGAGGACCGCGGCGTCTGGGTCTGACCTCGGTCCCGTCGCCCGCGCGCGGCTGCGGCAGCGGGAGGCGAGGGCACGGGTGGACATCGACACCGTGCGGACGACGGCGTCCGACGAGGCCGCCGAACGGCGGCGCGAGCAGCGCGGCTGGTACTTCTACGACTGGGCGTGCTCCGTCTACTCGACGAGCGTGCTCACGGTGTTTCTCGGCCCGTACCTGACATCGGTCGCCAAACGGGCGGCGGACGCCGACGGGTACGTGCATCCGCTGGGCATCCCGGTGCGGGCGGGTTCCTTCTTCGCGTACTCGGTGTCCCTCTCGGTGATCGTGGCCGTGCTGGTGATGCCCCTGGTGGGTGCGGCCGCCGACCGCAGCGGCCGGAAGAAGCCCCTGCTGGGCGTCGCAGCCTATGTGGGCGCCGCGGCCACGACCGGCATGTTCTTCCTGGGCGGCGACCGCTATCTGCTGGGCGGCGCCCTGCTGATCGTGGCGAACGCGGCCCAGTCCGTGGCGATGATGCTCTGCAACTCCTATCTGCCGCAGATCGCCCCGCCCGAGGAACGCGACGCGGTCTCCTCCCGGGGGTGGGCCTTCGGCTACGCGGCCGGCTCGCTGGTCCTGGTCGTCGACCTGGTGCTCTACCTCGCCCACGACTCCTTCGGCGTCTCCGAGTCGATGGCGGTGCGGATCTGCCTGGCCTCGGCGGGCCTGTGGTGGGGCGGCTTCACGCTGATCCCACTGCTGCGGCTGCGCGACCGGCCGGCCGAGACCCGGAAGGCGACCGCCCGGACGGACGGGACGGCTCGCACGGCTCCCGGGTTCCGTCAGCTCGCGGCGACGGTCCGCGACATGCGCCGCCACCCGCTGACCCTCGCCTTCCTCCTCGCGTATCTGATCTACAACGACGGCATCCAGACCGTGATCTCCCAGGCCTCGGTCTACGGCTCCGAGGAGCTCGGCCTCAGCCAGTCCACGCTGATCGGCGCCGTCCTGCTGGTGCAGGTGCTGGCCGTGGCGGGCGCGCTGGGCATGGGGCGTCTGGCCCGGACGTACGGCGCGAAGCGCACCATCCTCGGCTCGCTGGCGGCCTGGACGCTCACCCTGGGAGCCGGATACTTCCTGCCGGCCGGGGCACCGGTCGGCTTCTTCCTGCTCGCGGCCGCGATCGGCCTGGTCCTCGGCGGCAGCCAGGCGCTGTCCCGCTCCCTCTTCTCCCACCTGGTCCCGCCCGGCAAGGAGGCCGAGTACTTCTCGGCGTACGAGATGAGCGACCGTGGCATGAGCTGGCTCGGCCCGCTCCTCTTCGGGGTCACCTACCAGCTGACCGGGAGCTATCGGGACGCGATCATCTCGCTGGTGGTCTTCTTCGTCGTCGGGTTTCTCCTGCTCGTACGGGTACCCGTACGGCAGGCGATCCGCGACGCGGGGAACCCGGTCCCCGAGAGGATTTAGCACTCAAGGCGAAAGGGCGGTAGTGTACGCGTTTGGCCTGCCAGGCGTACCGTTACTGCGCGTCAAAGATGCCGAAACGCTGGGTGACATCTCCTTTCAGATGTGACAAACCGGGCGCCGGTGGGTACTGCACTGATGGACAAGACTGCGGCTACGACGGCGACGCATGACCCGGAACGGAACTCCGAACGGGAATCTTTACCGCCGACCGGACGTTGACCGGATGACGACGACAGCGACACCTGTCCTGTGGGCGACAAGCCCGGGAGGCACGATTCATGAGTGAGCGAGCTCTTCGCGGCACGCGCCTCGTGGTGACCAGCTACGAGACCGACCGCGGTATCGACCTGGCCCCGCGCCAGGCCGTGGAGTACGCATGCGAGAAGGGGCACCGGTTTGAAATGCCCTTCTCGGTCGAGGCGGAGATTCCGCCGGAGTGGGAGTGCAAGGTCTGTGGAGCCCCTGCACTCCTCGTCGACGGCGACGGCCCTGAGGAAAAGAAGGCCAAGCCCGCGCGTACACATTGGGACATGCTGATGGAGCGGCGGACCCGCGAGGAACTCGAAGAGGTCCTCGAGGAGCGGCTCGCCGTTCTGCGGTCCGGGGCGATGAACCTTGCGGTACATCCCCGAGACAGCCGCAAAAGCGCATAGCGCTGCGGGGCTGTGACCCGCTTCACAACGCACGACAACGACCGCGGGCACCGTACGTGACAAACGTACGGCGCCCGCGGTCGTCGTGCTGTCCCCTGCGAGTGGGACGCAGCCCCCTGGAGGATCAGGCTCCCGGAATCACTGCTCGTCCCTGATGACCTCGCCCTGCACCACCTTGCCGTCCGGGCGGTGGATGCGGGCCTGCTGGAACGCGTCGCCCAGGGTGCCGGGCGTGGCCGCGGCCGCCCTCAGCTTGCGCTCCCCATAGCCGCTCACCGCCTTCTGGACCGGCGGGAGCAGCAGGAGCAGGCCGACGACGTCGGAGGCCAGGCCCGGGATCATCAGGAGCAGGCCGCCGAGCATCATGAGGCCGTTGCCGCCGCCCCGGCTGGAGGCCGCCGTGCCGCGCTGGAGCGCCTCGTTCAGGTTCCGGAAGGCCCGGCGACCCGCCCGCTTGATGACCACGGCGCCCAGGACGAACCCGGCGGCCAGGAGCAGAAGGACCACCAGCCCGCTCGTCGCGCCCGCGACCACGGTCAGCAGCCAGATCTCCAGCACCAGCCACGCGGCGAGCGCCAGCGGCAGGAACGTCCGCAGACGCGAGCGGCGGGGCTGGGCGGCGGGCTGGGCGGATGTCGGGTACGCGGGGGTCGGAGAGCCAGTTGTCATACTCCCAGTGTGCCCGCACCAGGCTCAGAGCGGCATAAGGGGACGATCAGCCGTCGCTGTGAGACTTGGCGGGCGCCTGTGAGCGCTCCGGCTGGCCGCCGCTCCGGCCCGTGATCTTGCCGACCCGCTCCCCCACGCCCCAGGCCGTGACCCGCCACAGCGCCTCGACGAGGATGTCACGGCTCATCTTGGAGTCGCCGTGCTCGCGCTCGACGAAGGTGATGGGGACCTCGATGACGTGGAAGCCGGCCTTGACTGCACGCCGGGCGAGGTCGACCTGGAAGCAGTAGCCCTGGGAGGCGACCTCCTCCAGGCCGAGGCCCTCCAGGGTCTCGCGGCGGAAGGCGCGGTAGCCGCCGGTGATGTCGCGCAGCGGGAGGTCGAGGGCGAGGCGGGAGTAGAGGCTGCCGCCGCGGGAGATGACCTCACGGGACTTGGGCCAGTTCACCACCCGGCCGCCCGGCACCCAGCGGGAGCCCAGGACCAGATCGGCGCCCTTGAGCGCGGTGAGCAGGCGGGGCAGTTCCTCGGGCTGGTGGGAGCCGTCGGCGTCCATCTCGATCAGCACGCCGTAGCCGTTCTCCAGGCCCCAGCGGAAGCCCGCGAGATAGGCGGCGCCGAGGCCCTCCTTGCCCTTGCGGTGCAGGACCTGGACCTGGTCGTCACCGACGGCCAGTTCGTCGGCGAGCTTGCCGGTGCCGTCGGGGCTGTTGTCGTCGGCCACGAGGACGTGAGCCTCGGGGACGGCCTTGCGCACCCGGCCGACGATGGTCTTGATGTTCTCCGCCTCGTTGTAGGTCGGGATGATCACCAAGGCCGTGCCGAGCGGACCGAACTGCCTCCCCCGGTCCTGTGCCGCGAGGGTCCCGTCGCCGTCGTTCACTACTGCCCCTTCAAGTCCGTACGCAGGGGACCACCATAGTGGCCGCCGCCTGCGATGACGTGCCGGGACGTACGTACGGTGGTGTCGAACCCGCGAAAGCGGGGTAAGAACGTACCTTTGGGCTTGTATGTACGTACCTACCCCGTAGGGGTGAGCACAAGCCGGGCGGGTGCGGGCCTGCTACGGATGGGGGCCCGGCGCTCTTCGGGCCGGCATGGGACCCGCTGGCTGCGGGTCGACCGAAGCCGTTGTCTACTGAGCGCCCGGGCCCCATCCGGGTCACACCTCCCCGACCGGCCGGAACGTTCCCTCGCTGCGGGGCGGGCGCTGAGCCTGGCTGCCAGTGGCGGTGCGCCGGTACGGCTCACCGTCCCTGACCCAGCGGCGCCGCGGCGAGTGCGCGGGCGTTCCCCGGGCGGGGCGTCCGATGGTGGACTCCGCCGAACCTACCGGCCCCCCGCCATCGGCTGTCAATAGCGGCTTGACCTGCGGATCTACGGTCAATGCCCAGGTCAGCGCGGAGAAGACACCGGGCGTATGTCGGCGGGCGGACGGGTGATCTTCCCCGGGCCGGCCCGGCAGGTCACTCGCTCGGCCGCAGGAACACGGTCCGGCCGCCCACCACCGTGCGCAGGCACACCGGGAGATCGCCGCCGGGGGTCAGGTCCGGCAGTCCCGGGGTGCCGGAGCGGGGGTCGGTGGACCAGCGGGCGACCCGGTCGTCGGGGGCCTGGACGACCAGTTCGTCCGTACGCCAGACCGCGTAGTCGGCGGGTGCGCCGGGAACCAGGACGCCCGCGTCGTCACGGCCGATCGCGCGCCAGCCGCCGCGCGTGTGGGCCGTGAACGCGGCGCGGGCGGACACCCGGTGTTCGGGGGTGCGGTGGAAGGCGGCGGCGCGGACCGTGCCCCAGGGGTCGAGGGGGGTGACGGGGCTGTCGGAGCCGAAGGCGAGCGGGACACCCGCGCGCAGCAGGGCCGCGAAGGGGTTCAGGGTGCGGGCCCGCTCGACGCCCAGCCGCTGGGCGTACATGCCCTCGTCGCCGCCCCACAGGGCGTCGAAGGCGGGCTGGACGGACGCGGTGAGGCCGAGCTCGGCGAAGGCGGCGATCGTCTCGGGCGTGACCATCTCGGCGTGTTCGACGCGGTGGCGGGCGGCACGGATCCGGGCGAGGCCGACCTTCTCCGCGGCGGCGCGCACACCCTCCACGACGGCCATCACGGCGGCGTCGCCGATGGCGTGGAAGCCCGCCTGGAGGCCGGCCTCGGTGCAGGCCGTCACGTGGGCGGCGACCTCGGCGGCGTCCAGGTAGGCGGTGCCGGTGTGGTCGGCGTCGGTGTAGGAGGCGTGCAGACAGGCCGTGTGGGAGCCGAGGGCGCCGTCGACGAACAGATCCCCGGCGGCGCCGAGCGCGCCCAGCTGCCGGGCCTTCTCGACATCCCGCTCGGCCCAGTAGCCGACGACCCGGGGGCCGGGCTCCTCGGCGGCGAGTCGCAGGAGGTCGGTGAAGTCGTCCTCGGAGGAGATCTCGGGTCCCGCGCACTCGTGGACCGAGCCGATGCCGAGGGAGGCGGCGTGCGCGAGGGCGGTCCGCTGGGCCTCGGCGCGCTGGGCGGGCGTCACTGCTGCGAACGCCGCGGCACGGACGGCGTGGTGGGCGTCGCGGGTGAGCGGTTCGCCGTCCGCGAAGCCCGGCTCGGCGCGGGCCCTCGGCGCCCGTTCCAGCAGGGCGGTGGTGACCACGGCGGAGTGCACGTCGATCCGGCTGAGGTAGAGCGGCCGGCCGCCGGTCGCCTCGTCCAGTTCGTCCCGTCGGGGCGGGCGGCCCTCCGGCCAGCGGGAGGCGTCCCAACCGTGCCCGAGCAGCACCTTGTCCCGTGGACGGGCCACCGCGAAGGCCCGTAGGAGGGCGAGGGCGGCCGCCAGGGAGGGGGCAAAGGAGAGGTCGAGGCCGGTGAGCGCGAGGCCGGTGGACGTGGTGTGCACATGGGCGTCGGTGAACGCCGGGGTGACCAGGGCGCCGTCCAGGTCGACCACTTCGTCGACGCCGTCCGCGAAGGCGTCGGCGGCGCCTTCCGAGCCGACCCAGGCGACCTGACCGCGTTCGACGACCATCGCGGTCGCGAACGGGTCGGCGGGGCTGTGTACCTCTCCTCGGCGGAGCAGGACGGTCTTCGGATCGGCGGTGCGCTCACTCATGGGAGACAGTCTCGCGCCTCGCCTCGGCCGCCCGGCACGCGGACCCCTCGGATCCTCGGCGGATCCGCTCAGATACGGGGTGGCCGGGCCTCGTACGGGGTGGACAGCACGACCGTCGTGCGCGTCGACACGCCGGCGAGCGCCCGGAGCCGCCCGAGCATCTCCTCCAGCTCGTGCGGGGTGGCCACACGCACCTTGAGGATGTAGTTCTCGTCACCGGCCACGCTGTGACAGGCCTCGATCTCCGGTACCCCGGCCAGCCGCTCCGCGATGTCGTCGGGGGCGCTGGGGTCGAACGGTGTCACCGAGATGAAGGCGGTCAGGGGCAGCCCGACGGCCTCGGAGTCGACGACGGCCGCGTATCCGCGGATGACGCCGCGCTGTTCCAGTCGGCGCACCCTCTGGTGCACGGCCGAGGTGGACAGGCCCGTGGCCTTGCCCAGATCGGTGTAACTCATCCGCCCGTCCTTGACGAGCAGCTGCACGATTTGTCGGTCCAGCTCCTCCATGACGCAAGAACCTACCGTGCGCGCGATCTCCGCGTATACCTATGCGGCCCAGGTCATAGCCGGTTTGTGACGTGGCCGGAAGTCGACGACGGCCGGGCGCCGGGCGTTCGGGGGCTCGACCGGCGTACGAGGCACCTGCAAGTGGCATGTGACGAATGCCACAGCACTCCCCAACTCTTCGTGATGTCCTCGTGATTACCGCCGAGACAGGGCGGGAAGTGCTTGCTGTGGTCGAGGCCGCAGTGCCTTCACGGCCCAGCCCGAGGGGGAGAATCCCATGCAGAGTCTTAAGCGCCCTGGTCGCACCGCGCCCAAGCGGCTCCAGTCCGTCGTCGAGCCCGAGCCGGAGGGCGTCGAACCCGTCGACGCGGACTACTCCGACAGCTTCGACGTCGACGACGCCGACAGCTTCGACGCGTACGACACCTTCGAGATGTACCGGGTGATCTGCCCGGACTGTGCGCAGCCGATCGCGCTGCTGGCGGACGAGGAGGTCCTGCCGGAGCACGCGCTGTGCGCCTCGCCGTGGAACCCCTTCGGGCTCACGGTCTGCACCGGGACGGGACGGGGGGCCGCCGAGGCCCGGCCCGCGGACGAGTCCGTGGAGCCCCAGGAACAGGACACCGCGCTCCTGTTGACGCTCCCTCAGGGGCTGGACTGGCGCACCCAGCCCTTCTCGCACGTAGGTGGCCCGGGCTCGCGCCCGATGCGCGTGCCGACGATGGGCCGCCTGGCCGCCTGAGCGCCGTGTCCGCGCTCGTCCCACCGGCCCGACTCCCGTAGCTGCCCTGCACCACGGCCGGCAGGTAGCCGTGGTGCAGGATCAGTGCGTCCGGAGCGGCACGGGAGGCCGGCGCGGGCGAGGGACGCCTGCCGGTGGGCAATGCGTGACGGCGAGCGGCAACCTGGGTGTCCTGTAAGGGGTTTGGCATCTCACCAGGTATCGCCGGGCCGACCGCACACAGGTCGAGCCCGAACCGGGGGCACTCCCCGAACTCACGCTCGACCTTCGCTGCCGGTGACCTGTCCCCGGGCCCGGCGTTGCCCTGGTATGACCCCCACCCAGTCGGTCGCGCCCGGGCGTCACCGCCAGCTCTTCGTCCCCGTGCGTCCGGAGCCTGTTCGGGAAAAATCGGTTCCGCTGGCTCCGCCGCCCCCGCAGGACCCGCCCATCTACCGCGACCTCCTGCGCACCTGGGCCGACCGGGGCCGCACCCTGCCGGGGCGCCACGACCCGGAGTGGGTGCGGCTGGCGGCCCCGCAGGTGCGGCCGGGGCAGTTCAGCGGGTTTCCGGACCCAGCAGGTGACGGGCGATGACCATCCGCTGGATCTGGTTCGTGCCCTCCACGATCTGCAGGACCTTGGCCTCGCGCAGGTAGCGCTCGACGGGGAAATCGGCGGTGTAGCCGTACCCGCCCAGGACCTGGACGGCGTCGGTGGTGACCTGCATGGCCGCGTCGGTGCAGTGGAGTTTGGCCATGGCCGCCTGCCGTCCGAACGGCCGTCCGGCGTCCCGGCGCCGCGCGGCCGCCAGGTACAGCGCCCGCCCCGACTCGATCCGGGTCGCCATGTCGGCGAGCAGGAAGCGCAACCCCTGGAAGTCGGCGATCGGCCGCCCGAACTGCCGTCGCCCCTTCGCCCAGGCGACGGCCTCGTCGAGGGCCGCCTGGGCGAGGCCGACCGCGCAGGCCGCGATGCCGAGCCGCCCCGAGTCCAGCGCGGCCAGGGCGATCGCGAAGCCCTGGCCCTCGTCGCCGATGCGCCGGGCGTCGGGGAGCCGTACCCCGTCGAAGTGCACCTGGGCGGTGGGCGAGCCCTTCAGCCCCATCTTGCGCTCGGGGGCCGCGACGCTCAGTCCCGCGGCGTCGCCGGGCACCAGGAACGCGGTGATCCCCGACGCGCCCGCGCCGCCGGTGCGGGCGAGGACGGTGTAGAAGTCGGCGAGTCCGGCATGGGTGATCCAGGCCTTTGTGCCGGTGATCACCCAGTCCCCGCCGCCCTCCCGCACCGCTCCGGTCCGCAGCGAGGCCGCGTCCGAGCCGGAGGACGGCTCGGAGAGGCAGTACGCGCCGAGCTGCCCGCCGCCGAGCATGGCGGGCAGGTGCGCGGCCCGCTGCGTGTCCGTGCCGTGGGCGGCGAGCGGGTAGGAGGCCAGCGTGTGGACGCTGACGCCCAACCCCACGGTGAGGCGGACCGCGGCGAGCTCTTCGAGGACCTGGAGGTACACCTCGTAGGGCTGGTCGCCGCCGCCGTACGCGGAGTCGTACGGCAGACCGAGCAGCCCCGATACGGACAGCAGGGTGAACAGATCGCGCGGGAAACGCCCGGCGTCCTCCTCCTCGGCGGCGGCCGGTGCGATCTCGCGTCGGGCGAGATCACGGACCAGCGCCATGAGGTCCCGGGCCTCGGCCGTGGGCATGCAACGGTCCACCGGGGACGGCGCGCGGTCGGGCATGGCGGCTTCCTCCTCCCGGACTGACCAGCGGCTTCGCGCTGTGAGTATGCCCGCGGGGCACCGCCGCCGCACCGGAGGGACGCCGGAAACGCCGGACCGACAGTCAGAGGGACGGCGGACCGACCGCCGGAGGGACGACGGGACGGGCGTGCGGCCGATTGGTCCGAACCATTGACTGAGTGGTCTAGTCCTCCTACCGTTTCGCTCCAACGCTTTCCCGCGTTCATGCCGATCGGCGTGCGATCCCCTCTCTGCCCCTGCGAGGAGACACCCGATGCACACCCCGCTCCGCCCCCGCCCCCGCGCCCGGTTCCGGACGCTGGTGTCCGCCGCCTGTTGTGCCGCGCTCGGCGCCGCCCTGCTCGCCGGCGCGGGCACCGCCACCGCCGGCGAACCCCACCCCGCCGAGACCCGCCCGGCCGGCTCCAAGGTCGTGGGCTACTTCACCGACTGGGGCATCTACGACCGCCAGTACTACGTCAAGAACATCGAGACGTCCGGCTCCGCGGACCGGCTCACCCACATCAACTACGCCTTCGGCAACGTCACCGACGGCAAGTGCGCCCTCGGCGACTCCTGGGCGGACACCGACCGGCCGTTCACCGCCGGGGAGTCCGTGGACGGCGTCGCCGACACGGCGGACCAGCCGCTCAGCGGCAACTTCAACCAGCTGCGCAAGCTGAAGAAGCTGCACCCGAAACTCGAGGTCAGCTGGTCGTTCGGCGGTTGGAGCTGGTCGGGCGGCTTCGGCGAGGCGGCCAAGGACCCGGCGGCCTTCGCCAGGTCCTGCCACGACCTGGTCGAGAACTCCGAGTGGGCGGACGTCTTCGACGGCATCGACATCGACTGGGAGTACCCGAACGCCTGTGGCCTCACCTGCGACACCAGCGGCCGGGAGGCCTTCCGGGACGTCATGAAGGCGCTGCGGGCCGAGTTCGGCAAGCGCGAGCTGATCACGGCGGCGATCACGGCGGACGCGACCGCCGGCGGCAGGATCGAGGCGGCCGACTACGGGGGCGCGGCGCGGTACGTCGACTGGTACAACCCGATGACGTACGACTACTTCGGCACGTGGGCGGCCACCGGCCCGACGGCACCCCACTCGCCGCTGACCTCGTACCCGGGCATCCCGCAGCAGGGCTACGACACCGCCGCCACGATCGCCAAGCTCAAGCGCCTGGGCATCCCGTCACGCAAGCTGCTGCTCGGCATAGGCTTCTACGGGCGTGGCTGGACCGGCGTCACCCAGGCGAAGCCGGGCGGCACGGCCACCGGTCCCGCGGTGGGAACGTACGAGGCCGGCAACGAGGACTACAAGGTCCTCAAGGCCAAGTGCCCGGCGACCGGCACGGTCGGCGGCACCGCCTACGCCAAGTGCGGCAACGACTGGTGGAGTTATGACACCCCCGCGACCATCGCGACGAAGATGAGGTACAAGTCCAGGCAGGGGCTGGGCGGGACGTTCTTCTGGGAGCTGAGCGGGGACACGGCCGACGGTGAGCTGATCCACGCGATCAAGTAAGCCCGGTTCATGGGGCACTTGGGGCGGAGGGCCACGAGCCTCCGCCCTCGGTGCGTCCGCCTCGCGCGTCCGCCTCGCGCGTCCGCCTCGCCCGTCCGCTTCGGGCGTCAGACCTCGCCCGTCAGTCCTGCCCGTCAGTCCTGGCGGCGGGCCGGCTTCGGCGCGGCGAAGGCGGGCTCGAGTTCCTCGATGGCGCGCAGGGAGCCGCCCAGGGACTTCACCAGCAGATCGCCCATGATCTCGCGGGAGAGTTCGGGGCGGGCGAGCCACTCCAGGGTGGCGCCCTCGACGCTGCACACCCAGGCGAGCAGGCCCATGCGGGGCAGCGCCGGGATGTCGCTGCTGCCGTACGCGCCCTCGGCGATGGTCGCCACGATCGCCGCACGCACGCCGTCCCGGATGGCGTGCACCTCGGTGTCGAAGCCGACGCCGCCGCTGACGATCGTGCGGTAGGCGGCCGTGTTGTGCTCGGCGTAGCGCAGATAGCTGTCGATGGTGCGGTGCACCCGGTCCACCTGGGGCAGTTCGAGGCCGCTCGCCGCGAAGGTGACCAGATCGGCGACGGAGTCCTGGATGATCGCCAGGTAGTAGCCGCGCTTGGACTGGAAGTAGTAGTAGATCAGCCCCTTGGCGACATGCGCCTGCCGGGCGATGTCGTCCATCGAGAGCGCGTCGTAGGACGTGTCGGCGAACAACTTCCGCCCGATGGAGATGAGTTCGGCGCGGCGCGCCAGTGAGCGCTCGGTGCCGCGTGCCCGGGGACGGGCAACTTCGCGCTGTTCACTGATATTCAATTTCGACCCTGGTCTCGGGCGGTCGGCGGGACATCCGCAGTATGTCAGGTCAACCGTGCGTCAGGTCACGCCCGTCACAGCAGTCCGAGCTGGGTGACCAGCATCGCGACGACCGCGACGAGGACCCAGCCCATGACGTGTTCGAGGACCTTCGGGCCGTCGGTCTCGGGGCCGCCGGTGCGGGCGCGGGTGGCGGTGGCAGTCTGTGCGGTCATGGTGTCTCGCTGAGGTCGGACGTACGGGTGGTTCCCCCACCGATCCGTCCACCTTGCCACCCGCCGGGGCTTTTGCGGCTGAGACCTTGCTCACACGGGGACCCCCACCGCCGTGAGCGCCTTGCACTGGCGGGCCGTCGGACGCGCCGGGAAGTAGAGGTAGCAGACGCCTCCGGTGCCGGAGGCGACCTTGCCGCTCGCGTTGTACCGCTTGGTCCTGAGCCAGATGTTCTCGAACTCCCGCCGCCGGTACACGCGCCGCACCGCCGTGTCGTCCGCCGAGAACGGGTCGTTGGCGATCACGTCGCCCTCGGCCGTGAAGCCGATCACGGTCATCAGGTGCCCCGAGGTGCCGTATCCCGCTCCCGTGAGCTCCTCCTTGAGGAACGACTGGGACGTTATGGCCGGGATCCCGGCCGCGATCAGCGTCTCCAGATCGGTGAGCGAGCGGAGCCGGGTGACCACCCCCTGGAGATCCTTGAAGGTGGCCGCGTAGGCGGCGTTGAACGGCCAGTTGCCGCAGCCGGCGTACTGGTGGTCATAGGTGTGCCTGGCCGCGTGGCACACCTGCGGGTCGGCGTAGGACGGGTCGACCCACGCCAGCTGCTCGGCGGTCAGCCGGCCGCCCCAGTACTCGACGATCATCTGCGAGGAGGTGGGGCTGCACCAGGCCTCGCCGCCGCTGTCGTACTCGGGGTACTGGCCCAGGTGGATCTCCTGGGAGTAGCGCGGGACGCTCAGCTCCTGCGCGAGACCGGGCACGGAGGCCGGGACGGTGAACCGGTCCGGGATGTCGGAGCCCATCGCGCCCAGCCGCCACACGGTCGGGGTGAGCTTGGTGCCGGGGCGCCGGTAGAGGGTGAGGCGCAGGCGGCAGGAGGCGAGGCGCAGGCCCGTCGAGGCGTCGTCGATCGCGAAGGTGTCGGTCCAGACGGTGCTTCTGCCGTCGGTCTGGTCGTCGACCGAGGTGCGCTTGATGTCCTGGTCGCCGGAGGCCCAGCGGCCCATCACGTACCAGGGGGTGTCCGTGCCGTCGGAGTACGTGCCCCTCAGCTCGACCTGGAGCCAGGTGCCGGCCGGGGTGCTCGCGCTCCAGGAGGCGATCACCTCCGTCGAGGGGACGGCGAGAGTCTGGACCGGGGACGTCCAGGTCGCGTACTCCCAGGTGGCCGTGGTCTTGGTGTGCGGGTCGGTGTAGTCGACGGTGCCGAGCGGGGTGCCGACGGCGACGCCCGGGCGCAGGCCCGCCACGGCACGGGCGCCCCTGGCGGTGCCGGCGCGCCAGTCGGCGTACGTGGTCCAGGAGCGGTAGTCGACGGTCGGGGCCGGGGCCGACTCGGCGGCCGCGGTGTCCGTCGTGTCGGCCGCCGTGGCGGCCGGGGCCGAGCCCCCTGCCACCGCGGCGGCGACCGCGGCGGCGAGGACCGTTCTGCGGGACGGCTGTTCGGCTCTGCTCATGAGCGGGAGACCCCCAGGGTGTCTGCGCGGCTGTGCGCCAACTATGGACGGAGCGGGCCCCGCCTTCCAGCACTTCCGCCCGTGCCACGCCACCAATATCGGTCTGAGCCACTGGCAGGACGAGCGGTCGTAGACTTTCGCGCCGTACGACGTATCTCCCTCCTCGCCCCCGCTCTTCGCACCCCGGGACCCGCCATCCACCAGCTCGCCTCCCGCCTGCGCCGTCTGCCGCCGTCCTGTGGGCCGGTACGGCTGATCGGTGTCGACGGACACGCCGGCTCGGGGAAGTCCACCCTGGCCAAAAGGCTGGCCGAGGCACTGGGTGGCGCGCCGGTGCTGCGTCTCGACGACATCGCCGGCCACGACGAGCTGTTCGCCTGGACCGGGCGGCTGCTGACCCAGGTCGTCGAACCCTTCGGCCGCGGCGAGACCGCGTACTACGCCCCCTACGACTGGCGCGCCCGCCGTTTCGGCCCGCCGCGGCCGCTGCCCGCGGCCCCCGTCGTCCTGGTCGAGGGGGTCGGCGCCGGCCGCCGCGCACTGCGGCCGTTCCTGGCGTGTCTGCTGTGGATGGACCTGCCGCCCGAGGAGGCCTGGGCGCGCGGGCGGTCCCGGGACGGGGAGGAGCAGCGGGAGTTCTGGGACGAGTGGGTCGCGGCCGAGATCCGTCACTTCGCCGACGATCCTTCGCGCCCCCATGCGGCCCTGCTGGTACGGCAGTTGAGGCGGGGGTACGAGATGTTGCCGGGGCCGGTGGGAGACCTTGGACTGCACCAGGATGTCACCCACCGTGACGGGCCACCCGCGATGTGGTGAACGTGTGAAGGGCCCCGCGTCGAACTTCGCCAACTGCTTCAGCTGTGCTTGACCGACGGCCCGTACAGGACTTACGTTCTGAATGCGCGGCTATCACAGCCGCCCTCGGACGCGAAGCCCCCGATTGTTCCCCCGTGATCGGGGGCTTCGTTCTGTCCTCATCCCGCCCGACGCCCCTTTTCCGGACGCGTCACGGCACGATTCGCTCACCCAGGGTCACCGCGCGGGATGCGCCCCGTCCGCTCCCACCTCGCCGAACGGCCTGTGCGGCACCCTACGGCGAGCGACTCCCACGCAGGTACGATGCCCTCGGTGCGACCTGGGCAACTGCCTCGCGCACCTTGCAACTCCGGTCCGCGGCACAGCGGTTCGACCAAGGCAGCCGAAGGGCGACGCCCGGCGGCACACCGACGGGGGCACGGTTTGTGGGGGACGTGATGGACTTCGGCACGCAGGGCCCCGACGCCCCGGCCGACCTCGCCTGGCTGCGAGGCGTGGACGCCTACACCATGGGCGCCTATCCGCAGGCGGAGGAGGAGTTCCGCACCGCGGTGCGGATCGATCCCGGGATGGCCGACGGCTGGCTCGGGCTGCACGCGCTGCGCGTCGACACGACGACCGCGCTGCTCAGGATGTTCCGGCACCGCGAACGCTTCGGCGAACAGCGGACCCGGCACCGCCGCACCCTCAACTCCTGGTACTGGCTGGGCTGGTGGGTGCAACCGGTGCTGGAGAGTCCGCGCGACCTGCTCCTCGCGCACGCCTCGCACTGGCTGGACGGCCGCCATGTGCCCGAACTGGACCGGGCGCTCGCCGGGCTGCCGCCCGTCGACACCGATCACCAGGTCCGCTTCCTGCACGCCTGCCGCGCCTATCTGGTCAAGGACTGGGAGCAGCTGGTCCGGCACACCGACCCGCTGCTCGACGACCCCCTGCTGGGCATCGAGGCCGGCCTGTTCGGCGGGATGGCCCGGGTGCGCCTGGAGATGTACGGACAGGCCGAGCCACTGCTGTCGTCGGCCCTGATGCGCTGCCGCAGCGAGCAGCCGCAGCGCAAGGAGCTGCGGTACTGGCTGGCCCGCGCCCATGAGGGAACCGGCCGTTCGGCGGCGGCACTCCCCCTGTACCGGGCGGTGCACCGCGTCGACGCCGCCTTCATGGACACCTCGGCCCGGCTCGCCGCGATCGCCGAGGGCGACGGGTACGACGATCCCGCCGACTTCGCGGCGATCACCCTCACCGGGGTGGGGCAGGACGTGGTGGACGGCCCGGACGGCTTCGACCCGCTGTTCGGCACCGAGGGGCGGGATCTGAGGCTCACCGAGCCCTCCGACCTGCCGCCCGTCGTCCCGCTGCCGTCGGTGACCGACCCGGCGGTGCGGGAGAAGACCGTCGTCTCCTCCTCGCTGCCGGCCGGGCCCACCGATCCCGATCTACTCGAGGAGGCGCTCGCCGAACTGGAACGCATGGTCGGCCTGGAGCCGGTGAAGCGCCAGGTCAAGGCCCTGTCCGCGCAGCTCAACATGGCACGGCTGCGGACCGGCCAGGGCCTTCCGGTCCAGCCGCCGAAGCGCCACTTCGTCTTCTCCGGCCCTTCCGGCACCGGTAAGACCACGGTGGCCCGGATCCTCGGCCGTGTCTTCTACGCCCTCGGTCTGCTGGGCGGCGACCATCTCGTGGAGGCCCAGCGGGCCGACCTGGTCGGCGAGTATCTCGGCCAGACGGCCGTGAAGGCCAACGAGCTGATCGACTCCGCCCTCGGTGGCGTGCTCTTCGTCGACGAGGCGTACTCGCTGTCGAACTCCGGTTACGGCAAGGGCGACGCGTACGGCGACGAGGCGCTCCAGGTGCTGCTGAAGCGGGCCGAGGACAACCGGGACCACCTGGTGGTGATCCTGGCCGGTTATCCGGAGGGCATGGACCGTCTGCTGACCGCCAACCCCGGGCTGTCCTCCCGCTTCACGACCCGCGTCGACTTCCCCTCCTACCGGCCCCTGGAGCTCACCTCCATCGGCGAGGTGCTGGCCGCGGAGAACGGCGACGCGTGGGACGAGGAGGCCCTGGACGAGCTGCGCTCGATCGCCGGTCACGTCGTGGACCAGGGGTGGATCGACGAACTGGGCAACGGCCGGTTCCTGCGGACCCTGTACGAGAAGAGCTGCGCCTACCGGGATCTTCGGCTGTCGAGCTATCCGGGCGGGCTGACCCGCGACGACCTGTCGACCCTGCGGCTGCCGGATCTGATGCAGGCGTACGGGGAGGTGCTGTCGGGGAGGGGGCCGCAGGATCCGGCGGTGTGACGGATCCCGCGGCTCTTCTCAGCTCGCCAGCGCCTCCTCCGGGGACGCGGGTCCGCCCTGCTCGAGCGGAGCCGTGACCTTGGGGGAACTCCCCCTCGGTTCGGTCAGCCGGATCCCGGAGACCTCCCGGTGCGCGGGGTCGGTGACCTCGCCCACCAGCAGCTCCAGCACGTCCTCCAGCGCGACCAGGCCGAGCACCCTGCCGGACGCGTCGGCCACCTGCGCCAGGTGGGTCGCCGCCCGGCGCATCACCGTCAGCGCGTCGTCCAGCGGCAGTTCGGAGCGGAGCGTCGTCATCGGTCGCCAGACCTGCTGCGGCACCGCCCGCTCGGAGTGCTCCACGTCGAGGACGTCCTTCACGTGCAGATAGCCCATGAAGGCGCCGTTCTCAGCGGCCACCGGGAAGCGGGAGTAGCCGGTACGGGCGGTCAGCGCGACGATCTCCCCGGGGGTGACCGACGGGCTGACCGTCACCAGCGACTCGCGCTTCAGCAGGACGTCCGTCACCGGGCGGGAGCCCAGCTCCAGCGCGTCCTCCAGCCGCTCCTGCTCCTCGGGGTCGAGGAGGCCGGCCTGTCCGGAGTCCTCCAGCAGGCGGTTCAGCTGCTCGCTGGTGACGACGGCCTCGACCTCGTCCCTGGGTTCGACGTCGAAGAGCCGCAGGATGCCCCGGGCGCAGGCGCCGAGGGCCACCGTGATCGGCCGGCAGACCCGGGCGAAGGCGACCAGACCGGGGCTGAGCCACAGCGCGGCCTTCTCGGGGGCCGCCATGGCGAGGTTCTTCGGGACCATCTCGCCGATGACGAGGTGGAAGAAGACCACGGCCGCGAGGGCCACCACATAGCCCAGCGGGTGGATCATGCCGTGCGGGAGGTGGACCGCCTCGAGCACCGGCTCCAGCAGGTGCGCGACCGTCGGTTCGGCGACCGCGCCCAGGGTGAGGGAGCAGACGGTGATGCCGAACTGGGCCGCCGCCATCATCTGCGGCAGGCGTTCCAGACCGTAGAGGACCTGACGGGCCCTCGCGGTGCCCAGGGGCTCGATCTGACTGCGGCGGACGGAGACGAGCGCGAACTCGGCGCCGACGAAGAATCCGTTGGCGAGCACGAGCAGCGCGGCGAAGAGAAGCTGGAAGGCGCTCATCGGGCGACCTCCACGACCTGGCCGGTCCGCACCAGGCGGACCCGCTCGGCGCGGTTGTGGCCGACGCGGCGCACGGAGAGCCGCCAGCCGGGCAGTTCGGCCCGGTCGCCGACGGCCGGGATCCGGCCGAGCAGGTCGGCGACCAGCCCGGCGACCGTCTCGTACGGCCCCTCGGGGACCTCCAGGCCTATGCGCTGGAGGGTGTCGACACGGCAACTGCCGTCCACGTCCCAGGCGGGCCTGCCCTCCTCGGGCGGGGCCGCGGCGAGTTCGGGCGTGTCCTGGCCGTCGTGCTCGTCACGGACCTCGCCGACGATCTCCTCGACGATGTCCTCGAGCGTGACCACGCCGGCCGTGCCGCCGTACTCGTCGACGACGACGGCGATGGGCTGCTCGCTGCGCAGCCGGGCCAGCAGGGGCTGGACCGGCAGCGTCTCCGGGACCAGAAGCGCGGGGCGGGCGATACGGCCGAGCGGGGTACGGAGCCGGTCGTGGACCGGGACCGCCAGGGCGTCCTTGAGATGGACCATGCCGACGATCTCGTCGATCTTCTCGCGGTAGACCGGGAACCGGGACAGGCCGGTGGCGCGGGTCAGGTTGACCACGTCCTCGGCGGTGGCCGACGACTGAAGGGCGCTCACCTTCACCCGCGGGGTCATGACGTGCTGAGCGGTCAGCTCGGCCAGCGACAGGGTCCGGACGAAGAGGTCGGCCGTGTCCTGTTCGAGCGCCCCGGCCTGGGCCGAGTGGCGGGCCAGGGAGACGAGTTCGCCGGGGGTGCGCGCGGAGGCCAGCTCCGCGGTGGGCTCGATGCCCAGGGCGCGCACCAGCCGGTTGGCGACGGTGTTGAGCGCCGCGATCACCGGCCGGAAGAGGCGGGAGAAGCCGGCCTGCGGGCCCGCGACGAAGCGCGCGACCTGGAGGGGCTTGGACACCGCCCAGTTCTTGGGCACGAGCTCGCCGATCACCATCTGCACGGCGGAGGCCAGCAGCATGCCGACGACCACGGCGACGCCGGAGACGGCGCCCTCGGGGACGCCGATCGCGGTGAACGGGCCGTGCAGCAGCTCGGCCAGCGCCGGTTCGGCGAGCATGCCGACGACGAGCGAGGTGATGGTGATGCCGAGCTGGGTGCCGGAGAGCTGGAAGGACAGTTCCTTCAACGACTCGACGACCGTGTGGGCTCGTCTGTCGCCCTCGGCGGCGGCCTTCTCGGCGTCCGGCCGCTCGACCGTGACAAGGCCGAACTCGGCGGCGACGAAGAAGCCGTTGGCGAGGATGAGCAGGAACGCGGCTGCCAGGAGCAGCAAGGGGGTGGTCATGATGCCGCCGCCTCCGAACCAGGTCGGATAGGGGCGGCGCAGGTACTGCAGGACGAACCGTCCATCGCCGGAGGGAGTCACTCCTCGGGTAGCAGGAACCCCTGTGCACCCGGCAGGGAGCCACAGGGGTGGAGGCGTAAAGGGAACGCCTCCGTCACCAGATTAATCAAGACAGGGGCATGAGCGGCAGGGTGGACGGCCCCGAGTCAGCCCTGATCTTGCTCTGTGGGCGCCTCGGGGTCCCGGACGGACCGGGCTTCCGCGAGGATCCGCAGGGTGCGCGCGTCGGCGATGGCCTGCTGCTTGTCGATGCCCGGCTGGATGCCGAGGGCGGGCAGGCTGGTGCCGTCGCTGAGGTTGAGGAACACCCAGGGGTCGCCCGGACGGAGGTTCACCTGGACGATCTCGGCCCAGTCCAGGCGCCGCCTGCTGGCGATGTTCACGACGGTGACACCACGGTCGTCGGCGACGACGCGTACCCGGGCGAGCTGGGCCAGCACCCAGAAGACGAGGGCGCCGGTGAGGATGAAGCTGAGCCGCTCCCCCGGGCCGAGCTGGTCCAGCAGCATCGCCACGGCGGAGATGACGAGGAGGATCACCACTCCGGCAGTGAGCAGCACCACACGGGTGCGCCCTGGCCGGAAGGTCACGGGGAGGGTCGGCAGGTTGGACATGTTCCCGGCTGAGGTCAGAGGCGGCAGGCGTGGATGGCCGTGGTCAGGATGGCGCGGGCGCCGATGTCGTAGAGGTCGTCCATGATCCGCTGGGCCTCCTTGGCCGGAACCATGGCACGGACGGCGACCCAGCCCTCGTTGTGCAGCGGGGAGACGGTCGGCGACTCCAGACCCGGGGTCAGCGCGACGGCCTTCTCCAGCTGCTCCACGCGGCAGTCGTAGTCCATCATCACGTACGTCCGGGCGACCAGGACGCCCTGGAGGCGGCGCAGGAACTGCTGCACCTTGGGCTCCTCGACGTCCGCGCCGGTGCGGCGGATCACGATGGCCTCGGACTTCATGATGGGCTCGCCGAAGACCTCGAGGCCGGCGTTGCGCAGTGAGGTGCCGGTCTCGACGACGTCGGCGATGACCTCGGCGACGCCCAGCTCGATCGCGGTCTCGACGGCGCCGTCGAGGTGCACGACGGAGGCGTCGATGCCCTGCTCGGCCAGGTGCTTGGCGACGATGCCCTCGTAGGAGGTGGCGACCGTCCGGCCCTGGAGGTCCTCGAGGGCGTCGGCCGTGCCCGGCTTGGCGGCGAAGCGGAAGGTGGAGCGGGCGAAGCCGAGCGGGAGGATCTCCTCGGCGTTGGCGCCGGAGTCGATCAGCAGGTCGCGGCCGGTGATACCGATGTCGAGGCGCCCGGAGGAGACGTAGATCGCGATGTCCCGGGGGCGGAGGTAGAAGAACTCGACGTCGTTGACCGGGTCGACGATCCGCAGTTCCTTGGACTCGCGGCGCTGCTGGTAGCCGGCCTCATGGAGCATCTCCCCCGCGGGGCCTGACAGGGAACCCTTGTTGGGGACGGCGATGCGCAGCATGAGGTCGGCTTCCTTCGCGTGGAACGTGACGATCGGGGTGGATGTGTGGGGTGGTGTCTGAAAAAGGTTTACAGGTGGGCGTACACGTCGTCCAGCGAGATTCCGCGGGCGACCATCATCACCTGGACGTGGTAGAGCAGCTGCGAGATCTCCTCGGCGGCTGCCTCCTTGCCTTCGTACTCGGCGGCCATCCAGACCTCGGCGGCCTCTTCGACGACCTTCTTGCCGATGGCATGGACGCCCTTCCCGACCAGTTCCGCTGTGCGGGAAGTGGCGGGGTCGCCGCTGGCGGCCTTCTGCTGGAGCTCGGTGAAGAGCTCCTCGAACGTCTTCTTGGACATGGTGATCCCACCCTAGCCGTTGTGCCGGCCTGGCTACCGCCAGGGTTCGGATACTGAGCGGAGGGTGGCCGCGGTCGCCACCGCCGCCGTCACCGCCTCGTGCCCCTTGTCCTCGTTGGAGCCCTCGATGCCGGCCCGGTCCAGGGCCTGCTCCTCGGTGTCGCAGGTGAGGACGCCCATGCCGACGGGCACGCCGGTCTCGACGGAGACCTGGGTGAGGCCCTGGGTGACGCCCTGGCACACGTACTCGAAGTGCGGGGTGCCGCCGCGGATGACGACGCCGAGGGCGACGATCGCGTCGTAACCCCGCCCGGCCAGCACCTTGGCGACGACCGGGAGCTCCCAGCTGCCGGGGACCCTCAGCAGGGTCGGCTCGTCGATGCCGAGGTCGTGCAGGGCGCGCAGCGCGCCGTCGACCAGTCCGTCCATCACCTTCTCGTGCCACTGTGCCGCGATGACGGCGACCCGCAGGTCACCCACATTGCGTACGGACAGTTCCGGTGCGCCCTTGCCGCTCACGTCTCTCCTCTTGCCTTCGTGCCTTGCCGACTTGCGTCTACTGGTTGCCGCAGGGGGACACGGGGGCCGTGTCCAGCCAGGGCAGATCGTGTCCCATCCGGTCCCGCTTGGTGCGCAGGTAGCGGATGTTGTGCTCGCCCGCCTGTACGGGCATCGGCTCGCGCCGGGTGACCTCGATGCCGTGCCGGACGAGCGCGTCCGTCTTCTCGGGGTTGTTGGTCATCAGCCGCACGCTGCGCACGCCGAGGTCCTCGAGGATCTGCGCGCCTGCCGCGTAGTCACGGGCGTCGGCGGGCAGGCCCAGCTCCAGGTTGGCGTCGAGGGTGTCGTGCCCCTGCTCCTGGAGCTCGTAGGCCCTCAGCTTGGACAGCAGACCGATGCCCCGGCCCTCGTGCCCGCGCAGATAGACGACCACGCCCCGGCCCTCGCTCTGGATGCGCTCCAGGGAGGTGTCGAGCTGGGGGCCGCAGTCGCAGCGCTGGGAGGCGAAGATGTCGCCGGTGAGGCACTCGGAGTGCACCCGGACGAGGACGTCCTCGCCGTCGCCGAGCTCGCCGTGGACGAGGGCGACGTGCTCGACCCCGTCGACGGTGGAGCGGTAGCCGTACGCGGTGAAGGTGCCGTGGACGGTGGGCAGCCGGGTCTGGGCCTCGCGGCGGACGGTGGGCTCGACGCTGCGGCGGTAGGCGATCAGGTCCTCGATGGAGATGATCGTCAGACCGTGCTTGCGGGCGAACGGGATCAGTTCGGGCAGGCGGAGCATCCGGCCGTCCTCGCCGGCGATCTCGACGATGGCGCCGGCCGGGCGCAGCCCCGCGAGACGGGCGAGGTCGACGGCCGCCTCGGTGTGGCCGTCGCGGGTCAGCACACCGCCGGGCTTGGCGCGGAGCGGGAAGATGTGCCCCGGGCGGACGAAGTCCGTGGCCTCGGTGACGCCGCTCGCCAGGAGCCGCAGCGTGGTGGCGCGGTCGGCGGCGGAGATGCCGGTGGTCACGCCGTGGGCGGCGGAGGCGTCGACGGAGACCGTGAACGCGGTCTTCATCGACTCCGTGTTGTCCTCGACCATCTGCGGGAGCTTCAGGCGTTCCAGTTCGTCGCCCTCCATGGGGGCGCAGATCAGGCCGCGGCACTCGCTCATCATGAAGGCGACGATCTCCGGGGTGGCCTTCTCCGCGGCGATGACGAGGTCCCCCTCGTTCTCGCGGTCCTCGTCGTCGACGACCACCACGGGGCGGCCTGCGGCGATGTCGGCGATGGCCCGCTCGACGGGGTCCAGCGCGAAGTCCTCGATGCCGTCCGTGCTGTAGAGGATCGGTGCGGTACTCATGCCGGCGCTCCTTCCAGAGCGGGTTGCGAGGCCTTGCGGGAGCGCAGCCACCAGTCGCGCATGCCCCACAGGACGAGCGCGCCGTAGATGACGTAGACGAAGCCGGAGAAGGCGTAGCCGTTGGCGAAGTTCAGGGGGACGCCGACGAGGTCGACGAGGAGCCAGGCGATCCAGAACTCGACCATGCCGCGCGCCTGGGCGTACATGGCGACGATCGTGCCCACGAAGATGTAGGCGTCCGGCCAGGGGTCCCAGGACAGGGAGGGGTGGGCCTTGAACAGCAGGGCCACCGCGACGGTGCCCACGGCGGCGGCGCCGACCATGGCCGCGCGCTCGGTCCAGGTCGCGAAGCGGGGGGTGATCTGGCCGTCCTCGGAGCGCCCCCTGTTGCGGTTCCACTGCCACCAGCCGTACAGGGCGACGACCATGACGACGACCTGCTTGCCGGCGCTGCCGGTCAGATGGCCGTAGAAGGCGCCGAAGAGGACGAGCCCGGAGAGGAACTGCACCGGCCAGGTCCACAGGGAGCGGCGCCAGCCGAGGGCGAGGGTGATCAGGCCCAGGATGTTGCCGATCATGTCCGACCAGAGGATGTGCTGGTCGAGAAGGGTGAAGGCCTCGGAGTTCAGCGAGTTCACTGCGCCGCTCCCCGGGTGGTGGTCAGCAGGCGCTCGACGTACTTGGCGACGATGTCCACCTCGAGGTTGACCGGGTCGCCGGGCTGCTTGAGGCCGAGCGTGGTCAGGGCGAGGGTGGTGGGGATGAGGCTGACGGTGAAGAAGTCGGGACCGGCCTCGACGACGGTGAGGCTGATGCCGTCGACGGTGATGGAGCCCTTCTCCACGACGTACCGGGCGAGGTCGGCGGGGAGGGCGATCTTGATGATCTCCCAGTTCTCGGAGGGCTTGCGCTCCAACACCGCGCCGGTGCCGTCGACATGACCCTGCACGATGTGCCCGCCGAGGCGGTCGCCGACGGCGGTGGGGCGTTCGAGGTTGACGCGGGAGCCGACGCCGAGCGCTCCGAGGCTGGAGCGGTCCAGGGTCTCCGCCATGACGTCGGCGGTGAACTCGTCGCCCTCGTGCTCGACGACGGTGAGACAGACCCCGTTCACGGCGATGGAGTCGCCGTGCTTCGCGCCGTCGGTCACGACGGGGCCGCGCAGCCGGAAGCGGGAGGCGTCGCCGAGATTCTCGACGGCGGTAACTTCACCCAGCTCTTCGACGATTCCGGTGAACACTTCCCGGGTCCTCCTGCCTCTTCGGGCACGGACTCCGGGGCCTGTCGATGACGACAGAAGGTACGGGCAACGACACCGGGGGCGACGCCGGACAGACTCGTCCGCGGACGAGTACGTATACGGCGGCGCGCACGAATGCCCGCCCGCCGCGCACTGCCTCCCATCCGGACTTTAACCGTCGGTCCAGGAATTTCACCTGGTCAACCGGCCGCTGGAAGCGACCGGGTCGCGGACTGTAACCGCCGGTTCGGACTTTCACCGACCCCGGAGTGCGCTGCTTTGGTTTACAGGGCCAGTGTGCCACGCCGGGTACGCGTCCATACAGGTGAAAGATGTGGGGTGGCTCACAGGCCGTCAATTCGGGTTGCGCCCGGTTCGGTTCGGGCCGGCCGCGGCGCGGCCCGGGATTGGTCCATACCTATTGACGTACTGGTCTAGTCCTTTCTAGGGTCGGCGGAGTGCGGCCCGGCGGCGGTGACGACGGCCCTTGCCCGCCGCCGGGTCCCTTCGCTCCGGCCGATCACCGCACGTTCCGTCGGGCGGGAACCCCGCCGTGAGCTGCGGGACGTGCGAGCCCTGGCCGACCCGGACAAGCTTGACCGACGGAGGGCGTTCCGGCCTGGAGCGCGCCCGGTGTCCGAAGGGGCTGAACGGTATGACCACGATCCTCGTGACCGGCGGTACGGGAACCCTCGGGCGGCTCGTCACCGAACGGCTGCGGGCGGGCGGGCACGAGGTGCGGGTCCTGAGCCGGCACACCCAGCCGTACGCCGTCGACCTGCGCGAGGGCGGGCCGGGACTGGACGCGGCCGTCGCGGGCGTGCACACGATCGTGCACTGCGCGACCACTCCGCGCGGCGGCGACGAGCAGGCGGCCGCGAACCTGATCGCCGCCGCGCGGCAGGCGGGGGTGGCGCACCTGCTCTACATCTCGATCGTGGGCGTCGACCAGGTGCCGTTCGGCTACTACAAGGCCAAGCTCGCCGTGGAGAACCTGCTGGCGGAGTCGGGGCTCGGCTGGACGGTGCTGCGCGCGACCCAGTTCCACGACCTGCTGGTCCAGGTGTTCCAGGGGCTGGCCAAGGTGCCGGTGATGATGCTGCCGGCCGGGGTGAGCGACCAGCCGGTGGAGGTCGCGGAGGTCGCCGACCGGCTCGCGGAGCTGGCGGCGGGCGCACCGGCCGGCCGGGTCGACGACATGGGAGGGCCCGAGGTGCGCACGCTCGAGTCGCTGGCCCGCGCGTTCCTGAAGGCGAGCGGCCGGCGGTGCGCGGTGGTGAACGTGCCGCTGTGGGGCGCGGCCTACCGGGGCTTTCGCGCGGGAGGTCACCTGGCACCGGAGCGGGCGGTGGGCAAGGGCACGTTCGAGGACTACCTGGCCACGCGCATCCGCCGCTGAAGCACCCGTCGTTGAAGCACACATCGTTGAAGCCCACCCGCCGTCAGTGCGCACCCGTCGCCGGAGCACACGTCGCTGAAGCACACGTCGCCGGAGCACACGTCGTAGAAGCCCACCCGTAGTTGGTGCACACCCGTCGTCCGGAGCGCATCCGTCGTCGGCGCATTCGTCGTCGGAGCGCCTCGGTTCAGCGCGCCGTGCCGAAGAGTTCCTCCTGGGCGGCGTCGCGGGCCGTCAGCAGCGCCCCGCGCAGCACCGCGCCGCCGCCCAGGGCGCTGGGACGCACCTCCGTGGGCAGCGGCGCCATCTGCCGCAGGCGCCGTGCCACCCGGCTCGCGAGGATCTCCCCGCCGGCCTGGCCGACCTCCCCGCCGAGGACCACACAGCCGGGGTCCAGGACGGCGACGACGGAGGCCGCGCCGAGGGCGAGACGGTCGGCCAGGGCGTCGAGGAAGCCGTTGGCGCCGCCGGTGTCCGGCGCGTCCACCGCCACGCGCACCAGCGCCGCCGCCACCGGCCCGTCGGAGCGCGCGTGCGCCGTCAGCCCGTACTCCCCCGCCAGTGCGGCGATCGCCGCCGAGCCGGCCAGCGAGTGGAAGCCGCCCTCGCAGTCCGTCGCCGAGGGCAGGCCGTTCGTGCCGGGCACCGGCAGGAAGCCGATCTCGCCGGTGCCGCCGGAGGCGCCGCGGCGCAGTGCCCCGTCCAGGACGACGGCCGCGCCGGTGCCGTGGCCCAGCCACAGCAGGACGAAGGTGTCGCGGTCCCGGGCGGCGCCCTCCCGCTGTTCGGCCAGGGCGGCCAGATTGGTCTCGTTCTCGACGAGCGCGTGGGCGTCCGGGAAGCGTTCCTGCAGGGCGGCCACCAGCCGGCGGTGCCACTCGGGCAGGCCGCTGGAGTCGCGCAGTTCTCCGCTCGAGGGGTCGATCAGCCCGGGTGCGCCGATGCCGAGGGTGTGCAGCCGGCCCCAGGCCCGGACACCTTCGCGCGGGGGCGCCCCCATGGCCTCGGCCTCCTTCGCCGCCCGTTCGACCAGCGAGACCGCCTGTTCCACGGCCGTCCCGGTGCCCGTGCCGCCGCCGATGGGCACGGACGCCTCGGCGAGCACCCGGCCGACCAGGTCCGAGACGAGCACCGTGACCCCCTCCGTGCGCACGTCCAGCGCGGCCAGATGGGCGCGGTCGGCGACGATGGCGTAGAGCTTGGCGTTCGGTCCGCGCCGCTGCTCGCCCGCCTCCCCGGCCACCTCGATCAGACCGGCGGCGGTGAGGCGTTCGACGAGGTCGGCGACCGACGGGCGGGACAGGCCGGTGAGCTGCTTCAACTGCCCTGCCGTCAGTGGGCCTTCGTACTGGAGCAGCCGGAGGGCGAGCCGGTCGTTGATGGCCCGGGCGGTGCTCGGGGAAGCGGGCATGGCGGGAATCCTCCCACGGCCAGGGGGACCGGATCGGTGGCAGCCGACCGTCGGCCCCTATTTATCAGGCAGGGTTCCTGATAGTTTACGACGGCATCGCGACGGCGCGGCGCGAATCCGGGAGGGACGGGAGAATGAGCCGAGTGGACGCAGTGATCCACGCACCGTCGGAGGTCCGGCGCGCCCGGTACGCCGTGGCGGCCGTGTTCGCCGTGCACGGCGCGGTCACCGGTTCGTTCGCCACCCGCGTGCCGTGGATCCAGGACCACGCCGACGTGTCCACCGGACAGCTCGGGTTCGCGCTCGCCTTCACGGCGTTCGGCGCGGCCTGCGCGATGCCGCTGGCCGGCTCGATCACCCATCGCTTCGGCAGCCGCGCGGCCCTGCGCGGACTGCTCGCACTGTGGACGCTGTCGCTGACCCTGCCCGCCCTCGCCCCGAACCTGCTGACGCTCTGCCTGGCGATGTTCGCGTACGGCGCGTCCGCGGGCATGGCCGACGTGGCGATGAACGCCCTGGGCGTCGAGGTGGAGCGGCTGCTCGACAGGTCGATCATGTCGGGGCTGCACGGCATGTGGAGCGCGGGCGCCCTGATCGGCTCGGCGGGCGGGACGCTCGCCGCGCACCTGGGTGCGGACGCGCGCGTGCACCATGTGCTGTCGGCGGCCGTCCTCACCCTCCTGGGCCTGCTGGCCTGCCGCTGGGTGCTGGACCTGCGGCCGGCCGAGGACGAGGAGCCGCCCCCGCGGTTCACGCTGCCGCCCCGCTCGGCGCTGCTGATCGGCGCGGTCGGGTTCTGCGCGGTGTTCGCGGAGGGCGCCAGCCTCGACTGGTCGGCCGTCTACCTGCGCGATCAGCTCGGCTCGTCGGCCGGGGCGGCGGCCGCCTGCACGACCGGCTTCATGTTCACGATGGCGGTGGCCCGGATCGTGGGCGACGCGGTGGTGAACCGGTTCGGGGCGGTGCGTACCGTCCGGGCGGGCGGTGTCCTCGCCGCGCTGGGCGGGCTGCTGATCGTCGTCGCGGGGCACCCGGCGGTGGCGATGGGCGGGTTCGGGCTGATGGGGCTGGGCATCGCGGTCGTCGTACCGCTGTGCTTCGCGGCGGCCGGGCACAGCGGGCCGAACCCGAGCCAGGCCATCGCGGGCGTCGCGACGATCACCTACACCTCCGGCCTGATCGCGCCGAGCCTGATCGGCGGGGTGGCGCAGGCGACCAGCCTGGTGGTGTCCTTCGTCGTGGTGACGGTGCTGGCGTGCGGGCTCGTGCTGTTCGCGGGTGTGCTGCGGGGCGGCGAGCGGACCGGCGCGAAGGTCAGTCCGCGGGCCGCAGCAGTGCCCGGCCCCCGGCCCTGAAGGCGTCGCTCCACGGCGTGGGGCGCAGGGTGGTCGCGTCGAGTCGCACCAGGACGCGGGTGCCCTGCGCGTATGTCGTGACCCCGTCCGGCGAGCAGAACCGGAAGCCGTACGTCAGCCCCGTGGTGCCGAGCCGGTCCAGCCAGAGGTGGACGGCGTACGTGCCGGTACGGGTGACCGGGGCCTCGTAGCCGATCAGCAGCTCCTTGACGACGTTGCAGGCATCCCCGGCGCTCGCCCAGTCGCCCTCGAAGCGGACTCCGTTGTCCTGCCAGAACTCGGTCCAGGCCCGCTCGACGAGCAGGGGGTAGCGGGCGTTGTGCAGCATGCCCAGCGCGTCCAGGTCGTCGAAGTGGACGGTGACGGGCATGAGCCGGCCGTACGACACAGCTGGGGCGCTCGGGGCTTCGGCGGTCACGACGGGGGGCTCCTGTGCGGGTATGAGGTGCGTGTACGGGGAAACTACCCTCATCCTACGGGGTCGCTAAGCGGTCGCTCACCCTCCGGTTTCACGTGAGAATGGTCCGGACATCCGCATCCCCAGGAAAGCGAACCCGCACCATGGATCTTGGCGTCCGCTGGAAACTGCACGGCGACGGACGCACCCCGGCGCCCGGCGCTGTGGTCCGTCCCGACGAGCGGCTCTCCTGGCCCCGCACGGCGGGGCTCGGCGCGCAGCACGTGGTGGCGATGTTCGGGGCCTCCTTCGTCGCGCCCGTCCTCATGGGCCTCGACCCCAACCTCGCCATCATGATGTCCGGCGTCGCGACCGTGATCTTCCTGCTCGCGACCCGTGGCCGGGTGCCCAGCTACCTCGGCTGCTCCCTGTCCTTCGTGGGCGTGGCCGCGGTCATCCGGGCGCAGGGCGGGACGAGCGCCACGGTCACCGGCGCGGTGTTCGTCGTCGGGGTGGCGCTGTTCGTCGTCGGACTGGCCGTGCAGCGGTTCGGGGCGCGGATCATCCACGCCGCGATGCCGCCGATCGTGACGGGCGCGGTCGTGATGCTCATCGGCTTCAACCTCGCCCCGGTCACCGCCACCACCTACTGGCCGCAGGACCAGTGGACGGCCCTGCTGGTCATGGCGTTCACCGGTATGGCCGTCGTCTGCCTGCGTGGATTCTGGTCCCGCATCGCGATCTTCCTCGGCCTCGTCTTCGGGTACGGCATCTCGTGGGTGTTCGACCGGGTCTTCGGCCGGATCCACTCCGCCGACGCGAGCGGCAAGGTCACCGACCACTGGCGGCTCGACCTGTCCGGGGTCGGTCACGCCGACTGGATCGGGCTGCCGTCCTTCCACGGCCCGTCCTTCGAGTGGTCGGCGATCCTCGTGGCGCTCCCCGTCGTCATCGCGCTGGTCGCGGAGAACGCGGGGCACGTCAAGGCCGTCGGCGAGATGACCGGCGACGACCTGGACGACCGGCTCGGTACGGCGATCTCCGCCGACGGCGTCGGCTCGATGCTGTCCACGGCCGTGGGCGGCCCGCCCAACACCACCTACTCCGAGAACATCGGCGTGATGGCCGCGACCCGGGTCTACTCGACGGCCGCCTACTGGGCCGCCGCCGGGTTCGCCCTGCTCTTCGGCCTGTGCCCGAAGTTCGGCGCGATCGTCGCCGCGATCCCCGGCGGGGTCCTCGGCGGCATCACCGTCATCCTGTACGGCATGATCGGCCTGCTCGGCGCGCAGATCTGGATGAACGCCGGGGTCGACCTGCGCAACCCGCTGAACCTGGTGCCGGCCGCGGCGGGCATCATCATCGGCGTCGGCAACGTCTCGCTGGAGTTCACCGACACCTTCTCGCTGAGCGGCATCGCGCTCGGCACGGTCGTCGTCATCACGGGCTACCACGCGCTGCGCGCGTTCGCGCCCGCCCACCTCACGTCGCGGCGGCCCCTGCTGGACGAAGGCACCAGCAGCTACGACGACGCCAGTTCGTAGGCGTACGACGGGCTGAACTCGCCGGCCGCCCCCTTGCAGCCGTCCGACTCCCCCGGCAGCTTCACCCACAGATAGGCGTCGATCCGGGCCTGTCCGGTCTGGAAGGTCGGGGCCCGGCCGATGCTCCGCCCGTCCGGGTCGCACCACTCGCCGGCGGCCGGCGCGCCGTTGCCGTTGCGGCTGGTGTCGATGACGGCGCCCAGGCCGGGCGGGCCGCCCAGGGCGTCCAGGACCCGGCGGTCGTAGGCGACCTCGTCGGCCGTGCGGTGGAAGTTGGAGACGTTGCTGAAGATCCCGTCGGAGGACGCGGCCGAGGCGGCGCCGGCCTGTCTCAGCAGCGCGGCCTGCTCGGCCGGGGCGTTCCAGCCGGAGTGCCCGGCGTCGTAGTAGACGCGCGCCTTCGGGTCGGCCGCCTTCAGCACGCGTCCCGCGCGGGCCAGCGCGGCGAGCCGGTCGGCCCGCCCGGCCTCGTCGAGGCAGTCGGTCTGGGCTACCGAGTCGGGCTCCAGGACGACCACCACCTCGCCGGAGCCGAGCCCGGCGGCGAAGGCGTCGATCCAGCCCGCGTAGGCGTCGAGGTCGGGCGCCCCGCCCTCGGAGGCGCCGCCGCAGTCACGGTCCGGGATCGCGTACGCCACGAGGACGGGCACCCGGCCCTGACCGGCGGCGCCCGCCGTGACCGCGCGGACCCGTGAGGTCACGGTGTCGGGGGCGTACTCGGTGAACCACACGGCCGCCGGCCGGCTCGCGATCCGGGACTCGATGACGGCGGTGCGCGGATCCGCCGGGTTGGCGCGGACCCAGTCGAGGACCTGGGAGTCGGGGTGGCGGTAGAGGCTCGTGGTCACGGCGGCCGCCCGCGGCTTTCGCGCGGTACGGCCGGGTGAGGGCGTCGGCCGCACGGTCGGGGCGGAGGCCGAGGGGGATCCCGACGGGGACGGCTGGTTCGCGGTCGAGGGGGACAGGAGCGTCGCGCTCGCCTTCGGGCGGGCCCGGTCGGTGCCGCGTGGATCGTCGCCTTCGTCCCCGCCGCCGAATGCGGTCAGCATCCCCGCCGCGGCGCCCAGGGCCACCACCACCGAGGCGGCGGCGACCATGACACCCCGCCGTCCGGCCCGTCCCTCACGTACGCCTCGCACCGTGCTGTTCCCCTCCCGCGTGACGGGCTCGTTCCCCCGTTCCGGGGAAGCGTCGGGCCCGCCGACACGCGGGCCAGCCTAGGACTGTCACCCTGCCCCCATGCCGCAATCGGAACAGTTCACCGCTCCCGTCGGGACAGGCCTCGACACGGACCGCACGAGTGTCGACGAGGTGCTCGCCCGGATGCGCGCCCTCGACGCGGCCCTGCCTCCCGGAGACGGCGTCGCGGTCTTCAACCGCGTCTACCTCGCGGTGACCCAGGAGGTCGACCGGCGCATCGACACGGGCCGGTTCCCGGACGCGCGGGCCGCGATCACGCTGGACGTACGGTTCGCGAAGCGCTACCTGGACGCGGTGGACCCGGGGCCGGCCGACCGGCGGCCACCGGCCTGCTGGCGGCCGCTGCTCCAGTTCCGCCGCCATCCCGGGGTACGCCCGCTGCAGTTCGCGCTCTCGGGCATCAACGCGCACATCGGGCACGACCTGGCGCTCGCCGTGGTGGACGCCTGTCGTAGCCTCGGCTGCGAACCGGCCGAGCTGGAGGACGAGTTCGACCGCGTGGGCGAGCTACTCGGCTCGCTGGAGGAACGCATCCGCGAAGAGCTGATGCCGGGCCCCGACCTGTTGCAGATCGCCGACCCGCTCACCCATCTGCTCGGCTCCTGGAGCCTGGAGCGCGCCCGGGACGCCACCTGGACGACGGCCCGGGCCCTGTGGGCACTGCGCCGGCTCCCCGACGTGGCCGGGGAGTTCACCGAACGCCTCGACACGGCCGTCGGCTTCGCGGGCCGCATGATGCTCACGCCGCTGTCGGGCCTCGTGCTGTGAACTCCCGTGCGCTGTGAGACCCCGTGCGCTGTGAGACCCCCGCGCTGGCGGACCTCGCGCCGTGCGGGCTCAGTCCTCCGGGAGTTCCACCGGCGCGATCTCGTCGTACACGTCGCCAGGGCCCGGGTTGGTCACGTCGGTCGTCCCGCCGAAGTGGTGCATGACGCCCCAGACCGCGTTCAGCGCGGTCTGCACCGCCCCTTCGGCCCAGCCCGCGGTCCAGGAGATGTCGTCGCCTGCGAGGAAGACGCCCCGCTTGTCCTCGGGCAGCCGGTCCTGCATGAAGTGGGTGAACAGACGCCGCTGGTAGCGGTAGTGGCCCGGCAGGTTGGCCTTGAACGCGCCCATGAAGTAGGGCTCGTTCTCCCAGGAGACCGTCACCGGGTTGCCGATGATGTGCTTCCTGATGTCGACGTTCGGATAGATCTCGCCGAGCGACTTCAGCATGACCTCCATCCGCTCGTTCGCGGACAGCGGCAGCCACTTCAGGCTGTCGTCGCACCAGGTGTACGACAGGCAGATGACGGCGGGCCGGTCCGGGCCGTCGTCGAGGAGGTAGGTGCCGCGCGTCATCCGGTCGGTGAGCGTCATCGACATGACGTCCCGGCCCGTAACCTCGTCCTTGTCGAGCCAGAACGGCCTGTCCACCGGCACGAACAGCTTGCTGGACTCCATGTAGTGGGTACGCTCGATCGCCGTCCAGTGGTCGATCGGGAAGAGCGAGTCGTCGCAGGCGATCTTCGACAGCAGCATCCAGGACTGCGCGGTGAACACCGCCGCCGGGTAGGTGCGGATGTCGCCGTTCGCGTCCGTCACGGTGATCCCGTTGCCGGCGGTCCGGTGCAGCCGGGTCACGGCCGGGCGGGGCTCGCCGCCCTCGTGCAGGCTCGCCAGCGAGGTGCCGTACGCCCAGTGGACGATCTTCTCGGGCTCGCGCTCCCAGAGGCGCTGCGGCAACTGCTGGGAGCCGCCGACGATCCCGCGGTGGTGGTCGTCGGCCTCGGTGTAGACGACGCGCAGGATCTCCAGGATGGAGTTCGGGAAGTCCGTGTCCCAGCCGCCGGTGCCGAAGCCGACCTGGCCGAAGATCTCGCGGTGCCGGAAGGACTTGAAGGCCTCGGAGTCGCAGAGGAAGCCGTAGAAGGTCTGGTTGTCGAGCTTCTCGACGAGCTTCGCCCAGATCTCGCGGATGCGCGGCACGTCCCGCTCGCGCATGGCCTGGTTCATGTCGGAGAAGTCGGCGCCCTCTTCGAGGCACCTGTTCCAGGCGGCGGCGACATCACGGTAGACCTGCGGCAGGTCCGCGGCCGTCTCGGCGTAGTGCGACTCGCCCTTGAGGTCGACGACCGTCGAAGGGGTCGCCTCCGCGAGGGGGTTGGGGAAGGGCTGGGTCTCCAGTCCCACCAGGTCGATGTAGTGCTGGAGCGCCGTGGAGGACGGCGGGAAGCGCATCGCGCCCATCTCGGCGGTGAGGGAGGGGTCGCAGCCCTCGAAACCGATGGTGCGCAGCCGTCCGCCGATCCGGTCGGCCTCGTAGACGACCGGCTTGAGGCCCATCTTCATCAGCTCGTACGCGGCCACGACGCCGGACAGTCCGCCGCCGATGACGGCGACCTCGGTGCCGTGCTCGGTCGCGGGGATCTGGCCGAGGCCCGCCGGGTGGGCGAGGAAGTCGTCGTACGCGTAGGGGAAGTCCGGGCCGAACATGGTGATCGGCGGCTGCTGCTCGTCTGCGTGCTCGACGGCGTTGGGCACGGTGGACGTCATGGGGTACGGACTCCTTGCGCGTGGTGACTCGGGGGAAGGCTCAGGGGGCGACAGGTGCGGAGCGGGTGCGAAGCGGGTGCGGGCCGGGTTCAGACCAGGGACCCGTAGAGGCCGGGGCGGCGGTCCTTCAGGTACGGGTTCGCCTCGCGGGACGCGGCGAGGGCGACCGGGTCGGCGTCGGCGAACACCAGCTCCTCGCCGCGGCCGGCGCGGGTGCGCGCGACCCCGTCGGGACCGGCCAGCGTGGAGAGGCCGACGAACTCGAACTCGCCTTCCTGGCCGACCCGGTTGACGTACGCCACGTACATCTGGTTCTCGAAGGCGCGGACCGGGATCACCGACTCGGCGACGAACTGGAAGGGGTGCATCTGCGCGGTCGGCACGACGAGGAGGTCGGTGCCGGCGAGGGCGTGGGCGCGGACGTTCTCCGGGAACTCGACGTCGTAGCAGATCATGAGGCCGACGGTGAGGCCGTTCAGCTCGGTCTGGACGACCGGCTGCCCACCGGGCCGGAAGTGGTCGCGCTCGAAGCAGCCGAAGAGGTGGGTCTTGCGGTAGTTCGCGAGCCGGCTGCCGTCGGCGGAGATCAGCTGGGCGGAGTTGTGGACTGTCTCGCCGTGGCGCTCCGGGTAGCCGTACGCGACGGCGAGGCCGTGCCGGCCGGCGATCTCGGCGACGGCGTCCGCGGAGTCCCCGTCGGCGGGCTCTGCGAGGCGGGCGATGTCGTCGCCGATCGCGTACCCGGTGAGGAACATCTCCGGCGCGACGAGCAGCCCGGCGCCCGCGGCGGCTGCCCGGTCCGCGGCCTCGTCGAGGACCTTCAGGTTCTCGACGACGGAGCCGGGGCGGCCGGAGCTCTGGAGCAGGGCGGTGCGCATGCGGGATCCTCACCGGGCGAAAGGGTGGTTGTGGGGGCCATCTAGACGGTACGGGCGCCCACCCGGGCCGGACAAGAAGGAGCCGTTGCGCGTCGGTGAGCGGATCGTTGCGTGCGCGGGCCGCCGGGCGGCGATTCGTTGCGCCTCTCCATCACCCCTCACCCGCCGCCGGCCCGCCCGCCCCTCCCCCGGGCCGGCGTCGACATCGCCGACGCCGTGATCAGGTACGGCACCGCGCACAGGGCGAAGACGACGCCGTGCGGGAACGTCGAGCCGAGGGCGCCGTACCCGCCGTACACCGCGATGGTCACCACCTCCGTCCCGAGGCCCGCGACCGAGGTGAGGGTGGCCCGGCCGGCGCCCTCGATGCGCTGCTGGAGCCGGACGTCGGCCAGAACCGTCGCCAGCTGGAAACCGCCGAAGGCGAGGGCGACCAGGGCGATACCGGCCGGGGTGCCGCTGATCCCTCCGACGGCGAGGGCGAGCGCGGAGAGGGCGAGCAGCGCGGCGAATCCCCTGCGGCCCAGGCGCTCGGCCGGTCCGGCGAGCAGGCTTCCGGCGGTGACGCCGGCCCAGATCAGCACCAGCAGGCCGGGGATGTTCGCCTCCGGTACACCCGTCTCCCTGACCAGCAGGGGCGTGTACTCGTCGAGGGCGCCCCACACCGCCGTCACGGCCGGGACGAGCAGCAGGGCGCCGCGTACGGAGCGGTCGCGCCGGGCGTCGGCCGGTCCGGCCCGCAGGGGCGCCGCCCGGCTGTCGCCGTCGCCCGCCGGCCGCCGGTGCTCGCAGAAGCGGGTCGCCGTCGCGGCGCAGAGCAGACACGCCAGCACACTGGCCGCGCCGACGGCCGGGTATCCGCCGACCGCGAAGACCGGCCCGGCCAGGCCCATCGCCGTCATCACGGCCACCTGACCCACCGCGTGCGCGCGGCCCATGAGCCGGGCGTACCGGTCCGCGGCGCCGGCCCGGTCCAGCTCCTCGTAGACCAGTGCCTCCAGGGCGCCGGAGCCCAGCGCGCCGCGGGCGCCCCACAGGACGAAGCCGGCCGCGAAGGCCCCGTACGACGGGAACAGCACCCACAGTGCGAAGCCGGCCGCGCCCAGCAGCGGGCCGATCCACAGCAGCAGCCGTCTGGAGACGGCGTCCGCCCAGGCGCCCGAGGGCACCTCCAGCAGGGCGCCGGTCAGCGACCACAGGACGAACAGGGAGGAGATCTGCCCGACGGACAGGCCGCTGTCCGCGAACAGCAGCGCGTACACCGGGTAGAGCAGCACGAACTCGTCGAGGAACACGTACGCGTACAGCGTGGCGGTCAGTCGACGGACGTCGGGGCCGGTCGTGGATCAATGTCGCCAGGTCATGACACCGATGGTAGACAGTTCACGCCCCGCCGCCCACCGGTTTCCCGGTGGTCTCGAAGATGGTGTGCACCACTCGACCGGGAACAACGCGCTGGCCCGCAAGAGGGCCGAGTAGGCCGACGCGGGCCGGCCCGGATCAGGTCGGCAGGTCGGCTCGGACCGGCAGGTCGGCTCTGGTCGGCTCAGGTCGGTGCGCCCGCGGAGAAGCGGCGCAGCAGCGGCGACAGCACCAGCACGGACTTCGTCCGCTCCACGAACGGCTCCCCCGCGATGCGCTCCAGCACCCGCTCGAAGTGACGCATGTCGGCGGCGAAGACCTGGGCGACGGCGTCCGCCTCCCCGGTGACGGTGGACGCGGCCACGACCTCCTGGTAGCGCTCCAGGCCCCGCTGGATGGTCTCCGGGGAGGTGTTGCGACGGCAGTAGATCTCGACGAACCCCTCGGTCTCCCAGCCGAGCGCCGCCGGGTCGACCCGAACGGTGAAGCCGGTGATGGCCCCGGTGGCCCGCAGCCGGTCCACCCGCCGCTTCACGGCGGGCGCGGACAGGCCGACCAGTTGCCCGATGTCCGCGAAGGAACGGCGGGCGTCCTCGGCGAGGGCGTGCACGATGCGTTCGTCGAGATCGTTCAGCACAGTGGGTTGATCACTTCTCAGATGGTGCGGGCGCTGCGAGACGGGAGCGGCGATGGCCGTAGAGGAAGTAGAACACGAGCCCGACCGCCATCCAGACTCCGAAGACCACCCAGGTGACGGCCGAAAGGCTGCCCATCATCCAGACGCAGAAGGCGAGACCCAGGGCCGGCAGTACCGGCGAGAGCGGCACCCGGAAGGTCCGGGGCATGTCGGGACGGGTCCGGCGCAGCACCACGACCGCGATGTTGACCAGCCCGAACGCGAAGAGCGTGCCGATGCTGGTGGCGTCCGCCAGCTGGCCCAACGGGATCGCGGCGGCCAGCACTCCGCAGAACAGCGACACGATCACCGTGTTCGCGCGGGGCGTGCCGGTCTTCGGGTGGACGCGGGAGAACACCTTGGGCACCAGGCCGTCCCGGGACATCGCGAAGAGGATGCGGGTCTGGCCGTACAGCACGGTCAGGACGACGCTCGCGATGGCGATGACCGCGCAGAAGGCGAGGAGGGTGCCCCAGAAGGACTGGCCGGTCACCTCGCGCATGATCTGCGCGAGCGCGGCCTCGGAGTCGCCGAACCGCCGCCAGGGTTTGGCGCCCACGGCGACGGCCGCGACGAGGACGTACAGCGCCGTCACGATGACGAGCGACAGCATGATCGCGCGGGGCAGGTCGCGCTGCGCGTTCTTCGCCTCCTCACCGGCGGTGGAGGCGGCGTCGAAGCCGATGTACGAGAAGAACAGCGTCGCGCCGGCCGCGCTGACGCCCGCCATGCCCAGCGGCATGAAGTGCTCGTAGTTGCCGGAGCGGAAGCCCTGGACGCCGATGGCGCAGAACAGCACCAGCGCGGCGATCTTCACGGCCACCATGACGGTGTTGGCGCGCGCCGACTCGCGGGCGCCGCCGAGCAGGAAGGCCATGGCCAGGAGGACGACGACGAGAGCCGGCAGGTTGAAGATGCCACCGTCCCCGGGCGGCGCCGACAGCGCGTCGGGGATGGTCACGCCGATCGTCCCGTCGAGCAGTTCGTTGAGGTACTCGCCCCAGCCGACGGCCACGGCGGCGACCGACACGCCGTACTCCAGGACCAGACACCAGCCGCAGACCCAGGCGACCAGTTCGCCCATCGTCGCGTACGCATACGAGTACGAGGAGCCCGCGACCGGGATGGTGCCCGCCAGCTCGGCGTAGGACAGGGCCGAGAAGAGCGCCGTGAGTCCGGCGATCACGAAGGAGAGCGTGACGGCGGGACCTGCCTTGGGCACCGCCTCGCCGAGGACGACGAAGATGCCGGTGCCGAGGGTGGCGCCGATGCTGATCATCGTGAGCTGCCACAGCCCGAGGGAGCGCCTGAGAGAACCTCCCTCGCCCTGACCGCCCTGGGCGACCAGGTGTTCCACGGGCTTGCGCCGCATGAGGCGCGCGACGGGCCCCGGGGACGCGGGGGCGGTCCGACTGCTCTGCTGCGGGGGTGCGCCTTGATCGAGCACGCGCTGACTCCTTCGTCGCTGCCTCTCGGCGTGACGGGAACCGGCGGCACACCTGCGCTGAGCAGGAACCCACCGAGCGGGGTCCCCGCCACGCTACGTACAGCGCACGACCCTACGAGCAGGGCCGTAGCACTCGTAATGCTGCAACCTTGCGCACCCACGCAAGATCGTTGCGTTCATCGCTCCAAGCTGCACATTCGTTGCAGGCCGGCTGAACGCGCCCCATAGGGGGCGCGGGGGCTGTGTCGCTACGCGGCTCCGCCGCGACCAGCCACAGCGCACCCGCACCGGCACCCGCACCCGCACCCGCACCCGCAAGACGACGATCAGCACCGTTCCCACGCGCCGACCGGCGGAGCGTCCCGCGGAGCTACCAGCTCGCGTGCAGCGGCTTGCCCTCCGCATAACCGGCCGCGCTCTGGATGCCGACGACGGCCTTCTCGGCGAACTCCTCGAGAGAGCCCGCACCCGCGTACGTGCAGGAGGAGCGCACGCCCGCGATGACCGAGTCGATCAGGTCCTCGACACCCGGGCGGGCCGGGTCGAGGAACATCCGCGAGGTGGAGATGCCCTCCTCGAACAGCGCCTTGCGGGCACGGTCGTACGCCGACTCGTCGGAGGTGCGGTTGGCGACGGCGCGTGCCGACGCCATACCGAACGACTCCTTGTACAGGCGGCCGCCCGCGTCCTGCTGGAGGTCGCCCGGGGACTCGTAGGTACCGGCGAACCACGACCCGATCATCACGTTGGACGCACCGGCGGCCAGCGCCATGGCGACATCGCGCGGGTGGCGGACACCGCCGTCGGCCCATACGTGCTTGCCGTACTTCTTCGCCTCGGCCGCGCACTCCAGGACCGCCGAGAACTGCGGCCGGCCCACACCGGTCATCATGCGGGTGGTGCACATGGCGCCCGGGCCGACCCCGACCTTGATGATGTCGGCGCCCGCGTCGATCAGATCCTTGACGCCCTCGGCCGAGACGATGTTCCCGGCGACGATCGGCACCCGCGGGTCGAGCGCGCGCACGGTACGGATCGCGCTGATCATCGACTCCTGGTGGCCGTGCGCGGTGTCGATGACGAGCGTGTCCACGCCCGCGTCGAGCAGCTGCTTGGCCTTGCCCGCCACATCGCCGTTGATTCCGACGGCCGCGGCGACGCACAGCCGGCCCGCCGCGTCGACGGCCGGCGTGTACAGCGTGGCGCGCAGGGCGCCCTTGCGGGTGAGGATGCCGGCGAGCTTGCCGTCCCGGTCGACGGCGGGGGCGTAGCGCCGGTTGGCCGTGTCGAGGGTGTTGAAGGCCTCGCGCGGGTCGATGTCGGCGTCCAGGAGCAGCAGGTCCCGGGACATGACGACCTCGAGCTGGGTGAAGCGGTCGACCCCGCTCAGGTCCGCGTCGGTGACGACACCGACCGGGCGGAACTCCTCGTCGACGACGACGCCCGCGTTGTGCGCGCGCTTGGGCAGCAGGGCCAGGGCGTCGGCGACCGTCTGGTGCGGGGCGAGCACGATGGGGGTGTCCAGCACCAGGTGCCGGCTCTTGACCCAGGTGACGACCTCGGTGACGACGTCGATCGGAATGTCCTGCGGGATGACCACCAGCCCGCCGCGCCGGGCCATGGTCTCGGCCATCCGGCGACCGGCCACGGCGGTCATGTTGGCGACGACCAGCGGGATCGTGGTGCCCGTGCCGTCCGGGGCGGCCAGGTCGACAGCCTGACGCGACCTGACCGCGCTGCGGCTCGGCACCATGAAGACGTCGTCGTAGGTGAGGTCGTACGCGGGCTGGATGTCGTTGAGGAAACGCACGTGCTGCACATCCCAGTCGATCAAAGGTGACCCCCGGACAGGTCAGCCAGGGGGAGAAGCACGTACTTCATTCTCCCACGACGACCGTGCCGCGATGCCCGGACAGAACGTCCAAGCAGCTCAGGGGGCCCTTAGGAGGATCCTCCGAGGGCGAGCAGCACGGACAGCGCCGGGACCTGGTCCACCGCCTGGGCGAAGACGTCCTGCGCGATCACCCACTCCTGCGGCCGCGCGTCGGCGTACGGCCGCCAGTTCCGTACGACGATCTGGAGCCCGCCCTCCCCGGGCGGGGCCGGGAGGTCCGTGAGGCTGTCGGCGAGGGCGTCCCAGTTGTGTCCGAACCAGTCGGGCAGGCCGAGGGCGTCGGCGCAGCGGTCCATCAGCGCGGACTTGTCGGTCACCCCGTCCAGATCCAGCGTGACCACGAACTGCGTCATCTCAGCACCGCCCGGAACGTGTCGTAGTGATCATCGGTGTAGTAGAACTCTTCGCCCCGCCCGGTGACAACGCGTCGGGCCCCGCGGTCGCGCGAGCCCGGCGTCTCGACGGTGTATTCGTGGTGATAACCGCGCTGGTGCGCGGGCAGCGGTCCCTCGAAGTTTCCCGAAGACGGCGCCGTCCTTGGCGTACGGGAACGGGCCGCCGTCGTCGATGAGCCGGAGCGTCCGCCGGGCCTCGGGGGCAGCTCGGACTCCCGGACCGTGGCCAGACCGCCGGCCCAGGACGGCTCGGCGGCCCGTGCGGCGGCCGGGGTGGACTCCTGCGGACCCGGCCGCCCCGACGCACAGCCGGTGAGCAGGGCGAGCGGGAGGAGCAGGCACACAAGCACGCGGGGGACGAACCGCAGCAGCATGCGTTCGATGCTGTCCACGGCCGTCCCCTCATGGCCTGCTGCCCGGACCCGTCAGACCCCGTCCGGGTCCGCCCGGCCCAGGGCGGGCTTCGGTGTCGGCCCCGCCGTCATCAGATAGTCGGCCGCCGACGTGTCCGTCACCAGACTGGTGACGAGCCCGGACCGGAGCACCGCGTCGATCGCGGCCGCCTTGCGCTGACCGCCCGCGATCGCGACGACCTCGGGAACCCGGCGCAGCTGGTCGGTCTTGACCGTGATGCACCGCTCGCCCAGGTCCCGCCCGACCCGGCGGCCCTCGGCGTCGAAGAGGTGCGCGGACATCTCGGCGGCGACCCCGAGCGAGGCGTAGTGCGCGCGCTCCTCGTCGCTGAGCATGTCGTGCACCGTCGAGATGCCCGGCTCCCAGGAGCCGATGGAGACACAGGCGACCGTGACCTTGTCGAAGTACTCGAAGGCCCGGGCGATCCCGGTCTGGTGGCGCAGCGCGGTTGCGGTGGCCACGTCCGGCAGCAGCATCGGCGCGTAGATGGGGTGCGCGTCGCCGCCGGACACCTGGGCGGCGCGGCGGACGGCCTCGACCGAGCCGCGCTCGGCGGTCCCGGCGTCGTACACACCCGTCAGCTGCACGACCGTGCACGGCGGCAGCCGGTCCAGCGCCGCCGCCATGTGAATCGTGGACCGGCCCCAGGCCAGCCCCAGTACGTCCCCCTCGTCGACCAGTTCGCCGAGCAGGTCGGCGGCCACTTCCCCCAGGTTCTCGGGGTCCGTGGTCTCCTCGGCCTCGGCCGGGGACTCGACCACGACGGCGTGCCTGAGGCCGTAGCGGGCGCGGAGCGCGTCCGAGCGCTCCGCGTCCAGCTCGGCCGGCACGCGGATCTCGATCCGTACGAGATCCCGTTCGAGGGCGGTCTCCAGGACCCGGGCCACTTTGAAGCGGCTGACGCCGAACTCCTCCGCGATCTGGATCTTGGACTTTCCCTCGAGGTAGAAGCGGCGGGCCATGGCCGCCGCCTGCACCAGCTCAGCGGGTCCCATCCGCATGGCTGACCGGCCCGCCGACATACCCGACACGGCGTTCTCCTCACTGCTGTTCACACTCTGGATACGCCGTTCATCCTCGCAGATCCGGCGCAGTTGATCAGCTCTGGTGGGAGCCGTTCACATACCTGTCGGTAAGTGGTTGGTTTAGTGTCCACATGCCCAGGAGGCGCCGGCGATCGCCGCCTCCGCCTGAGCCCGCAGGCCACGGACCGCCTCCGCCGGGTCGTCCGCCCCGTATACGGCCGAGCCTGCCACGAACACGTCGGCTCCCGCCTCGGCGCAGCGCTCGATCGTCGAGGCCGAGACCCCGCCGTCGATCTGGAGCCACAGTTCGAGGCCGTGCTTGCTGATCAACTCGCGGGTGCGGCGGATCTTGGGGAGCATGATGTCGAGGAAGGCCTGGCCTCCGAAGCCCGGCTCGACCGTCATGATCAGCAACATGTCCAGTTCGGGCAGCAGGTCCTCGTACGGCTCGATGGGCGTCGCCGGCCTGAGCGCCATGGAGGCACGGGCGCCCTTGGCCCGGATCTCGCGGGCGAGTCGCACGGGTGCGGCGGCGGCCTCGACGTGGAAGGTGACGGACGAGGCACCCGCCTCGACGTACTGCGGGGCCCAGCGATCGGGGGCCTCGATCATCAGATGGCAGTCCAGCGGAGTGTCCGTCGCACGGGCCAGTGACTCTACGACCGGCACCCCGAGCGTGAGGTTCGGGACGAAATGGTTGTCCATGACGTCGACGTGGAGCCAGTCGGCTCCGGCGACCGCCTCCGCCTCGTCCGCAAGGCGGGCGAAGTCGGCGGACAGGATGCTGGGGTTGATCTGCACGGCCATGACCCAAGCCTGCCATGCCCTGTGGGGGTTGCGGGCATCGGTCCGGCGCAGCGACGGTGGTGGGCACGCACCGCACGGCCCCGGAGGCGGTCATGACCGAGCAGACTCCGCGGACTCCGCAGTCCCCGAAGACGGCGCGGACCGCCCGCAACCCGCAGCGCGGCATCGCGCACCTGGTCTGCGGGCGCCGCGCGAAGTGGCTGGTGCTGGCGCTGTGGCTGGTGGTGCTGTTCCTGACGGCGCCCTTCGCCCAGAAGCTCACCGACGCCCAGGACAACGACGCGGCCTCCTGGCTGCCGGGGTCGGCGGAGTCCACCCAGGTGCTGGAGATCTCGCAGGACTTCAGGCCCGAGCAGATCCCCGCGGTCGTCGTCTATGCCCGCGACGGGGGTCTGACGGCCGAGGACCGGGCGCAGATCACCGAGGACGCGGCTCAGCTCAGGCAGCTCACCGACCACGGCATCCGCGGCACAGAGACCCGCGGCCCGGTCTACGACCGCCCGGCCGACCCGCGCGCCGCCCAGATCTACGTGCCGATCACCATGGACGAGAAGGGCTGGGAGCGCATCGCGCCGGCCGTCGACTCGATCCGTGACGTCGTCGGCGACGGCGGCGCCGGTCTGGCCGTGCACATCACCGGACCCGGCGGCACCTCCGCGGACTTCTCCGCGGCCTTCGAGGGCATCGACTCGACCCTGCTGCTGGCGGCGATGGGGGTGGTCGTCGTCATGCTCCTGATCACCTACCGCAGCCCCACCCTCCTCGTCGTCCCGGTGCTCGCCGTGGTCGCCGCCCTGTTCACCGCGCAGGCCCTGATCTACTTCCTGGCCGAGCACGCGGGTCTGACGGTGAACGGCCAGAGCGCAGGCATCCTCACGGTGCTCGTGTTCGGCGCGGGCACGGACTACGCCCTGCTGCTGGTGGCCCGTTACCGGGAGGAGCTGCGCCGGCACGAGGACCGGCACGAGGCGATGGCCCTGGCGCTGCACCGCGCGGGCCCCGCGGTCCTGGCCTCCGGCGCCACGGTCGTCCTGAGCATGCTGATGCTGCTGGCCGCCGAGATGAACTCCACCCGCGGCCTGGGCCCGGTCGCGGCCATCGGCGTGGCGGTCGCGCTGCTCGCGATGATGACCCTCTTCCCCGCCCTGCTGGTGATCTGCGGCCGCTGGATCTTCTGGCCGGTGATCCCCCACTTCGGCTCCTCCGACCCGACCGAGCACGGTGTCTGGGCCCGCACGGGCCGTGGCATCGCCCGCCGCCCGCGCCTGGTCTGGGCCGTGACGGCACTGGTCCTGGCGGTCTGCTCGCTGGGCCTGATCCAGCTGCGCGCCGAGGGCATTGGCAACGCGGACGCGTTCACCGGCAAACCGGACTCGATCACGGGCCAGGAGGTGTCGGCGAAGTACTTCCCGGCGGGCAGCGGCGACCCGCTGGTCGTCATCGCCGACCTGGCCCGGTCCGGGCAGGTGAAACGCGCGGTCGCGGGGACGGAGGGCGTCGTGCCGACGTCCCTCGGTCTGCCGGCGGGCACGAAACCCGTCCACGACGGCCAGGTGCTGTTCGAGGCGACGATGACCGACCCGGCCGACAGCGAGGCCGCGAAGCAGACCGTGGAGCGGGTCCGGGACGCGGTGCACGAGGTGCCGGACGCCGACGCCAAGGTGGGCGGCGGCACGGCGGCGCTCCTCGACATGGACAAGGCGACCACCCATGACAACCTGGTGATCATCCCGCTGGTCCTGGCCGTGGTCCTGCTCATCCTCTGCGCGCTGCTGCGCGCCCTGATCGCCCCGCTGCTGCTGGTCGCGACGGTGATCCTGTCCTTCGCGGCGGCCCTGGGTCTCAGCGCGCTGGCGTTCCGCCATCTCTTCGACTACGCGGGCGAGTCGACGGACTTCCCGCTGTTCGTCTTCGTGTTCCTGGTGGCCCTGGGCATCGACTACAACATCTTCCTCACTACCCGGATCCGTGAGGAGACGGCCCGCCAGGGCACCCGGCAGGGCGTGGTGACCGGCCTGGCGGCGACCGGCTCGGTCATCACCTCGGCGGGGCTGGTCCTGGCCGGCACCTTCGCGGCCCTCGCCACCCTTCCCATGGTCGCCTTCGCGGAGATCGGCTTCGCGGTGGCCCTGGGCGTCCTCCTGGACACCTTCATCGTGCGGTCGGTGCTCGTCACCTCACTGTTCCTGGACATCGGACCGAAGATCTGGTGGCCGCACCGGCTGGCCCGGGAGAGCCGCGCGGTGTCGCCGAAGGGCCCCGCAGACCCCGCACGGCCGGCCGAGAGCACCGAGCACTGAGAGGCCGAGCCGGCCGTCAGCCCCCCGCCCTTTGCATGACCATGCGAGTTCATGCATAATCTTCCTATGTCCAAGGTCCTCACCTCCCTTCCCGCCGGCGAGCGCGTCGGCATCGCCTTCTCCGGCGGGCTCGACACCTCGGTCGCGGTCGCGTGGATGCGCGACAAGGGTGCCGTCCCGTGCACCTACACCGCCGACATCGGCCAGTACGACGAGCCCGACATCGCCTCGGTGCCCGGCCGCGCGAAGACCTACGGCGCCGAGATCGCGCGCCTGGTCGACTGCCGCGCCGCACTGGTGGAGGAGGGCCTGGCCGCACTCACCTGCGGGGCGTTCCACATCCGCTCGGGCGGGCGCGCCTACTTCAACACCACGCCCCTCGGCCGTGCCGTCACCGGCACCCTCCTGGTCCGGGCGATGCTCGAGGACGACGTCCAGATCTGGGGCGACGGCTCGACCTTCAAGGGCAACGACATCGAGCGGTTCTACCGGTACGGCCTGCTGGCCAACCCGCACCTGCGGATCTACAAGCCCTGGCTGGACGCGGACTTCGTGACCGAGCTCGGCGGGCGCAAGGAAATGTCGGAGTGGCTCGTCGCCCACGACCTGCCCTACCGGGACAGCACGGAGAAGGCGTACTCCACCGACGCCAACATCTGGGGCGCCACCCACGAGGCCAAGACCCTGGAGCACCTGGACACCGGCGTCGAGACCGTCGAGCCCATCATGGGCGTGCGGTTCTGGGACCCGTCGGTCGAGATCGCCACCGAGGACGTGACGATCGGCTTCGACCAGGGCCGCCCCGTGAAGGTCAACGGCAAGGAGTTCGCCTCCCCCGTCGATCTGGTGATGGAGGCCAACGCCATCGGCGGCCGCCACGGCCTCGGCATGTCGGACCAGATCGAGAACCGCATCATCGAGGCCAAGAGCCGCGGCATCTACGAGGCGCCCGGCATGGCCCTGCTGCACGCGGCCTACGAGCGTCTGGTCAACGCGATCCACAACGAGGACACCGTCGCCCAGTACCACAACGAGGGACGGCGCCTGGGCCGGCTGATGTACGAGGGCCGCTGGCTGGACCCGCAGGCGCTGATGATCCGGGAGTCGCTCCAGCGCTGGGTCGGCGCGGCCGTCACCGGCGAGGTGACGCTGCGGCTGCGGCGCGGTGAGGACTACTCGCTCCTCGACACCGCGGGACCGGCCTTCAGCTACCACCCGGACAAGCTGTCCATGGAGCGCACCGAGGACTCCGCGTTCGGCCCGGTGGACCGGATCGGCCAGCTCACCATGCGCAACCTCGACATCGCCGACTCGCGCGCCAAGCTGGAGCAGTACGCCACGCTCGGTCTGATCGGCAGCGGGAGCCCCTCGATCGGCGCCGCCCAGGCCGCCGCGACCGGTCTCATCGGCACCATGACGGAGCTGCCGGAGGGCGGCGCCGAGGCCATCGCCTCCCGCGGCGAGGTCTCCGACGACGACCAGCTGCTGGACCGCGCCGCGATGGAGTTCGGCACGGACTGACCCCGGCGGGGCCCCACCCGTGAAGAAGGCCGGCCGCACGCCCGTGGGC
>NZ_JBHWUW010000036.1:0-61523 GCF_042737245.1 Streptomyces sp. NPDC060002
CCAGGCCAGACCCTTCAAATGGACCAAGACCGCCGACCAGATCCTCGACCGAATCTGCCGCTACTGCTCACGCATCTCCGAACCAGCTCACTAGCCGGCGTCGGGCGCGGTGCCCCGGGCTCCGCGCAGCGCGGTGATACAGCTGCCGATCGCCTGCTGAAGCTCCTCCAGCCGCTGGACCATGTCGTCCTCGTAGAACTCCTGCGCGTCGGCGTCGTCGAAGGTCAGCTCCTCGAACACCTTCGTCGCGCGCTGGAGGCCGCTGTAGAACTTCGTGCGACGTTCCTGGACGCGCAGTTCGGGGTCGGCCTCGACGGTCTCCACGACCAGGCTCTTCATCGTGTCGTAGGCGTCGCTCGCCCACTCGCCGGCGTCCTCGTCGTCGTTCAGCTCGTCGAGCAGCGACAGGTGCCGCTCTGCCTCCTGGCGCAGCTCGGCCGGCGCGTCGAGGGTCTGCCCGGCGGGCGTCCTGATCTGGCCGGACTCGGCGATCTGCCGCACGTACCCGATGCGGTCGGCCGAGCGGCTCTCGGTGGCCACCGCCTTCTTGAGGTCGTCGGTGCGCACGACGTCCCGGGCCAGCTCGATCTGGAGGTCGGGATCCTCCTTGATGCGGTCCAGGAGGGCGGCGCGGGCCGCGCGGGCGGTCGAGGGGTCGGCGAGGATCGCGGCGCGCAGGGCGGTGGGGTTCTCCGCGACCTCCAGCGCCTTCGTCGGGCGGATGCCCTCGGCCTCGGCGGCCTCGGCGATCGCGGTGCCGCGCTCCGAGGTGGCGCTGGAGCGGGAGACGTAGTAGGTCAGCCACACCTCCGCGTCCGGCAGCTCGACCTCCTGGCCCGGCGCGAGCTCCTCGAAGTGCGGGACGAGACCGTCGTCGGCGGCCCGGTCCCAGGCCTTGTAGTACCGCATGACACGGTCGGGGGAGCAGCCGGCGAGCTCGGCGAACTCCTTCGCCGACACCTTCGGCGTCTCGTCCACGCTCTGCCCGCCCGGCCGCACGCTGCGCGCCACCATCAGGCCGAAGGCCCACCCGCCGGTCCGCGCGTAGACGCCGAACTCACGGGCGTCCCGCGCCACGAGGTCGGACAGGGGCGCGGGGGACGTCTGGGCGGACGTCTCGGCCAGGTCGATCGCCAGGGTCACGGATGACTCTCCTCTGCGGGCTGCTGGACGTAGGATCGGCACTGCGAAAGTGCAGACCGGCAGCCTATATGCACCTCTTGGCGATGCTTTGCCGGACCCGCGCCCGGGACGGCGGCGGTCAGCCGAAGGCGTTCCGCAGCGCGGGCAGCAGGGTCTTCTCCGACCAGTCCAGGTACGCGGGCTGGGCGTCCCCGCCGATCTGCACCAGGGCGATCTCCGTGAACCCTGCCTCGGCGTACGGACGTACGGCCTCGACGAAGTCGTCCGGATCGTCGCCGCAGGGGATCGAGGCGGCGACGTCGTCGGGCGTCACGAACTGGGTCGCCGCGTCGAAGGAGTCCGGGTGGGGCAGTTCGGAGTTCACCTTCCAGCCGCTGCCGAACCAGCGGAACTGCTCGTGCGCCCGCTGCACGGCCGCGTCCCGGTCGGGGTCGTGGCAGACCGGGAGCTGGCCCACGCGCGGCTTGCCCGAGCCGCCGTGCCGGTCGAAGGCCGCCAGCAGGTCCGCCTTGGGCTCGGTGGCGATCACGAGGTCGGCCAGCCGTCCCGCGAGTGCGCACGACCGCTCGCCGGAGACGGCGATACCGATCGGCGGCGGTTCGTCGGGCAGGTCCCACAGCCGGGCGGAGTCCACGTCGTAGTGGGTGCCGTGCCGGGTCACATGCTTACCCTCGAACAGCGCGCGGATGATCTCCACGGCTTCCTCGAGCATCTCGTGCCGCACGTCCACGGAGGGCCAGCCACCGCCCACCACATGTTCGTTGAGGTTCTCCCCGGAGCCCAGCCCCAGCCGGAAGCGTCCCTCGGACAGCAGCTGCATCGTGGCGGCCTTCTGCGCCACCACCGCCGGGTGGTACCGGAAGGTAGGACACGTCACGTACGTCATCAGCGGAATGCGTGACGTGGCCTGGGCGGCGGCGCCGAGCAGGCTCCACGCGTACGGCGCGTGGCCCTGCGAGCGCAGCCACGGAAAGTAGTGGTCCGAGGTCACCGAGAAGTCGAAGCCCGCCTGCTCGGCCCGCACCACGTGGTCGATGAGGTCACGAGGGCCGGCCTGTTCGGTCATCATCGTGTATCCGATTTGCACCATGGGGCCCGAGTCCCCGGCCGCCGGGGGAGGAAACGGCCGCCGGGAGGGGAAACGAGCCGGCGATCGGCGATCGTCGCCCTTCGTCCGGGCGGGCAGGCGGGTACGAGCGATCTTGACGCGCACAGCCGCCGGTCCGGCCGTGCCCTCACGCGTCCTGTCCGGTGCGTCACTCACAGGCGCCGCTGTGCAGGTTGCGTGAAAGGCTGGGTATGAGGCTTGTCCAGGCGGGCGATGGACGGGAGTCGAAGTGGACTGGGGTCGGTTCGGGCAGCAGATGGCGTCGATGGCGCGTGATCTGCTGGCGCAGGATTCGGTCGACGACACGCTGGAGCGGATCACGGCATCCGCCACCGAGCTGGTCGAGGGCTGTGACGCGGCCGGCATTCTCGTGCTGCACGACGGGAAGGTGGAGACCCTCGCCCCCACCGACGAGCTGGTCGTCGACAGCGACCAACTCCAGGAACGGCTCGGCGAAGGACCCTGCTTCGACGCCGCCCACAGCGCGCGGGGAGAGCGGGTCTTCCGCATCGCCGACCTCACCGGCGAGTGGCAGCGCTGGCCCGCCTACGCCCCCAGGGCGCACTCGCTCGGCGTGGGCAGCATGATGGGCTTCCTGCTGTTCACCGAGGACGAGGACCTCGGCGCGCTGAACCTCTACTCACGCAAGCCCGGCGCGTTCAGCGAGGCCAGTGAGACGGCCGGCTGGCTGCTCGCCTCGCACGCCGCGATCGCCTTCTCCAGCGCCCGCACCCACGCCCAGATGGAACAGGCCGTCGCCACCCGGCACGCCATCGGCGAGGCCATGGGCATCCTCATGGGCCGCCACCACATCACCGAGGACCAGGCCTTCGACGTGCTGCGCCGCTACTCGCAGGAGAACAACGTCAAACTCCGGGAGGTCGCCCGCAAGGTCTGCGAAGGCGGCAGCCTGCCGTAGCCGTGAAGAGGGCGGGACGGCCTCCCTGGCTCGTGGGCTGAACCAGCGAGGCCTGGGCCGGGCCAGCGCCCCAGGGGAACGCCACTGAACCCGGCTTGCGCATTCAAGTCCCCAGTCCTGACCTCCGCACACACGGCACGCCCTCGCTGATTCCACCCCGGGGCCGGCCGGCACCCGGCGCTTGTGCTGCCGTCGGCAGGTCATCGGCCGGTGATGTGCGCCTCGCGGTAGGCGTCGAGCCGGTCGAGGACGAGCAGCAGGACGGAGCGAAGCAGACTGTCGTGCCGACCGCTCAGAACGAGCCCGTCCTGTCCGCCGATCACCCGGGCCCGGCGATCAGCTCTGCGGGATCGGCGCCGTCCAGCGCGCGGATCAACGCGTGCCGCACGGCGTCCAGCAACGGGCCGGGGCCGATCGAGGCGTGACCGGCAGGGGGCCCGGCCGCCGGCAGCCCGTCCGCCGTACGCAGCTGAGAGGTGAGGCAGTGCAAGGCAGCCGCGGTGCGCTCGGCCAGGTGGATGCGGTGTCCGACCTCGTCGAGCGGGGCGGCTGAACGGCGGTGGGCCACGCTCCAGCGCAGCGCCTTGCCGGCCCGGTCCAGATCCCGTGCCAGGTCGTCGGGCTGCTGCCACAGGCCCCCGACTGGCCGGCCGGGCAACCTCGCCGGGGCAATCTCCTGCCGACTGCCGACTGCCGACTGCCGACTGCCGACTGCCGGCGCTGAGCACGGAGCCGAGGACGGGGGAGTCCGCCCGCCGGAGTGTGATGGAGGCCATAATTCCGGTCGGACGATTTTGGAATGCGTGAGCCTGCGCGGGGGCTGCACTGCTTGTGGGCCTCCCCTGTCCTGGGGGGCGCACCGGGCAACGGTGGCCGGCGCGACTGACCACAGGAGCAGGACACCCGTGGTCCCGCCTGCTCCGCCGCATCCGGACCGCCGCCCGCGAAAGGTACTCCCGCTCCATGCCACTGGCCCTGCTGGCCCTTGCACTCGTCGCGTTCGGTATCGGTACGACCGAGTTCGCCACGATGGGGCTGCTGCCCCAGATCGCCGACGGGGTCGGCGTGTCCGTGCCGCACGCCGGCAACATCGTCTCCGCCTACGCGCTCGGCGTCGTCGTCGGAGCCCCCCTGCTGACGGGCATGGGCGCGCGCATCGCCCACAAGCGACTCCTGCTCCTGCTGTCCGGGCTGTTCGTGGTCGGCAACGTCGCGTCCGCCCTCGCTCCCGGCTTCGGCCTGCTGTTCGCCGCACGATTCCTGGCGGGCCTGCCCCACGGGGCGCTGTTCGGCGTGGGCGCCGTCGTGGCCTCCCGACTGGTCGCCCCCGAACGAGCCGGGCGGGCCGTGTCGAGGATGTTCCTCGGACTCACCATCGCCAACATCGTCGGCGTCCCGGCCGGCACGGCCCTCGGACAGCAACTGGGCTGGCGGTACGCCTACTGCGCCGTCGCCGTCATCGGCCTCGTCGCCCTCGCCGCGCTGGCCGCCTTCATCCCCCACCAGCCGCGCAGCAACCAGGCCGGCATCCGGCACGAGCTGCGGGCGATGGGAAACCGGCAGGTCGCCCTCGGCCTGGCCACCGCCGTCGTGGGATTCGGCGGCTTCTTCGCCGTCTACAGCTACCTGGTGCCGATCCTGACGCACCTGACCGGCTTCTCCGACTCCTCCACCACCTGGGTCCTCGCGCTCTACGGCGTCGGCATGACGCTGGGCACGCTGATCGCGGGCCCGCTGACCGACCGTGCCCTGCGCCCGACGCTGTACGGGGGGCTCGCCCTGCTCGGCGCGGCGCTGGTGACGTTCTACTTCACGGTCCACAGCACCGTTCCCGCCCTGGTGACGCTCGCGTTCATGGGCGCGATGGGCGCCCTGGTCACCACACCCGTGCAGATGCTGCTCATGGCCAAGGCGAAGAACGCCCCGACGATGGCGGCGGCCTCCAACCACTCCGCCTTCAACCTGGCCAACGCGGGCGGCGCCTGGCTCGGCGGCCTGGCCATCTCGGCGGGCTGGGGCTGGGCCTCACCTGCCCTGGTCGGCGCCACCCTCGCCGCCGGCGGCCTCGGACTCGCCCTCCTCAGCGGCCTCACGGACCGCGGGAACGGGGACTCCGAGGTGATCACTTCGTCAGCGGCCGAAGCCTCGACGGAGGTCGGACAGGTCCCGACGGCCTGACGAGGGCCACCTCGTTTCCGGCGTCCGGTCCGCGAGCAACGGCTCGGTCTCCGGCGGCGGGAGGGCGCCACAGCACCCGGCGAGAAGGTGGCGCAGCGTCTGCTCGCGTGACGGGCTGACGACCGTGATCATCAGGGTGAGTGAGGCACGCGTACGTCCTGAACGGTTCGAGGAATTCCGCGACATGATCGTCGCTGCGGTACGCGAGTTTCCCAGCCGCCACCCAGGGCTGGTCGACCACGAGGTGCTGCTCGCGCCGCCCGACTCGCTGCTGTACGTCAGTCGCTGGCGCTGCCGGCAGGACCTGGTCGGCTACGCCGGCGAGCACCCTGGCGTGACCAGCCCGTGGTCCTGCCGGGCGAGGACGAGTACCTCGTCGCACCACTTCAGCTGCGGCACTTCACGCTCGCCTCTCTGAGCTGATCCCGAGCGTTGTTCCCGGCCCGGCCGCCGACGCGAGTTGGCCGCCGGCGGCTCCACCGTTCCGTGATCCGCGCAGCCCTCAGGACGCCGCCTGACGGACCCAGCACCTGCTCACACCGACCCAACCCGCTGTTCTGACCAGGCAAGACGGGCAGAGCAGGTGATGTTGCGGAGACTCGGGGAAGAAGTTGCGGCAACCGATAGGAGGTTGTCGTGGAGGGTGGAGATCTGGAACTGGGCGAGTTGCTGGCCGCTGCGGAAGCAGCACCGCCCGGTGAGTCCGTCGATGTGGTGGCACACGATCTGCAGAAGCGCTTCGGTGCCGAGCACGTGTCGTTCCTGTTCGTCGACCTCATCGGTGAGCGGCTGGTACGTCTCGCCCCGGCCGGCGGTGAGCCCGCCGACCACGGCGAGCCGATCGGCCTGCACGGCAGCGTCTACGACACCGTTCTGCGCAGCCAGCGTCAGCATGTGGAACCGGACGGCCAGGGCGGACGGCGCGTCATCACACCGGTCACCAACCGCGGCGACTGCATCGGCGTCCTGGAGGTCACCCTCCAGTCCGCCGACGACACCGTGCTGCGACAGGTCCGCGACGCGGCACACGCGCTGGCCTACATCATCGTCACGGACCGCCGCTTCACCGATCTGTACCACCTGGGCCGGCGCACCACCGAGACCAGTCTGGCCGCTGAGATCCAGCACCAGCTGCTGCCCTCGGCGCCCTGCTGCGAGGCGGCCCAGTTCACCCTCGCCGCCGGGCTGGTCCCGGCCGACGACATCGGTGGCGACACCTACGACTACACCCTCGACCGGGACACCCTGCACCTGTCCATCACCGACGCCATGGGCCACGACACGGACTCGGCGCTGCTGGCCACCCTGCTGGTCGGCGCACTGCGCCGGGCACGCCGCAGCGGCTGCGACGCCCTCAAGCAAGCCCGCCACGCCCACGAGGCCCTGCTCAGCCACAGCCGGGGCCTGGCCACCGGACAACTGCTCTGCGTCGACCTCGGAACAGGCCTGTGCGAACTGGTCAACGCCGGCCACCCCCGGCCGCTGCGGCTGCGCGACGGCGCCGTCGAAGAGGTCAGCCTCGCCGTCAACCTGCCCTTCGGCGTGGCGGCGCCCACTTCCTACCGTCTGCAGGAACTGCAACTGCTTCCTGGGGACCGCCTGGTCCTGCTCACCGACGGAATGCAGGAACGCGGCGCCGCGGCCGTCGACCTGGCTTCGGTCATTCACGACACCCGCGCGCTGCACCCGCGCGAAGCCGTCCGGAGCCTGACCGCCGCGGTGCTCGACGCCTGCCACGGCAGCCTCAAGGACGACGCCACGGTCCTGATACTGGACTGGCACGGCGACAGTCGCCGACCGGACGAGTCCAGACCCGACCCGACCCGAAGCGATGACGGGAGATAGAGCAACACCGCCACCGCAGCGCGTGGGTCACGTCCGGGCGGGTGCCCGCAGGGCGAGCAGGGCGACGTCGTCGTCGTTGGCGGCGGGGCGGACCCGGCGCAGCAGCTGGTCGGTGAAGGAGGCCAGCGGGCGGTGGGCGAGGGCGGCGGCGTGCCGGCGCAGTCGGTGCAGGCCCTCGTCGAGGGTGTGGCCGGGTTCTTCGATCAGGCCGTCGGTGTACAGCAGGAGGGTGGATCCGGGCGGCAGCAGGGCGGTGGCGTCGGTGCGGGGCTTGCCGACTCCGGTGCCCAGGAGGATGCCGTGGCCGCCGGTGAGGTATTCGGCCAGGCCGTCATGGCTGATCAGCAGTGGCGGCGGGTGGCCTGCATTGGTCCAGGACAGCTTCCACCGGCCTTCGTCGGCCTCTTCGACCCGGGCGAGGATCAGGGTGGCCATGGTGACGTCGGTGATGTGCATGACCGCCTCGTCGAGGCGTTCGACGATCCGGCTGGGGGGCTCGGGCAAGGCCCAGGCGTAGGCGCGGAGCATGTTGCGCACCTGCGCCATGCCGGCCGCGGCCTCCAGGTCGTGGCCGACGACATCGCCGACGGCCAGCGCGGTGGCGCCGTCGGAAAGGGAGAAGGCGTCGTACCAGTCGCCCCCCACCTGCGAGGCGTCGGGCGAGGGCAGGTAGCGGACCGCCATCTGCAGTCCGGACACACGCGGCATCTGGGGCAGCAGATGGTTCTGCATGGTCTCGGCGACCTTGCGCTGGCGCTGGTAGAGCCGCGCGTTGTCCAGAGCGAGGCCGGCGCGGCGGGCGATGTCCTCGATCAGGGGAAGATCGGCGGTGCTGAAGTCGCCCGGCTGCCTGGCACGGCCCAGGGTCAGGGCGCCGAGGACGGCGCGGGTGCTGCGGATGGGCGCGATGGCCGCGGAGTGGATTGCGGTGGCGTCGAACAGACGGCGCTGTTCGACCGCGATACCGGAGTCCGGCGGCCCCTGGTAGGTCTGCGGGCCGGCCAGCGTCGAGGCGACCCCGCGCAGGGCCCTGGACAAGGGCATCGGGGATTCCTCGGGGACCGGCGGCATCGGCCCCTGAAGCTCCTCATGGGCGACCAGAGCGTCACCGTCCGCCTCGACGACGACAGTGCGCCACACCTCGTCGCGCTCGGTGATCAGATCGATGATGGCCCAGTCCGCGAGCCGGGGCACCACCAGGGTCACCAGCCGCCGCAGTGCCTCTTCGACATCAAGGGTGGAGGTCAGCTGGGTGGTGGTCGCAGCCAGCAGCGCGAGCCGTTCGAGGTCCGGCAGCAGCGTGGTCGCCGGCTCCGGCCGCAAGTCGGCCTCCCGCGGCGGCCGGGCATGGAAGAGGACGAGCGTGCTGCGTTCACACTCATCGAGATCGAACGGGGTGATCAGCCACGAGATGGGCAGCACCGAGCCGTCCCCGCGAACGAAGTGGTCCTCCTCGGCCTGAGCGGTGCGCCCGGCGTGGAAAGCCGGCCGCATACGGCACTGGGTTCTCGGCATGGGATGGCCGTGGGCGTCCCGGTGCAGCAGGTCGTGCGCGTCATGGCCGAGGAGATCTCCGGCGGGCCGGTCCAGGAACTGTTCGGCACGGGAGTTCGCGGCGAGGATGCGGCCCTGTTCGTCCACGAGGTAAGCCCCGGTCCCGATGGCTTCCAGCGCTTCGGTGACCGCGGCGGCGGGCGCCGACAGGAGCCGTCTGCCATCACTCTGCGTATCCTCCGGTCCTGCCATGCCGTGATCTCCTCAGTTGACGGGCGGCACGCCCGATCGACGTATCCGCCTCTCCCGACTGCCCCTGCACCGATGAATCCCACCTGTTCTCGCCTCCCGGTCGCCGCAGCCGGGCCGCCCTCGCTCCCACCTGCTCCCTCCCCCCCTTCGTGTGAGTGCAGGCATGGATGCAGAATGAGTGGGTATCCGCGCGGTGGCGCCGGTCGTATCCACCGGTGGCGGGTGGTCGGCTTCGATGGTGGGAGGGGTTCGTCATGATGTTCATGAGCGCGACGGCTACGGACACGCAGGCACGGGAGTTGCCGGAGGTCGCCGATCCCTCTCGTGTCGCGCCCAGGGACGCGCGCGAACTGTCCAGGCTGTTCTTCGGCCGGCTTGCGGTGCTGGAGGAGGGCACGCCGGAGCATCAGTACGCGCGCAACACGCTGATCGAGATGAACATGTCCCTGGTCCGCTTCGCGGCCGGCCGCTTCCGCAGCCGGGGGCCGGAGGAGATGGAGGACATCGTCCAGGTCGGCATGATCGGCCTGATCAAGGCGATCGACCGGTTCGAGCTGACCCGCGAGGTCGAGTTCACCTCTTTCGCCATCCCCTACATCGTGGGTGAGATCAAGCGGTTCTTCCGCGACACCACCTGGGCCGTGCACGTGCCCCGCCGGCTCCAGGAGGCCCGCGTCCAGCTCGCGCGTGCCACGGAGGAACTGCGCAGCCGTCTGGGCCGTACCCCGACGGTGAAGGAGCTGTCGGAGCTGATGAGTCTTCCCGAGGAAGAGGTGTGCGAGGCCCGCCTCGCCGCGAACGGCTACAACTCCTCCTCCCTGGACGCCGCCATCAGCGGCAGCGAGGACGGCGAGGCGGCGCTGCAGGACTTCATCGGCGCCGAGGACCAGGCTCTGGCGCTCGTGGAGGACTTCCACGCCCTGGCCCCGCTGCTCGCCGGACTCGGCGAGCGGGACCGGCAGATCATCCACATGCGGTTCGTGGAGGAACTCACCCAGGCCCAGATCGGCGAACACCTGGGCGTCTCACAGATGCATGTCTCCCGGCTGCTGTCGCGCACCCTCGCCCGGCTGCGCGAAGGCATGCTCACCTCCCGCTGAGAGGGCACCCCGAGCGAGGCGGGCAGCCCGCCGGGGCCTGCGACTTCACCAGCGGACATGCGCCGCTGCCGCCGCCGCAGACCCCGGCCGGGAGCCGACCGGCCGATCACCGGATGATTAGCCCCGGCTCGTGCTCGATCACGGTCTCGCCCCGCCTCACCATCGTCTCCATGGCGTGCCTACGCTCGTGACGTCGGCCGGCCCGGCAGGACAGGCTCGGTAGTCAACGGCCGGACGCCCCCGCCCCCTCGTGGTTCATCACCGTGCCACCCCATCACCCGGGCGTCGGCCCGCGCAAAAGCTTTCGTCGGAGGTGATGACGTAGGGGGTGGCGCTCGGGTGCCCCCGCGGTTGTCCGGCCGGCTCGCGATGTCGTTACGGCGTGTTGGTGAAGGAGCGGCGGTAGGAGCGGGGCGGCACTCCCCGGCGGCGTACGAACTGTTCGCGCAGGACGGCCGCGCTTCCGTATCCGACGCGGCGGGCGATCTCCTCGACCGGCAGGTCCGTGGTTTCCAGGAACTCCTCGGCGCTGCTCAGCCGCAGGCTCCGCAGCCAGGCGTGGGGGGTGGTGCCGGTCGCGGCGGTGAAGCGGCGGGCGAAGGAGCGTTTGCTCATCAGGGCACGCCGGGCCAGTTCCGCGACGGGAAGCGGCTGGTGGAGGTTCTCGCGGGCCCATGCGAGCACCTCGGCGAGACGCTCGTCGCGGCAGTCTTCGGGGACGGGGGCGGCCAGGTACTGCGCCTGCCCGCCGTCGCGGTGGGAAGGCAGCACCACGTCCCGGGCGACGGCGTTGGCCATCGAGGCTCCGTACTCCCGCCTCAGCAGGTGCAGGCAGAGATCGAAGCCCGCGGCGGCTCCCGCGCCGGTGACGACGCGTCCTTCGTCGATGTAGAGGGCGTCGGGTTCGACGGCGACGTCCGGATGGCGGTGGGCGAGCAGTTCGGCGAACCGCCAGTGGGTGGTGGCCCGCCTGCCGTCGAGCAGCCCGGCGGCGGCGAGCGCGAAGGCGCCGACGCAGTGGGCCGCGACCAGTGAGCCGCGCTCGTGTGCGGCCGACAGCGCGTCGAGCACGGCCGGTGCGGGGGGTGTGCGGAAGCCGGACCATGGCAGGGCGATCACCAGATCGGCGGAGGCGAGGCGGTCCAGGCCGTGCGCGATGGTGAGCGGCACGCCGAAGTCGGTGGGGACCGGCCCGGGCCGGTCGGTGCACAGGGCGAGGTCGAAGCCGGGCAGTGTCTTCCCGTGCGGGCCGAAGACCTCGGTGACGATGCCGACGGCGAGCATGCCGACTCCGGGCGGGGCGTACGCGGCGACGGTCACGAAAGGAGGCACAGGTGCAGTGTGGCACTGATCCTGCGATCAGTGGCAACTGTGCCACTCGTGAACGACCGTACTGCCCGGAAGGATTGAGGCCATGACAGACGCACCGCTCGGCCGCAGCGCCGTGTACACGATCCTGACCACCGGTTACGTCGGCTCCACCGGCCCCGGAGTCGCCGCCACCGTCTCCTACGTATCCGACGCCGGCCGGCATGTGATCTTCGACCCGGGCATGGTGGCGAGTCGCGACCGTATCCTCGCCCCGCTCGAGGAGTTGGGGCTCGGCCCCGACGACATCACCGACGTGGTGCTCAGCCATCACCACCCGGACAACACGATGAACGTGGGCCTGTTCGGACGGGCCCGGGTGCACGACCACAAGGTGGAGTACCTCGGCGACCAGTGGAGGAACCGGGACGCGGAGGGCTACGAACTCACCCCGTCACTACGGCTGATTCGCACCCCGGGCCACAGCGCCGAGGACATCACGCTGCTGGCGGGCACGGAGTCGGGCGTGGTCGCCTTCGCCGGTGACCTGTGGTGGCACGCGGACGGCCCGGCGGGCGATCCGGTAGCCCCCGACCGTGAGGTGTTGCGCGCCTCCCGGCTCCGGGTGCTGACCGCCGCGGACCTGATCGTGCCCGGCCACGGCGGCCCGTTCAGGGCCGACGACACCACGCCAGGCCAGCCGCTCCGTCCGGTGTGAGCCCTTTGGACGCCGTTTTTGCCGGACCGGCAACAGGAGTGGCAGACCGGAACGCGGTGGGCGACGGTGGGCCCGTGACCGACAACATCGCAGCAGGATCGCCCGCGTCCGACATCCCCTCGCCCGCCGACGGATACGTCGGAGACCCTGCGGTGCGGGCGGAGTGGGACAACCGGTACGCCGACCGACAACAGTTGTGGAGCGGCCGGCCCAACGGCGCGCTCGTGGCCGAGGTCGCCGGGCTCACACCCGGGCGGGTGCTCGACGTCGGCTGCGGCGAGGGCGCGGACGCCGTCTGGCTCGCGCGCGGCGGCTGGGACGTGACCGCGCTCGAGGTCTCGGGCGTGGCGCTGGAGCGGGCGGCCGGGCACGCGCGGGACGCCGGCCTCGCCGTTCACTGGGTACACGCCGCACTCACCGAGGCGGCGCTCCCGCCGGCCTCCTTCGACCTGGTCTCCGCGCAGTACCCGGCCTTGCTGCGCACCCCCGAGGCTGCCGCCGAGCGAGCGCTGCTCGCGGCCGTCGCGCCCGGCGGCGTGCTGCTGCTCGTCCACCACGCGGGGATGGACACCCAACAGGCCCACGACAGCGGCTTCGACCCGGCTGACTACGTCTGGCCCTCGATGATCACCGATGTGCTCAACGACGACTGGGCCGTAGAGGTGGACGAGCAACGGCCACGCGTGGCACCCGACGGCGGCGCCGGCGCGCACCATACCGACGACCTGGTGCTACGCGTACGCCGGCTGCGCTGACATCCGCGGGCATGACGAGCGAGGAAGCGTTGCGGGACCAAGCCCCACCGGGAGGTGGAATAGCCGCGGGCCCGCCCCGCGTTGCCGCGAGTATGACGACGACTGCGCCGGGGCCCGAAGTACTGCGATACACCGCCTTCTCCAGCGACCCTGACGGCGGAAACCCCGCCGGCGTCGTTCTGGATGCCACCGCCCTGGACGACAGCGACATGCTGGCTGTCGCCGCCGGCCTCGGATACTCGGAGTCCGCGTTCCTGACCGCGCCCCCGGAGGGCCTCGGCGGCGAGGAGGGACGGGCGTACAGCATCCGTTACTTCAGCCCCAAGGCCGAGGTGCCGTTCTGCGGGCACGCCACCATTGCGACCGCCGTCGCGCTCGCCGAGCGGACAGGCCCCGGGGAGCTGGTATTCGCCACGCGCGTCGGCGCCGTGCCGGTGGAGGTGGCCGAGGAGGGCGGGACCGTCAGGGCCACACTCACCAGTGTCGAGCCGCACATCGAGGAGATCGCCGACGCCGACCTCACGGAGGCGCTCGCCGCGCTCGACTGGCCGGCCGCCGATCTCGACCCGGCCTTCCCGCCCCGTATCGCGTTTGCCGGTGCCCGCCACCTCGTTCTCGCGGCGGCGACACGCGCGCGCCTCGCAGATCTCGCGTACGACTTCGCGCGCCTCGAAGCCCTGATGCACCGCTTGGACCTGACCACGGTCCAGTTGGTGTGGCGGGAGTCGGCCACCGTCTTCCATGTCCGTGACCCGTTCCCCGTCGGCGGCGTCGTCGAGGACCCGGCAACCGGCGCCGCGGCTGCCGCGTTCGGTGCGTACGCCCGTGAGCTCGGCCTGGTCCCCGAGGACGCCGTCCTCACCCTGCATCAGGGCGAGGACCTGGGCCGCCCTGGCGAACTCACGGTGACGCTGCACGCGGGTGACCCGCGCATCCGTGTCAGCGGCACGGGAGCTCGCATCGGCTGACGCGTCACCGCCTCCCTGACGGGGGCCAACTGCCTTCGTACTGGTCGCAGGGGCATCGGTGGCAGTACTAGGGGGTGAAGACCTCGTCGAGGCGGTCGATGGCCCCGTCGCTGTCGAGGTGGTAGGTGAAGACCAGTCCGGAGTTCGGGTTCGCCTCGAGCCAGTCGAGGAACTCCTGGACGCCGATGGGCTGGTTCCCGGTGCTTTCCACGATGGGGTTGGTCACCGTGACGTATGCGGCCTGGTCCATCGGGATGTAGGTCTCTTCGCCGACCGTCTCGAACGGTGCGCCGTCCGAGTCGGGCGAGCCGCACCCCCAGTTGCCGTGCTTGACGATCAGGCTCAGCGATCCCCCTTCCGGCGTGTAGCGGTAGACCGCGACCTCGTCCGGGGAGATCGGCATCTTGTGGTCACAGTCGTCGCCGTCGCCGTCGCCGTCGCCATCAGCGTCCGCCGTGCCCGTCGCCGTGGGAGCCGGGGACTTTGAGGCAACGGGAACGACGCTGGGCGACTTGGCGCCGCTGCCTGCGCCCGTCGAGGGCCCCGCGCCGGGCTTCCTGCCCGTCGTGCCGGCGTCCGCCCCCGTCTTGTCGCCGGTGCCGCTCGCCGTCGTCGCGCTCGGTTTCGCGCTGCTGCCGGAGCCCGCCGTGCCGCCGTCACCGGAGCAGCCTGTGAGGCCCAGCGCGCCCGCGGCGCACACGCCCAGCACGACCGCTCGGACGGCGCCCGGTCTGCGACGGCTCTTCCTCGGCGTCAGGTTCATGGTTCGTCCCCCATCTTGCTTGTCTGAGATCTCCGTGAGCTCGTCGGCTCGGGAGGAAGGGACGAGTTTCAGCCGTCGGCAGTTGCGTCCTGGCCAGATTATGTATGCCTTCGGCTACGGCGTACACCGACGGCCTCGCTGCGGTTGGCGTCACGCCGTCTCGGTTCCTGGCCCGGCGAGCGCAGTTTGCTGGGTCCTGAACGAACGCTTCCCGCCTCGAAGAGCGGCATTTGACGTCGATGCGGCCGACGTCGTCGAGCCGGTGCGATACCGCTGCACGCAGGGCGCCCCGGGCGCTGACCTCGATGCCGGACTGGCCAGGGGGTGGAGTGGACGGCGTCGCGGTGGGCCGAGGTGCGCAGATCGTTTCGCCGACCACAGCGACCTGCGCAACCTCGACGGGTCGTCGGTCACCTTCGACCTGTCGGTCGAGGTGTTTCAGCGGACGCGGTAGGGGATTGTTTTGAACGTGTTCAATTATGGGCGTACGCTACCCCCATGAGCGACCGAGCCGCCCTTGTGAAGGGCATCCGCGCATGGTTGGCCCTCTTCGTCGTCTGTCTGGTGCTCAGCGGCGCCACCGCCTTCCCGCTTGTGCACGAACTGCGCTGGGCCGAGGAGTTGTTGCGCCATCTGTCCGCCCCCGAGCAGCTGCCCGGGCTCATGGAGTGGATCGAGCGCGTCCGGCGCGGGCTCGACAGCGCCGACGCCGACTACCCGTTCCTCCTCTACGGGACGGACTGGCTGGCCTTCGCTCATCTGGTCATCGCCGTCGCCTTCTACGGCCCCTACCGTGACCCCGTCCGCAACATCTGGGTCGTCGAGTTCTCGATGATCGCCTGCGCCGGGATCATCCCGCTCGCGCTGATCTGCGGACCGCTCCGGGGGATTCCCTTCTGGTGGAGCGTGATCGACATGTCGTTCGGGGTGTTCGGGGCGATCCCGCTGTACGTGGTGCGGCAGAAGATCAAGCGGTTGGAGGCGATGAACGTCGGCGTTCCCGCACCGGCCGTACTCCGACCTTGAGGACGTGGTGCCTCCATGTGGGTTACAGCGTTTCTGGCCTTTGGGGATCTGGCGCCGACGTTCTGGTTCCCGTGCTCTCAGAGGACTGAGCGGCACCAAACATCGATTTCTGGATATTTTGAGCGGTCAATCGGTATATAGCGCAGTTTGGTTGTCCTGGTCGCACCGCATGTACCGGGTGCAACGTGCGACGTGAAAGGGGCACAGACATGGCTGACTGGAAGCAGATCTCCGGTGGTCTGACGACGATCTCGGTGGGGTCGCGGACCCATGTGTGGGGGGTGAACTCCTCGGGGCAGATCTACCGGTACACCGGGCACGACGCGAACCCGTGGGTCGGTATCCCGGGTAAGGCGGTGGACATCGGTGTGGCCGCGGACGGGACGGTGTGGCACGTCAACTCGGCCGGTGGGATCTTCCGTTACACCGGGGACCAGGGCTCCACCGACTGGGTGGGCGTCGCCGGCGGGTTAACCCGAATCTCGGTGGGGTCGCGGACCCACGTGTGGGGGGTGAACTCCCTGGGGCAGATCTACCGGTACACCGGACACGACGCGAACCCGTGGGTCGGTATCCCGGGCAGGGCGGTGGACATCGGTGTGGCCGCGGACGGGACGGTGTGGCACGTCAACTCCGCGGGTGGGATCTTCCGTTACACCGGGGACCAGGGCTCCACCGACTGGGTGGGCGTCTCGGGAGGCCTGTCACGCATCTCGGTGGGCTCGCGGACGAACGTCTGGGGCGTCAACTCCTCCAGCCAGATCTACCGGTACACGGGCCACGACGCCAACCCCTGGACCGGCATCCCCGGCGGCGCGGCCGACGTCGGTGCCGCCGCCGACGGCACCGTCTGGGTCGTCAACTCCGCAGGCGGCATCTACCGCTACACCGGAGACCAGCCGAGCTGACCTGGTGAGCAAGGCCGTGCGGGTCCCGGTCCACAGCGACCGGGACCTCGCACGCCGCCGCCCGGCTCGAGGAGACCGTGCGGGGCCGACGGCCGCGCAGGCTGTCGTCGGCCCCGTTCCGGTCCATCTGTCGTCGGACGGACGACGCTGGGCCGGGGCCGGGGCCGGGGCCGGGGCCGTCAGCGTCAGGCGTCCGGCGGTCGGTGCTGGCCGGTGCTTTGGCCGGTGCTTGATGATGCTCCCGTTCCCTGGGTGCGCCCGCCTCGCCGACGCGGGGCGGGCGGCTGTCATTCGTTCGCCGTCATGGTTCTGTGCGCCTCGTGGCGTACGTCGGCGTTCCTGTGCCCGCGCAGCAGGCGCAGCAGCGACCGCCACTCCTCGGGCCAGCCGAGCGCGGCGCCCGTTCCCTTCACCAGGCCGACCGCCAGAAGGCCCGTCGCGGTGCCGCCGTCGCGGGCGAACCGGTCGGCCGCGGTCAGCAGGGTCTCGGAGCGCTGCGGATCGGCGCGATACGCCGAAGGCGTCCGCAGCCGGCCGGAGGTGTGTACCGCGACCGCCGCCCCGGCGCCCTCGAGAGCGTCCGCGAGGTCCCGCAGTCGTTCGAGCAGCGCGATCGGCTCCACGGTGTGCTCGACCAACTGGCCGAGCAGGTGCGCGCGTTCGGAAACGAGCAGGGGATCCGACGCCAGCTGTTCCGCGACCGCTTCGAGCAACTCGGGTCGCACTGCGTCGACATGGCCGAACGACGTCAGGTTCCGCAGCCGCTGCAGCGCCGGCAGGTCCCGGCCCTCCAGCGCGTCAGCGCCGCCCTCCGTCGTGCGCATCGCGGTCAGCAACTCGGCCACCGCGCCGTGAAACACGCTGCCCGGCGCGGCACCGCCCACGGGGTGCGGCAGTTCGGACACGGCCAGATCGCGCAGCACCCACCCCGCGCACTGCCAGTGCGTACGCTCGCCGAGGTCACAGACGGTACGAGAGACACGGACGGCCAGTTCGGGTGAGTAGCGGCACCACACCCCCATGGCGAGCAGCAGGGCATAGCCGCCCCCGAAACCCTCCGTGAGGGCGAGGGAGGTGTCGTACGCCGCCACGACCACCGCGGCGTAGGCGCGGCGGTGGGTCTCGGCCAGCTCCCAGGGGGTGACGGCCAGGAGGGCTTCGTGTACGGGCCGGGCGTCGTCGTGTGCGACGTCGTCGAGCAGGTGCCGGGCCTCCGGCTCGCCGAGCAGCGGCGGCAGTGCGCGGACGACGGCGGCCCGCACGTCCGGGTGGCGGTCGGGAGCGTGGAACGCGCTCGCCAGCAGGGAGACCGCCCGCCGGGGCGGCAGGAAGGACGCGGCGAGCCGTACGGCCTCCTTGCGGGAGGTCACCTTCGCGGGCCGCTCCCCGGTGAGCAACGCGCCCAGGGCCAGGGCGAGTTCGGACGGAGCGGTGAAGCGGGCGGCCCGGGACGCCGCGTACACGGCGACCCGGGCCCGGTCGCTGCCCGCCTGCTCCAGCAGTGCCGGCAGGGTGTCGTGGGGCCGGTCGGTCCAGGGCAGCGCGCCGAGCGCCGCCTCGGCGACGACCACCTCCGTGTCGTCCTTGTGCGCGAGCGCCAGAGCCCGCCCGAACTCGGGAACCGGGGCCGCGGCCCGGATCAGGGCGGCCCGGTCGTCGAGCGGGAGGGAATCGTCCGCGACCGCCTCTCCGGCCAGCCGGACCGCCGTCCGCTGCTGGCGGGGCAGCCAGCGGTCGCTGTCGGCCAGGTCCGGCAGCGGGCGCCGGGTGCCGTCCACCAGGAAGCGGCCGTACGGCGCAGACGCGTCGAGCAGGGCGTCCAGCAGATCCGTGCGCCGCCGGGTCAGCGCCCGCCGTACGGGCGCGAGGACGACCGACGACGGTTCGAGCGCGACGATCGTGGCGACCCGTTCGTCGCGGGTCGCCGGTGCGGCCAGCCACAGTCGCGCCGCAGTCCGGAACGTCTCGTCGTCGCCGCGTTCCAGGGCCGTGGCCAGCCTCTCCTGCAGCTCGGGCAGCCGCCGGGCGCGCGGTCCCAGTGCGGCGGCCAGGCCCAGCAGCAGCCGGAAGTCGGCCCGCCCGGCCCCGGCGTCGAGCCAGGGGCGCAGGGCGTCGCACACCTGGTGCTCCTGGCCCCGCCGCAGGACGCGGTGCAGCGGGCCGAAGTCGGGTACGCCCACGCGGCTCGTGATGCGCTCCAGCGTGCGCAGCGCCCAGTGCCGCAGGTCCGTCGCCTCGTCCGTGGCGTGTTCGACGAGCAGACGTACGGCGAGTGTGCGCAGCGCCGTCAAGGTGGCGGCAGAACTGTCCCGTGCCTCCAGTGCGTCGGCGGCGATCGCGTCCAGCAGCGGGGCGTCGTCGGAGCCGAAGAGCCGCGGGTGGGTCTCGGCGAGTGCGCGGAGCGCCTCGGCGCGCACCGGGTCCCGCTCGTTGCGCAGACGGCGGCCCGCCGTGGTCAGCAGCCCGGTGATCGCCTCCCGGCTGCCGTCCCGGGCGGCGCAGGCCACGAACAGCGGCCAGGCGGCGGCCCGGTCGTCGGCGTCGGACCGCCCGATCGCGGTGAGCAGCGCGGGACGGGCCCCGTCGATCGGGCCGTGGGCGAGGGTGTCCAGGTCGTCCCACCAGTCGGTGCCGTCGGACTCGGCCGTCGCACGCCGGACCTCCGCCCAGCGCCGCTCGCGCGGCAGCAGGCCGAGGACGCTCAGCGCCGGGTCCAGGCGAGTCCCTCCGTCGGCGACCGCGTCCACGAACGCGGGGCGCCGGCCGGGCGCGAGGGCCTTCACCAGTGCGGTGAAGTGGCCGCCGCGGGTCAGCCAGTGACGGCCCAGCGCGGTCAGTGACGCGGGTTCGGCCCGTACGAGCCTGTGCAGCACTCCGGGCGGCGGTATCGGCTCGTGGCGCTGTCCCCGGCGGTCGGGGGAGGTGATCCAGCGGATCACGCGGTCGGCGTCGGCGGTGACCAGGGGGCCGAGTCCGTTGTTCAGCGCGGGCGGCAGACTGCCGGGGCCGTGCCGCTCCAGCAGGGTCAGCACCGACTCGGGGCGCAGCGGCGCGAGTGCCGCGACCGTGGTGGCGTGGAGGCGCCACCAGTCGTCCCGCTGCTGTCCGCCGGCCCGGTCCGCCAGGGCCTGCTCGGCGTGGTCCAGTACCGGGTCGGGATGCCGGCACGCGAGCCGCGTCCAGCCGTCGACGGCGTGTGCCAGCCCCGGCAACTCCCGTGCCACGAAAGGGGTGGAACAGGCCGGCAGCAGCCGCGCGGCCTCGGCGTCGCCCCACTCCTCGCGCAGTCGCGCGACCAGCCGCTCGGCGAGTTCGGTACGGCCTCCCGCGGCGAGCAGACGTGCCAGCCGCTGCCGTAGCACTGCCGGTGCGTCGTCGTACGCCGCCTCCACCGCCCGGTCCGGTACGGGCAAATCCCGTGCGGCGCGGCGCGCGTACCCGGCGACGACCGGGTCCGGGTCGGCCAACCGCTCCGCGAGGAACCCCGCGTCCCGTCCGACGAGGGCCGCCAGTGCCGCGATCCGCCGCTCGTACGGTCCACGCCCGTCCAACTCGGCCAGGAGCGGGGCGAGCGTCCCGTCGTCCGCGAGCCCGCGTGCGGTCCGCGCCGTCAGGGTCAGGCGTGCGGGGAACGGCAGCGGTTCGAGGGCGGAGAGCAGCTGCTCCGCGTTGGTCGGCATGCGCCGATTGTGCCCGGCGGGATTTGTTCATGCGATCGAATAAGACGGTGCCCTGTGCGGGGAGGCGCAGTGGTCGCCGGTGGCGGCAAGGGGCCGCCGCGAGGCCGAGAAGGGCCAGGCGGTCGCGTGGCAGGCGTTCGTGGCGGGGGCCGAGTCCGCGGTGGCCGGACAGTCACCCCTGCCCGGCGGCCGGCCGCTTTCGGTGTGCGCGCCGCGCCGGTCGTCCCGGTCAGGCGGCCGAACCCGGCCGGAAGGTCTCCAGGAACGTGTCCAGGGCCTCGCGGTTGGCGCTCTTGCCCCAGTCCGCGGCGGGCGTCGTCCAGCGCAGCGAGAAACTGCGGTGCCCGCCGAGGAGGAAGCCGCGGCCGAACGTGCGCACCTGTGCGCCGTCGACGTCCACGAGCCACTCCATGTCGGCGGCCGTGTACCCCTGGTACGTCGTCGCCTCGATGTCGCCGAGCCGACGGAAACCGTCGTCCTTCTTCAGACCGGGCTCGACGTCCTCGCGCCAGACGATCACCGGGTCGGGTCCGGCGCTCTCGCTGTAGGTCACCGCGAGGGTGCGCGGATCGCCGGTCGCCCCGAAGGTGACGCGGTACGCCTGGTCGGCGCCGCGCGTGGTCTCCAGCGCCTTCCAGCCCTCGGGAAGCGCGACCGAGAAACCCTCGGGCGCGCGGTACACGCGGTAGCCCTCGGGGAGGGCGTCGGCGGTGGCGGGCGCCGAGGGGGAGGACTCCGGGGACGTGCTCGGCGACGGGCTGCCCGGCGCGGTGGGGGCCGGCGTCGCGGAGTCTCTTTCGCCGGCGTCCTCGCCGGGTGCCGCGGCCGAAGCGGACGGCCGGGCCTGCGCGCCGCCCGCCGCGGTGTCGTCGGTGTCGGGCAGCTGGTGGGTCACGGCGAGGGCGGCGACCGCCACGGTGACGACGGCCAGCGCCGTCCCGGCCGCCATGGCCCGGCCGCTCCACCGCGGGCCGACGTACCGGGCGGCGGCGCAGGCACGCTTCAGCCGGGGAGCGTGCATGACAGCGTGCGGGTCCTCGTCCAGCACCCGGGTGAGGGACTGGCGTACGACCGTCCTGGTCAGCCGCTCACGGGAGTCCTTGCGCAGCAGCCCCTGCACGGTCGGGGTGAGCGAGCCGGCCCGCAGCGGGGTGCGCAGCGGCAGCCGGTCCACGCCCTTCAGCGTGCTCTCGGGCCGGTCCCGGTCCCGGTACGGCGGCCGCCCCTCGACCATCGTGTACAGGATCGCGCCCAGCGCCCACAGGTCGGCCGCCGGGCCGATCCGGTCGTCCCGGGCCTGCTCGGGGGAGGCGTACGCCGGGGCCGCCACCCGGGGGGCGAGGGTCGCGCCCGCCAGCCCGAACCCGGTCAGGACGAGAGGGCCACGGGCCCGCACGAAGACCTGACCGGGGCTCAACTCGCCGTGGGTGATGCCCTCACCGTGCGCGACCTCGAGCACGTCGAGCAGCTGCAGCCCGATCGCCGCGGCCTTGGCCGGATGGAACGCCCCCTTCTGATCGATGAGTTGACTCAGGGGCAGACCGTCGATCCACTCGGTGACCGTCCACAGGGAGCCCGCCTCCTCCACGGCGTCGACGACCGTGGCGATCCGACCGGGGCACAGCCGCGCCATCGTCTCGGACATGCGCAGGACCCGGTCGGCGGCCTGTCGGGCCTTCTCCTCGCCCTGGCCGGCCGGCAGCCCGATTCTGGTGACCAGGCAGGGCCGGGCCGCCCCGGTGTCCTCGACGTACTCGCCGTACCAGCCGACGCGGTTCGTCTCCCGGTGGACGACGTCGAGCAGCCGGTACCTCCCGGCGACCAACTCGTGCGTGGAGACGTGCGTCTTGACCATGGCCATCCCTCGCTGAACCGCTGGACTCACCTTTCCCAGTGGTACGACCGGCGTGAGGGGGTCCGTTCAATTGGAGCGCAACTCCGGTGCGATTCCTGTCTTTTATTCAAAAGGGGCGTCGCTTTGGTCCGAGTGCATGTACGAGAAAAGGGAATTGCCGGGGGTCGTCCTGGGTCCGTCCTGCGGTGTAACCGGCGGTAAACAAGCCGGGCCGGACTCGTCGGGGTTCTTGGGAACGACCTCCTTGACCGTGATGCATTCCTGCTCGGAGGCCCCTCGACGGATTTCCCAATCCGGCGCAATCGCCTGGGCACAGCGGTCCGGCCGGGCAGCATCAGAAGCTCGTTCCGCGAGCACGGCCGGGCCGGGTCAGAGGTCTCGGCGCACCGCGAAGTCGACCAGCGAGCACAGGTCGCGGACGGCACCGGCGGCCAGCGGGGCGTCCGCCAGCGCCGACTCGGCGGCGGCGACCTGCCGGCCCGCCTCGGCGAGCGCCGCCGCACGGCCACCCGCCGCCTCGGTCAGCGCTGCCGCCTCACCCGGGTCGCCGCCGCCCCGCTCCAGGAGCGCGGCCAGCCGGCGCGCGGCGGGAGCGGGCGAGTCCAGCGCGGCCAGCACGGGGAAGGTCTTCTTCCGCTCGCGCAGATCGCCGTGGACCGGCTTGCCGGTGACCGACGGGTCGCCCCAGATGCCCAGCACGTCGTCGACCACCTGGAACGCGACCCCCAGATGCCGCCCCGCCCGGTCCAGCGCGGCCGCGGCGGCCGGGGACGCGCCGCCCAGCACGGCCCCCAGCGCGGCCGCACAGCCGAGCAGCGCACCGGTCTTGCCCTCGGCCATCGCCCGGTAGGCGTCCGGCCGTACCCGCTCCGGCCCCGACCAGGGACGCGCGGCGAACAGCAGGTCGTCGGCCTGCCCTCGGACGAGGTCCCCGAGGGCGCCGGACAGCAGACGTACGGCGTCGGCGCCCGCCGGAGGCGGCTGGAGCGCCAGGGTCTCCACCGCCAGGGCGAACAGGGCGTCGCCCGCCAGGACCGCCGGTCCCGTGCCGTACGCCTTCCACACCGTGGCACGCCCACGCCGGGTCGCGTCGCCGTCCATGATGTCGTCGTGCAGCAGGGAGAAGGCGTGCACCAGCTCCACCGCGACCGCCGCGGGCACCCCGGTCCGCGCGGGTGCGCCGGCCGCCTCGGCGCCGAGGACCGCGAGGGCCTGCCGTACGCCCTTGCCTCCGGAGCCGGCCGCGGGAACCCCGCCGACCCCGCACCAGCCGAAGGAGTAGCCGGCCATCTCGCCCACCCAGGGGTGCGTCCGCCCGACGGCCTCCATGAGCGCGGGGCGCACCAACGCCCGGCAGCGGGCGAGGACCTGGGGCGCGCGAGACCGGGTGGCGGTGGCTTCCCGCACCGTCGCGCCGTACGCCGTCACCGGGCGACCGCCGCGCGCTCGTCGGAAACCCCGGTCGTGGGTGCCGTTCCTGATATCGAGGTCGGTGCCGGTGCCGGTGCCGGTGTCGGTGTCGGTGTCGACGCCGAGGTCGGTGCCGGCACCGCCGTATCCGGGGCCGCCGTCTCGACCCCCAGTTCGCTCTGTGCCCGGGCCACCATCTCCCGTGCGTGCCGCAGGCCGATGCGCTCCAGCTCCCGTGCCAGCTCGGCCAGTTCGGCCGCCGTCTCCGCACGGGCACGGCCCAGCCGGGCCAGCGCCTTCGTCAGGCCGAGTCGGGAGAGCGCCTCGCCGCGCGGCTCGCCCATGGCGCGGAACTCGCCGAGCGCCTGCGTGTACAGCTGCCGGGCCTCGGGGTAACGCCCCGCGCGGTACAGCACGTTGCCGCGCATCTTGTGGTTGTAGGCCAGCGCGCCGGACAGGTTCATCGCGCGGCAGGACTCCTCGGCCTCCGTCAGCAGGCCCAGCGCGCGTTCGGTGTCCCCGTCCCGCGCGGAGACGATGTCGGCCAGCCCGCGCAGCGCCCAGGCGTGACCGCGGCGGTCCTCGGCGCCCGCGGCGATCTGGGCCGCCTCCTCGAAGAGCGCGTACGCCGTGTCATGGGCGCCGGAGTTGCGGTGCATCTGCGCGATGCCCTCCAGGGCCCACACCGTGTGCCGCGCCTCGCCGCGCCTGCGCGCCTCCGCCAGCAACTGCTCGTGCAGCCGGCCCACGGCCTCGTAGTCGCCCTGGATGCGCCCGGTCTCCGCCAGCCCGGCCAGCGAGTAGCCGCGGACGACGATGTCGCCGCCCTGCTCGCCGAGGCCGGCCGCGAGCCCCAACAGCCGCCGGGCCAGCCGGAACGCGCCCCGCTGCCGGGCCAGGGTGCCGCCGCTCCACAGGGCCCACGCCATCGCGGCGACGTCCCCGGCGTCCCGGGCCGCCCGGTAACTCGCCTTCCAGGCCCGGTCGGCCTCCCGCACCTGCCCCAGCCGCCGGTGCGCCTCGGCGACCGCGAGCCCCGAGCGGGCCGCCTCGCCGCGTTCCCCGGCCCGCTCCGCCGCCCGCAGCCGCTCGGTGCCGACGGTCAGTACGTCGTCCAGCGAGGAGTTCACGGACAGGGTGGTGAGTGCGCCCTGGTACTCCGGGGCGATTGCCTTGCCGTACATCGGTTCCCTTCGGCAGACCACCGGGTGTTGACATATACACTCTGTGTATACACGGTGGGTATAGTGCGCGTGCTGCCGGTCAAGACGCGGTCACCGTGACGGGGGTTGCCTGTGAGGCGTAGATCACCCCGGAGGCCGATGGGGCGTCAGGCGCCGAAGAGCTGGGTCCAGTACGTGCCCGAGGGGCCGCCGCCCCCGAAGCCGACGCCGAGGTGGGTGAAGGCGGGCTTGAGGATGTTGGCGCGATGACCGGGGCTGTTCATCCAGCCCTCCACCACCTCGGCGGGGGAGCGCTGGCCACAGGCGATGTTCTCCCCGATGGCCCGCCGGGTCGAGCCCGCGGCGGCGGCCCGGTCCCACGGCCGGCTCCCCTCCGGCGACGTGTGTGAGTAGAAGGCGCGCGCCACCATGTCCGCGCTGTGCGCCTGTGCCGCCGTGGTGAGCTGGGGATCGGCGGCCAGGGCGCGCAGCCCGGCCCTCGCCCGCTCGCGGTTGGTGAGGTCGACCACCTCGGCCTCGGTCCGGGCCAGGCCGTCCGGGGTGAGCGGGCTCGCCCACAGGGCGGTCCAGTAGGCGTCGCCGGTGCGCGCGTCGGTGGCCCGCGCCACCCCGGCGTGCGTGAACGCCGGGCCCCGCAGGGTCTGCCGGGCCTGGTCGGTGCGCAGACAGTAGGCGACGAACTCGGCGGTGGTGCGGGGCCCGGAGACCAGGTGCTCGCCGACGGCGAGATACCGGTATCCGGCGGCCGTGACCCGCTGGTGCACCGAGACGCCGTCCGCGCCCTCGGTACCGAGCCGCCCGGCAGCGGCCAGGGCGGCCGCGTGTGCCCGGGCCGCGGAGGAGAGGCGGGCGTCGAGGGACACCGGCGGCGAACCGGCCGCGGCGCGGGCGGGGTTGACGAGAGCGAGGAAGCCGTCGGGATCGGCGGCGGACACCGCAGAGCCGTGCGGGGCGGACGGGCCGTGCGGGGCGGACGGGCCGTGCGGGGCGAAGGCGGGGCCCGGCGCCACGGGGCCCGGTGACGGCGGGCGCCGTGCGGTCGTCGGCTGCCGGCTCGCGGGGGCGGCGCCGCCCTCCCCGGCGTACCCGCGCGCCGGCCCCGCCCCGGCCCGTCCGCTCGTGGACGCGCTGTCCTCCGCCACGACCTCCACCCCGAAGTCCCGGGCCAGACCCGCCAGTCCGTCCGCGTACCCCTGGCCGAGCGCCCGCAGCTTCCAGCCGCCGCCACGCCGGTAGAACTCCGCGAGCAGCAGCACCGTCTCGCCCTGCGTGGGCGGTGGCGTGAACCGGGCCAGTACACGGCCCGGCGCATCGGCGACATGCAGCGTGGGCAGGGGCAGCCGGGCCAGGGGCGTGCCCGGCTCGGCCGCGCCGACGACCACGGTGACGCGGGTGGCGCCGGCCCGCAGCCGGTCGGGTTCCAGCGTCAGGGTGTCGCCCCGGAGCAGGGCTCCCGGCGCGGCCGGCTGGTTGTAGAACACGAAGTCGGCGTCGCCCCGGACCTTGCCGCTGTCGTCCGTGACGAGCGCGCAGACGTCGAAGGGGCCGGGCACCCTGACGGCCAGGGCGCCGCCCGGGAGGGGCAGGTTGCCCCCGGGAACCAACACGTTCATCCTGCCGTCCCGATGTCGTCGTACGGCCCTACCGCGGGCCTGTCCCGACAACGGGCGGCGGGGCGCCGGGGTTCCTCGCCCGCATCTGCCCGCCCGCATCGCACGGCCCCGCTGAAGGCCCGCCCGCATCGCATGCCCCGCTGAAGGCCCGCCCGCCGTGGCCGGGCCGAAGCCGCCGGGTTCAGCCCGACGTGGCCGGGTTCAGCCCGACGCCCGCCGGGTTCAGCCCGACGCGCCGAGCTCCGGTTCGAGCAGTCGTTCGCGATAGGCGATCGCCACGGCCTCTGTACGGCTCGCCGCGCTCAGCTTGGCGAGGATGTTGGAGACATGCACGCTCGCCGTCTTGCCGCTGATGAACAGTTCCTCGCCGATCTGCCGGTTGCTCCGGCCGAGGGCGAGCAGCCGCAGGACATCCCGCTCCCGGGCCGTCAGGGCGACCGGACCGCCCCGGGCGGTGGACCCGGCGTCGGTGAGGCGCCCGCGGCGGACCAGGTCGTCCGCCCGCTCCAGCAGGGGCGTGGCGCCCAGCCGTACGGCCGTCTCCCGGGCGGCGCGGGCCTCGGCCGTCGCCTCCTCGCGTCGCCCGGCCGCCAGCAGGGCCTGCGCGTACCGCAGCCGGCAGCGGGCGAGTTCGTAGGCGTCGCCGTAGCCGAACGCCGCCACCGTCCTCTCCCAGGCCGCCGGGTCGGGCCCGGTGGTGGCCCACGTCCACTCGGCCTGCGCGCGGGCCAGCCAGGCGCGGCCCTCCGGGCCCTGCGGCACACCGGTCGCGCCCCGCAGGGCCACCGCCCGCGCCGGCTCCAGGAGTTCCGTCGCGACCGCCGACCAGCGGCCCGCCGCCGCCTCGTCACCGCCGTGCCGAGCCCCGGCCGCCGCGTCGGCGACCGCCGTGAGGGCGAGCGCGGTGAGCCGGACCGTGACGTCCGGGAGCATGCCCACGTCGTCCGTGAGAGCTTCGACCGAGGACCGCAGCCGGGCCACCGCCGCCTCGGCGTCACCGCTCAGTACCGCCGCATCGGTCAGCACGATGCCCGCGACGAGCGCCGCCATCCAGTCGAAGCGCCCGTCGAGCAGGGCCCGGGCCCGGTCGGCGACGCCCTTGTCGCCGCGCGCGAGACCCACGTACAGGGCGGGACCCACCGCGAATCCACCCGACGCCGGCAGCACCGCCAGGTCGGTCGTCGCCGTCCGCAGACACTCGTCCCAGCGGCCCAGCGTGTAGAGCACCAGCAGCTGGAGGTACCGCATCTCCAGCGGATACGGCGAGGACAGCAGCCCCGCCCGCCGGGCGCGGTCCAGACCCTCGGCCAGCCAGGGCAGGCACTCCTCCAGCTCCCCGGCCTCGTAGGCGCCGATGGCCAGGGTGAACAGGGCCCGCATCTCCACCGGCGCGTTGCCGCCGCGCCGGGCCAGTTCCCGCGCCTCCGTCAGCCTCGCGCGACCCTCGGCGGAGCGGCGGCCCTCGCCCTCGAGGTTGGCCAGCGAGACCAGGAGGTCGGCACGCGCGTCCGTCAGTTCGAGTTGCTCGGCGGCGCGCAGCGCCCGGCGCGCGACCCGCAGGGCGGTCTCGTGGTCACCGATCTGACGGGCGGCCAGGACATGTGTGGCGGCGGCCCACACCCAGGTCGGCGACGGCGGTTCGGCGGGGATCATCGCCAACGCCTCGCTGCTGTAGGCGAACGCGGCCGTCAGACTGTCGACGCCCATGAGCGTGCCGGCCAGCGTGTACCGCACGCGGGCGGCGAGTTCGGAGTCGGCTGTGCGGCCGACGCCCGCCAGCGCGGCCCGGTTCAGGGAGACCGCGCGGTGCGCCTCCCCGGCGTGCGCGGCCGCCGCCGAGGCGCGCAGCATCAGCGTGACCCGGTCGGACCCCTCACCGGACGGAAGGGCCGTCGCGGGCACCGACTCCCAGAGGTCGAGAAGGGCCTCCAGATGGCGCAGTTCCTCGGCGGGCGCGCCGACCCGCCTGGCGTGGTCGGCGGCCTCCAGCGAGGCGGCGAGGGCCTCGCCCAGGTCATGGCTCTCGCGGTAGTGGTGGGCGCGCTCCGCCGCGGTCTCGGCACGGTGGCCCCGCCCGGCCAGCAGGGCGGCGAACGCGCCGTGCAGCCGGGACCGTTCACCCGGCAGCAGATCCGCGTACACCGCCTCGCGCGCGAGGGCGTGCCGGAAGGCGTACGCGCCGTCGCCGCCCGCGACCAGGAGCTGGTGGCCGACGGCCTCCCGCAGCGCCGACTCCAGTTCGTCCTCGGGCAGCCCCACCGCGTCCCGCAGCAGGTCGTGTTCCACGCGCCGGCCGGCGACGGCGGCGGTGCGCAGCACCTGCTGGGCGGTGTCGGGGAGTTGCTCGACGCGGATGAGGAGGAGGTCGGCCAGTCCGCTGGGCATTCCGCCGGCCTCCGAGTCCGTGGCCGCCAGCAGCTCCTCCGCGTAGAAGGCGTTGCCCTCCGCGCGCTCCACGATGCGGCGCACCGTGGCCTCCGGCAGCGGCCGGTCCTCCAGGGCGCGCAGCAGCCGGGCCACTTCGGCGTCCGCCAGCGGCCGCAGCTCCAGCCGGTCCACGGCCGGCAGCCGCACCAGCTCCGCCAGCAGTGGGCGCAGCGGGTGCCGGCGGTGCAGGTCGTCCGCCCGGTAGGAGGCCAGGACGGCCAGCCGGTGACCGGATCTGCTGCCGGTGGGCCGTTGCAGGAAGCCCCGGCTGAGCAGGAAGCGCAGCAGGTCCCGGGAGGACTGGTCCGCCCAGTGCAGGTCTTCCAGGACGAGGAGCAGCGGTGTGACGTCCGACAGGTCGGCGAGCAGCGCCGCCATCCCCTCGAACAGTCTCAGCCGTCCTTCCCCGCTGCCGCCGGACCGCGGGGCGTGCCCCGCGTCGTCCCGCGCGGTATCCGTGCCCGCGCCGAGCAGCCGGTCGACCAGGGGGTGCGCGGCGAGGACGGCGGCGAACCGCTCGTCGGCGGCGAGCAGGCCCAGGATCTCGGTGAACGGCAGATACGGCAGCCCCACGTCACCGAGGTCGACGCAGTGTCCGGTGAGCACGGTCATGCCGGAGCGGGCCGCCCGGGTGGCGACCTCGTCCAGCGTCCGGGTCTTGCCCACGCCGGCGTCCCCGGCGATCAGCACCGCGCGCGACTCGCCGCCCCGGGCGCGTTCCAGCACGCCGGAGAGCCGGGCGAGCTCCTCTTCCCGGCCGATGAACGGAGTGGCGAACACGGTCTGCGACACGACTCCATCCTGGCACGCGCCACCGACAACGCGGCCCGCGACCAGGAACGGAGCCCTGCCGGGACGATCTCGACGGGACGATCTCAGTGGTGCGATCTCAGTGGTGCGTCGTGCGGGCTCAACGGTGCAGTGACTGCGCCCAGTCCTCCGGCACCCGCCCGGCGGGGCCCGGCACGGGCTGGTCCGCGGGGTGAACGGCCGGTGGGGCGAGCTCGGGCCCGGACTCGTACAGCTCGTCGGTGGAGTAGTCCCAGAACCACTCCTCGCCCGGCTCGAAACTGCGGACCAGGGGATGCCCGGTCGCCTTGTAGTGGGCGGTGGCGTGCTGCGAGGGAGAGGAGTCGCAGCAGCCGACATGGCCGCAGCTCGCGCAGCGCCGCAGGTGGAACCACCAGCCGCCCGCCGAGTCGCAGTCCACGCAGCCGGCGCTGCTGGGCGGGACGCTCGGGTCGATCGCGTCTACGTCGGTCATACGGGCTCCTCGGCGGTCTCGGGATCCGGCGCGCTCTCGGGGTCGGGGGCGGTCAGCGGCAGCAGCACCTGGAAGCGGGTGTCGCCCGGCACGGACTCCACATGAAGGCTGCCGTGGTGCTTGTTGACGACGATCCGCCAGGAGATGTCGAGACCGAGCCCCGTGCCCTCGCCCACCGGCTTGGTGGTGAAGAACGGGTCGAAGATGCGGCCCCGGACGTCCGGTGGGATCCCGGGGCCCGTGTCACGGAACTCCACCAGCAGCCGGTCGCCCTCGCGGGCGGTACGCACGGTCAACGTGCCCTCGCCGCCCGCGCTGTTGACGGCGAAGACGGCGTTGTCGACGAGGTTCGTCCACACCTGGTTGAGCTCCGCCGGGTAGGCCGGGATCGCCGGCAGCGCACGGTCGTAGTCCTTGACGACCTCGATGCGCTGTCCGATCTTGCCCGACAGCATCAGCAGGGTGCTGTCGAGGAGTTCGTGCACGTCGACGACCCGGTAGGGGGCCCGGTCGAGCTGCGAGTACTGCTTTGCGGCGTCCACGAGGTGCGAGATGCGGTTGGTGGAGTCGTCGATCTCGTCCATCAACAGCTCTGTCTCGACCGTGTAGTTGAGCCACCCCATCGCGCCCGGCAGGATCTCCTCGTCCACGACGGCCGCGACCTGCTCCAGCCAGTCCACGTCCAGCCCGGCCTGCACGAAGGTCGGCGCGATCCGCCAGCCCTCCTGGATGCCGTGGTCGTCGAGCCAGTCGGTGAGGTCGTCCTCCCGGTCGGAGGCCTCCAGCGGGCTCAACACCGGTGCCTTCGCCACCAGTTCGGCCGTCCGCTCCTGGATCTCGATCAGCCGGGTCAGCGCCTCCGGGTCGTACGCTCCGGACGCGATGACGGCCAGCTTGTGCCGCATCTTCCCCACCCGCTCCCGCAGTGTCGCGGTGGCGCGTACGGCCGCCGCGGCCGGGTTGTTGAGCTCATGGGTGAGGCCCGCCGACAACGAGCCCAGGGCGAGCAGCCGTTCACGCTGCCCGATGGCCCGCTGGGTGTTCTTCGAGCCGAAGAACAGCCCCTCCAGCAGATGCGCGGCCATCGGGAACCACTCCCGCATGACGGCCGAGAACGACTCGGCGGGCAGCACGAAGAACCGCGTCGGCTCGGTCACCCGCATCGAGTTGTTGTAGACCTGCGGCACCTGGTCCCCCAGGTAGGCCTGCATGGCCCCGGCGTACACCCCGCGCTGCGAGGTGCGGCTCACCTCCACGTCGTCCCCGCCTACCCGGCGGTACAGCACGACCGTGCCCTCGACCATCACGTAGAAGCAGGTCGCCGGATCGCCCTCGGTGTACACCGGACCGGGCTCGAACCTCTCCACCCGGCCCTCGCTGCACAGCCGTCCGAGCTGTTCGGGGGAGAGCTTCTCGAACAGGAACAGCGAGCTGATCTCGGCCGGGCTGCACGGCATCAGCTGCCCGCTCATGACTGCTCCAGATACCGGTGGACGAGCATCACGGCCATGGCTCCCTCTCCTACGGCGGACGCGACGCGCTTCGCGGACTCGGCGCGCGCGTCGCCCGCCACGAACACGCCGGGAACACTGGTCTCCAGGTGGTACGGCGGCCGGTCCAGCGCCCAGTCCGCCGGCGGCCGCCCGTCCGGCGTCAGGTCGGGCCCGGCGAGGATGAACCCGCGCTCGTCGCGCAGCACCGTGCCGTCCAGCCAGTCGGTCAGCGGAGCCGCGCCGATGAACACGAACATCCACTGCGCGTCGACGAGTTCGGTCTCGCCGGTCGTCACGTCCCGCAGGGTCAGCTGCTCCAGGTGGCCGTCCCCGTGGGCGGCGTCGACGACCGTGCCGGGGCGTACGGAGATGTTGGGCGACTCGTCGATCTGCTGGATCAGGTAGTACGACATCGAGGCCGCCAGGGACTCCCCGCGCACCAGCAGCGTGACGGACTTGGCGCCTCTGGCCAGGTACATGGCCGCCTGGCCTGCCGAGTTGGCGCCGCCCACGATGTACACGTCCTGCCCCTGGCAGGAGGACGCCTCGGTGAGCGCGGATCCGTAGAAGACCCCGCAGCCGGTCAGGTCGTCGCAGCCCGGCGCCGCCAGTTGCCGGTACGACACGCCCGTCGCGAGGATCACGCTGTGCGCGGCGACCGCCGAGCCGTCCGAGAACCGCACGACGCGCGCGGAGCCGTTGACCTCGAGCCCGGTGACCTCGCGCGCGGTGAGGATCTCGGCGCCGAACTTGGTGGCCTGCCGCCGTGCCCGGTCGGTGAGCTGGGCCCCGGACACACCGTCCGGGAAGCCCAGGTAGTTCTCGATGCGGGAGCTCTGCCCGGCCTGTCCTCCGGTCGCGGACCGCTCCACGAGCACCGTCCGCAGCCCCTCGGAGGCCCCGTACACCGCCGACCCGAGCCCGGCCGGGCCGCCGCCGATCACCACCAGGTCGTAGAAGTCGGCCGTCGGCGTCGTCGCCAGCCCCACGTGGGCGGCCAGTCCGGGCGCGTCCGGCTCGACCAGGGGCGTGCCGTCGGCGGTGACCACCAGCGGCAGTCGCTGTCCGTCGACCCCGGCCGCGGCCAGCAGCCGCCGCCCCTCCGGCTCGTCGGCGGAGTACCAGCGGTACGGCACCTGGTTGCGGGCCAGGAACTCCCGCACCTCGGACGACCGTGCCGACCAGCGGTGCCCGACCACCTTCGTGGCGGGCACGGGCCGGTGGTCGCTGGAGCGCCAGGCGTCCAGCAGATCGTCCAGGACGGGGTAGAGCTTCTCCTCCGGCGGGTCCCACGGCTTCAGCAGATAGTGGTCGAGGTCGACGACGTTGATCGCGTCGATCGCCGCGCTCGTGTCGGCGTACGCGGTCAGCAGCACGCGCCGGGCGCCCGGATACACGTCCAGGGCCTGTTCGAGGAACTCGATGCCGTTCATCTGCGGCATCCGGTAGTCGGCGAGGATGACGGCCACCAGGTCACCGCGGAGCTTCAGCTCGCGCAGCGCCTCCAGCGCGGACTCCCCGGACTCGGCACGCACGATCCGGTACGCGGCGCCGTAACGGCGCCGCAGGTCGCGGGCGACGGCCCGGGAGACCCCCGGGTCGTCGTCCACGGTCATGATTACACCTACGGTAGACCTTTCAGGTGCCATAGAACGACCGTACGTGACGGGGAGGCGCCATGGCGACGGCAGCGGTGATCCGGGCAGCACGTGAGTACCTGCGGGTCAGCAAGGGCAAGGGCAAGGCGGCGCGATCGATCACCGACCAGCACCGCGACAACCTCACGGCCGGGGAGGAGCACGGGCCGTGGACGTGGGGCGAGGCGTACAAGGACACGGGCAGCGCCTCCAAGTTCGCGACCAAGATCCGCGACGACTTCGAGCAGCTGCTGTCCGACCTGGAGACCGGCGCATTCGGACGGCCGGGCGACGTGCTGGTGCTGTGGGAGGTGTCCCGGCTTGCCCGTGAGACCGGCCGGGGTGTGGCCCTGGTGGACGCGGCGGAGGCGGGCGGATACCTGATCCACGTCACCAGCCTGAAGCGCACGTTCAACCCAAGGAACTACGGGGACCGGCACAGCCTGATCTCCGGGATCAACGACGTGGAGAAGGAGGCCCGGCTGCTCTCCGCGCGTACGCTGCGAGGCGTGAACTCAGCCACTCACGAGGGCCGTCCCCACGGAAAGATCCCGTTCGGCTTCCGGCGTACCTATGAGCTGATCGACGGCCGCCCGCGCCCCGTGTCGCAGGAGGCCGACCCCCAGCGAGGGGCCGCGCGTGGTCGAGCTGTTCGAGCGGGTGGCGGGCTGGAACGGCCGGAGGCGTGAGTCCGTCCGCGCCGTGGAGCAGGACTGGCTCAGGCGCGGCGTCACCAGCCGCGACGGCGTGCCGTTCAGCCGCCAGAATCTGGCCCAGGTGTTGAAGCGCAAGGCGTACGCGGGCGTCCGGGTCCACAAGGACTCGGCGACCGGCGAGACCACTGAGACGCCCGGCAACTGGGCACCCCTGGTTGAGCCGGATTTGTTCGCCGCCGTGCAGCGCAACCTCGCCGACCCGGCCCGCCGGAGCACCACCTCGACCTCCGTCAAGCACGTATCCACGGTAGCGCTGCGGTGCGGCAGGTGCGGAGGCAAGACGTCCACCCGTCCCGGCGGCCGGGCGTAGGACGGGCGGATCGTGTACCGCTGCTGGGAGCGGGACTGCTTCACGGCGGACAAGGCGCAGACGGACGCCGTGCTGATCGGCACCGCCGAGCGGCCCGGCGTGCTGCTCGCGTACTTGTCCCGCCCGGACGTGAACGCCGACCTGGCCGACAGCGACGACGACTCCGAGCTGTCCGCCGTGCGCGGCGAACTGGCCACGAAGCGTGGGCAGTTGACGATGTGGGAGAGCAAGGACCCGGAGACCCCGGAGGCGGCCGACTTCTACGGCCGCAAGATCCGGGAGCTGAAGGCGGACATTGCCGCCCTGGAGGAGCAGGAGGCGGGACACCTCGCCCCCGACTCGCTGGCCGAGGTGTTCCAGACCGGGCCGGGCGCGGCGGAGCGGTGGGCCGCCCTGGACATCACCACGCAGCGCGCCGTGGCCTCCGTGATCTTCAGCCCGGACGGGCCGCTCGGACAGCCGCGTATTCGGCGGGTCGCGGACTCCGCCTCTCCGGCCGTGCAGGACCGGATCGTCTGGTGGACGGGGGAGGACGCATGAGCAGCATCCGTGAGCCGCTGTACGGCCGCGAGGCGGCCGAACTAGGCGCCCACCTGCGGGCGCTTCTGCTACGTGGTGATCGCGGATCACATCGCTTGGCAGATCTCGTCCGGCCGGATTCCCGTCGGCGGACGCCTGCCGGGGGGCCTCTATGTCCTTCGTCAAGGCACCCCTGTCGGGTTTGGGATGGTTCGGGCTTGCTGGGGTCATGCGGCGAGCTCGACGTCCGTGGGCGTGCGGGATTCGTAGAAGGTGCCGTCTCGGAGCACCCGGGGGCCCGGCGGCGAACGGACATGTAGCGCTGGAAACCTAACGAACGATGGCGGCCTGGCGCGCCTTCGCCATCTGGGCGACGGCCTGCTTTCCCTGGCCCTGGGTGCGCAGGTGGGCGTTCGCCTTCGGTCCGGGGGCGGACATCGCGGTGTCGTCGGCGGGGATGTTGTTCCCGGCGCCGGTGCCCGTTCCGTTGGCGACACCGAGCAGGCGGGGGCGCTGGGGCCAGTCGCCCATCCGATGGAGTGCTTCCAGGAAGTCGGTCCGTTTCCGGTCCTGGCCGGCGGCGACGTCGAGGGTGACCTCGGTGCCGGTTTCGGTGTGCCAGCGCAGCATCTGGCGTGCGGCCGGGCTGTTGACCAGGTCGGTAGAGCGCCTGGCGGTGCAGCAGCACCCCGCCCTCGCCCTGCCGGGCCGCCGCCTCGGTCGTGCCTCCACGAGGACGACCTGATCGGCCTGATCTCCCTGCGCCGACGCACCCCGACCATGGGCACCATCAGCTACATCCTCCGGGACGACAGCTGGGGCAACGGCTACGCCACCCACGCCGCCCACCAGGTCGTCACGGTCGCCTTCACCACCGCCGGCCTCAACCGGCTGGAGGCCATGCACCACCCCGACAACCCCGCCTCCGGCCGCGTCCTGGCCAAAGCCGGGTTCACCCGCATCGGCACGGCCGACCGAGATACCGAGACCGCAACCGTCCCCTACGAGCTGTATGCGCTGGAGAGCGGGGCCTGACATGAAGCTCAACGACCTTGACAACGGCCACTTCATGGACGACTACGGAGACGTCGATCTGCGCGCCATCACCTGGAAGCTGGAGACGATCCCGGCCGCGGCCTTCCCCACCACGCCGACCGGCGAGAGCGACGCCGGCTGCATCGAGAGCTACGCCGCCGACCCGGTGTACTGGGTCAAGGTGCGGCCCCCGGAAGTCGGCCGGTACTGGGAAGACCACGGGACGTGGCTGCGCCCGCCGCTCCCCGATCGTGCAAGCAGTGCGGCGAGAAGATCGCGGAGTACGGCCGGGCCCGCTGCTTCAGCTGCCTGCATCCCAGCCTTCCGCCTCCGAACTGCAAGGTCTGCGGCAGCGACGCCCACTACGCCGGCGGCTTCTGCCGCCGATGCCATCCCCGCGTGCCGTATGCGGACAGCTGCAGCGACTGCCTTGCCTGGGGCATCTGGCGCCGCCACGGCCGCTGCGCGGCCTGCACCTCCCTGCGCAACCGCGGCCACCTGACCGGCACCTGCGCGGCTTGCCGCCGCACCGTGCCGCTCTTCAAACAGGGGGTGTGCCGACTGTGCCGCTGCCAAGCTCTCGCAGTTCCGCGCACATGGCAGCGCCCGGACTGGTCCACCGCGGCCAACGCCGGGCAGCAGTTGTTCCTCGCCGATCTGGTCCGGCGGGTGCACCTTGCCGCCGCCGCTCGACCGCGAGGATACGGAGCCCCCGCGGCGCACCAGCGGCCCGACATCGCCTTCTGGGCGACACCCCGGTGGCGCCAGGAGCCGCTGTTCATCGCAGCTCGGGACATGTCGCGCGTCACCGTGCCCGACGTCACGCCGATCGATTCCCCCTTCACCGCCTACGTCGTCACACAGGCCGATGCCAGCGCCGAGACCCAAGGCTGGTCACCAGCCTTGCGGGAGCGCGTGCAGAACAGCCTGTACCTACTGACCGCCGTCCACGGTCCGCACGAGACAATCAAGGCCAGCACCGTTGCCACGCTGCCGCGTCAGCAAAACCGACGTGCCGTCATCCGGGTCACCGAAGTCCTTGACCACCTCGCTCTCCTCGACGACGACCGCATCGACCCCCTCGACGCGTGGATCCACCGCCGACTGGCCAGCGTGCACCCGGAGATCCGCGAAGAAGTTCTCGTGTGGATCCGCATCGTCCGTCACGGCGGACCTCGCCGCCGTCCCCGCTCGACTACCACGGTCCGAAACCAGGCCAACTCCGCGATCCCGTTCCTTCTTGCCTGCTCGCAGCGCTACCGCACCCTTCGCCAGGTCAGCCGTGCCGACGTCACCGACTGGCTCGCCCAATGCGCGGCACCGCACACCGAAGCCGTCGCGCTGCGCGACATGTTCAAGACCCTCAAGAGCGAACGGCTGTTGTTCGCCAACCCCGCACGAGGCGTGAGCCTGGGATCCCGGCCCAGCTCGGTGCCCATGCCGCTGAGCCCCGAAACGATCCAGCGTCTGACCGCAGCCGCCGAGACCAACCCCGCCCTGAAGCTGCTGATCGCCCTCGTCGGCATCCATGCGCTCTACCCGCACCAGGCCCGAGCGCTGCCCCTGACCGCCATCGACTTCACCCGCGGCCGGCTCACGCTCGGCGACATCGATCACCCCCTCGACGCCTTCACCCAGCAGGCCGCCGTCGCTACATCCACCTCCGGCACCAGAGCTGGCCACATACCCGCAACCCTCACGTGTTCATCAGCTCGCAGACCGCGCACACCCGGGCCCCGGTCACAACCGGCTGGATGCAGCCTCTGCTGCGCGGCCGCCAGGTCACCGCCCAGCAACTTCGCGAGGACCGAATCCTCGAAGAGGCCGCCGTCAGCGGCGCTGACCCGCAGCACCTATGCGCGGTGTTCAACATCACTCCGGAGACCGGACTCCGCTACACCCGCTTCTTCCACCCCGACCCCACGGACAGCGACGACGCATCCGGCTGCGACATGGAGACATCGTGACCGACCACCACGCTCACCTGCTCGCCGCCATCGTCGAGCTCGGCGGTGAGCTGGAGCTCCCAGCTACCCGTAACGGGCGCTTCAGGGGCGCGGTCATCCCAGAAGGCTGCGCGGTCAGCGCCGGCCGCCGCCGATGCGGCGGTCGTCGGCCAGTGCGGTAAGCGGGCCGAACTCGCGGGCAAGCTGGTTCCACGTCAGAACCTCGCCACAGCGGGCCGGGAACTCCTTCGGGTTGAACTCGGGCATGGTCCAGGTGCCAGTGCCCCGGTCCCGCAGCCACAGGTCCCCGTCACCGTCGACCACAGTCGGCGGGACCGGTACGGGCTCGGCCTGATCGGTGGGCTCCCAGGTGACCCGGCCCGGGTGGGAAACGCGGCGCAGCTCGGTGGTGGCCAGCCGCGCGGCCAAGTCACGGGTGGACTCTTCGGCGTCCTTGACCGACGCGAGTCGGAATGCGTCGTCAAGTACGGGCAGGGCTGGATTCTTGCTGCGCTTTGAACTCATACGCTGACTACCTCCGGTGAGGGGCGTCACATCCGTTATGGCACCCCGTAGAGGAACACGGTATCCGAGGCGGGAGCCGGGCCGGCTACGACCACTGTCCAGGTGGAGGCGCTGGCACACCGGGCGGTGGGGCTAGGTGGTGAGCTGGTCCTGGACGTGGCGCAACCCGTGGTGGTAGCGCTCAGATATGGCGGTCCGGGTCTGAGAAGGTGAGGCCGCCGGGGGCGAGCGGACGTCGGGCCGGGGCGGGTGCGGGCTCGGTCTCGCCGGGCGGCTGGCGGAAGTCGGCGCTCTGCTCGACCGGCATCAGTCGGCGCCCACCCGCCTGGGCGGGTACGGGAGCGTCGGAAGTGGGCTCGGAGAAGGCGGGCAGCGAGAGCGGTCGACGGTCGGTCATGATCCCTGGTGTCCCAGGTCCGGCCCTGCGGGTAGGGCCAGGCCGCTATCAGCGGTGATAGTGCCCTGGCCCTGGCCAGCAGGCCAGGCTGGTTGTTTCAGCTCACCAGAACAGAGCGGTTAAGAGAGCTCGGCGGTAGGTGCGGCGAATGGCCGTGTGACGACCCGGAGGCAAGACAGGCACGAGCCTGGGTGATCATGGAGTTCTTGACGCTCAGTGATCACCGGAGGGCTCGTGCCTGTCCTGCGGTCCCGCTCGGCCGACAGCCGGTCGAGCAGCGCGGGGGTCACGTCACCGGTCTCGACGCACGGCAGCAGTTCCAGGATCGCCCTGCTCGGCAGCCCTGCGGAGTACAGCTGCTGAATCAGCTGGACGCGGTCGACCGCGCTGTCTGGGTACTGCGCTGTCCGGGTACTGCCGCTGGCCGCTGGGGCTGCGCGCCGAGGCCAGCAGGTGCTGCTCTTCGTAGTAGCGCAGTGCCCGCACGCTCACGCCCACCCTTGAGGCCAGCTCACCGATGCGCATCAACGCTGCCCTTGCCGAATACCTCATCCACGCAGGTGGGATCGGGTTTGGGCGTTGGCCGAGGCCGATCGAGTCGCCGGTATCGCGCGGCGCCGGTTGGCGCGGCATGATGATCGGTCGTGCTGCTGAGACTGGCGTACCTGGGTGTGACGAACGCGTTCGCGATGCTGCGACTGCTGCCGATGAGCGACCGGGAGAAAGATGTCGAGATCCTCGCTCTGCGCCACCAGATCGGCGTTCTGGAACGGCAGCTGAACGGGCAGCAGGTCCGGTTCCAAGCGAGCGACCGGGCGTTTTTGGCGTCGCTCCTCCATGGCCTGCCACGGGAAGTGCTGCGCGGGATGCGGCTGCTGGTGCGGCCGGACACGGTACTGCGCTGGCACCGCAACGTCATCGCCCGCCGACACGCCTCCCAGTCCCGGCCGAAGCGCGGAGGCCGGCCCCGCACCGTGCACTCGATCCGGGCGCTGGTGCTGCGCCTGGCCAGGGAAAATCCAAGTTGGGGCTATCGGCGCCTGCACGGTGAGCTGCTCGTACTCGGGGTGAAGGTGGCAGCATCCACGGTCTGGGAAATCTTGAAGGAGGCGGGGATCGACCCGGTACCCGAGCGGACGTCCAGTACCTGGGCGGACTTCCTGCGCTCCCAGGCGGACGCGCGCCTGGCGTGCGATTTCTTCGAGGCCGTCACTCTGTCCGGGCCCGCTTGTACGTGTTCGCCGTGATCGAGCACGCGAGCCGCCGGATCCGGATCCTGGGCGCGACCGCGCACCCGACCGCGTCCTGGGTGGTCCAGGCTGCGAAGAATCTCGTCATGGACCTCGAGGACGCCGGCTGCCGGGCTCGCTATCTGATCAGGGATCGGGACGGGAAGTTCCCACGGCCGTTCGACGAGGTGCTCAAGGACGCGGGTATCGAGGTGGTGCTCAGCGGGGTCCGGATGCCGCGCATGAACTCGATCATGGAGCGGTGGGTGCAGACCTGCAGGCGAGAGCTGCTGGACCGTACGCTGATCTGGAACCAGCGCCATCTCCTGCACGCCCTGCGCGAGTTCGAGACGTTTTAGCACGAGCACCGGCCGCACCAGGGGCTTGCGAATGCCCGCCCTCTCCACTCGCTGCCCGCTCCGATCGAGGACCCGGACCGCATCGCCCATCTGGACATACGACGGCAAGCGCGACTCGGCGGCACCCTCCACGAGTATCAACATGCCGCCTGACCAGCATGGAGGAGGTATTCGGCAAGCGCAGGGTCGTCACTCACGGCGGCACGGCGAAGCCCGCGCCGGCTCCGCCCATCGTATGTTCGATCGCCGCGGTCCGCTCCGGGATACCGGCGGACCGTGCGCTCTGAGCACAGGGCAGGGCGCACGCGGTCAAGACGGCTGCCGCGCCCCCAGCACGCAGAACTCGTTGCCCTCGGGATCGAACAGTGTCACCCACGGCCGCGCGCCCTGCCCGATGTCCGCGTGGCGGGCGCCCAGGGACAGCAGCCGGGTCACCTCGGCGTTCTGGTCGTCGGGGCGGAAGTCCAGGTGGAGACGGTTCTTGACGGTCTTCCCCTCCGGCACCGGAACGAAGATCAGGCCCGGCAGCCGGTCCCGCTCCGGCTGGATCTCGTACTCGTCGGGGGCGTCGTGCACCACGACCCAGCCGAGGGCCGCGGCCCACCACCGCCCCAGCGCCACCGGGTCGGCCGCGTCGATGACCACTTGCTCCCACTCCAATGCCATGTCCGCAGCGTAGTGAAGACTGGGTCCGACGGATGTGATCACGACACGAGGAGGCGGCGGGATGACGGGCCCGATCACGGCAGGGGTCGACGGGACGGACGAGAGCCTCGCGGCGCTCGCCTGGGCGGCCCGCGAGGCCGTCCGGCGAGACCTGGAACTGCGGGTGGTGCACGCCTGGGGGTTCCAGCCGAACGCGGCGGCCGACGTGGCGGACCGGGACGCCCAGGAGCAGTGGGTGCGCGACTCCGTGCGGCGGGCCGTCGCGACGGTCGCCGAGCGGTACCCGGGGCCGGCCGTCACCATCGACGTCCGGGAGGGCAGCCCGATCGGGACGCTGGTCGCCGCCGCGGCGGAGGCGGAGCTGCTGGTGCTCGGCTCGCGCGGGCACGGGCCGGTCGTCGGGTTCCTGCTCGGCTCGGTCGGCCAGCAGGTCATCACCGAGGCCGCGCGCCCGGTCGTGCTGGTCCGGGCCGGTGACACGCCGTCGTCCGAGGTGGCCGGCCACGAGATCGTCGTCGGCCAGCACGGAGAGCCCGAGGACAGCGCCCGCGCGCTGCGCTTCGCGTTCGAGACGGCGGCGGCCCGGGGCGCGGGCGTGCGTGCGGTACGGGCCTGGACGCTCCCGCCGGTGTTCGCCTACAGCCCCGGCTCGCTCAAGCTCGCGGACGACGCCGGCGGCCTGGAGCCGTACGAGAAGAAGGCGCTGGCCGAAGCCCTGGAGCCGTGGCGGGCGCGGTTCCCCGACGTGCCGGTGGTGGAGCAGGTGGAGATGGGCAGCGCCGGTCAGGTGCTGCTGTCGGTGTCCGGGCGGGCGCAGCTGATGGTGGTCGGCCGCCGCGCCCACCGCACGGCCGTGGGCGCCCGGATCGGCTCGGTGGCGCACGGCGTCCTGCACCACGCGGACTGCCCGGTCGCCGTCGTGCCCCACGAGTGACTCACTCCGGGATCGTCGGCTCCAGGGTCTCCCGTGCCCTGGGCAGGATCTTCTGGATGTAGTCCTCGACCGCCGTGTCGAGGCCGATGTCGTGCTGCGCGTGCTCCGAGAGGTACCAGCGGTGTTCGAGGAGCTCGTGATAGATCTCCGCCGCGTCCATGGAGCCGCGCAGCTCGAGGGGGACCGCGCGCACGGTGGGCCGGAAGACGTCCCGTACCCAGCGGTGCGCCAGCACCTCCGGGCGGGCCGCGAGGGGGTCGCCCGGGGCGTAGTCGTCCTGGGTGGCCATCCAGCTCTCCAGGTCGTTCAGCAGCCGCCTGGCCTGGTTCTCCTCGGTGTCCAGGCCGGTGAGGCGCAGCAGCTGACGCTGGTGGTGGCCCGCGTCGACGACCTTCGGCACGAAGGTGACCGTGTCGCCGTTGGCGGAGTGCTCGATCTGCATCTCGGCGACGTCGAAACCGAGCTCGTTGAGCCGGCGGATCCGGCGCTCGATGTAGTGGTACTTGCCCGCCGGGTAGACCGAGGTGCGGGTCAGCTCCTGCCACAGCGCTCCGTAGCGGGCGCAGATCTCGGTGCCGAACTCGATCGGGTCCACCGAGGGGTGCAGCGCCCCGGACGCCTCCAGGTCGAGCAGTTCGCCGCTGATGTTGACGCGGGCGAGGTCGAGGTCGTAGTCGCGCTGGCCGAGGCTCAGCTGGGGGTGCAGGTCGCCGGTCTCGGCGTCGACGAGGTAGGCCGCGTAGGCGCCCGCGTCCCGCCGGAACAGCGTGTTGGACAGCGAGCAGTCGCCCCAAGCGAACCCGGCCAGGTGCAGCCGTACCAGCAGCACGGCGAGGGCGTCCATGAGCCGGTGCATGGTCGCCGGGCGCATCGTCGTCTCGAACATCGAGCGGTACGGCATCGAGCCGCCCAGGTGCCGGGTGACCAGCACCGACTCCAGCGGGACACCGCCCTCGTCGGCGCGGCCGGTGACCACGGCCAGCGGGTCGACGGCGGGGATGCCGAGCCGGTCCAGGTCGCGCAGCAGCTCGTACTCGCGCAGCGCGGGGCGTTCGGCGAGCTCCTTGACGGCGATCACCTCGTCGCCGGCCTGGGCGTAGCGCACCACGTGGCGCGAGATGCCGCGCGGCAGCGGGACGAGGACCTCCTCGGGCCACTCCTCCAGGGGCAGGTGCCACGGCAGCTCCAGCAGGAGTGCCGGATGCTCCGGGTTGGTGGCGCTGATCTGCAAAGCCATGGCCTGACCTTAGACGGCGCGTTCGCGGGCCTGCTGGGCCGCCGCCTTCACGGACCCCTGGTGCACCGGGCCGTGCCCGGGCAGCAGCAGGTCGGCCGCGAGCCCTTCGATCACGTTCAGGGACTCCACCGCGCGGCCCCGCTCGTGGTGGAACATGTCGGGCAGCAGCTGCGGCCCCTTCAGACGTGAGGTCGGGTGGCCGCTGACCAGGGCGTCGCCGGAGATGACGACGCCCGCCCCCGGCAGGTGGAAGACGGCGTGGCCGCTGGTGTGGCCGGGGGTGTGCACCGGGACGGGACGGCCGGGCAGGTCGAGCGGTCCGCCGTCGCCGGGGAACGCCTCGGGCGCGGTGACCGGGTGCTGCTCGGTGCCGCCGGAGCGCAGCGCGTGCACCGTCCAGGGCAGCACGCCGGGCCGCCAGGCGTTCCTCAGGACCTCGCCCACGGTCACCTGCTGGAGGAACTCCCGTCGGGCGTGCGGCACTTCGGCCTCGTGCAGATACACCGGGGTGCCGTACACCGAACGCAGGTGTTCGGCGGAGCCCAGGTGGTCGTTGTGGGCGTGGGTGATCAGTACGGCCGTGACGGCCTCCGGCGAACTGCCCACGGAGGCGAGGGAGTCCAGGACCAGTTGCCGGTCGCCCGGGTAGCCGGTGTCGATCAGGGTGACGGCGTCCCCCTCGGCGAGGATCACCCAGTTGGTGTTGCTGCCGTGCACCAGGTAGGTGCCGTCCGCCACTTGCCGTACGTCTGCCCGCATGGCCGTCCCGTGTCCTGGAGGTTCGTGCTCGACGGGGACAGCAAAGCAGATCACCGGGTGGATGTGGACGCTGGGGCTCCACGCACGCCGAACAGGTCATGCGGTCAACCACGTACCCCTGAAGGGTAGGGGCACAGGTACCGTCTGCTTCCGTTTCAGCGCACCCCGCGCGGGCGGAACTGGACGCTGATGCGCGGCCCGGCGGCGCGGGTGGACTTGGGGACGCAGTGCTCCCAGGTCCGCTGGCAGGAGCCGCCCATCACGATCAGGTCGCCGTGTCCCAGCGGGCGCCGTACCGTCTCGCCCCCGCGTGCCGGGCGCAGCAGCAGGTCGCGCGGGGAGCCCACGGAGAGGATCGCGACCATGGTGTCCTGCCGGGCGCCGCGGCCGATCCGGTCGCCGTGCCAGGCGACGCTGTCCCGGCCGTCGCGGTAGTGGCACAGACCGGCGGTGACGAAGGGCTCGCCCAGTTCCTCGGCGTAGTGCGTGGACAGGGCCCGACGCGCCTGGGCCAGCACCGGGTGGGGCAGCTCCTCGCCGGCTCCGTAGAACGCCAGCAGGCGCGGTACGTCGATGACGCTGTCGTACATCCTCCGGCGCTCGGCACGCCACGGGACCTCGGCCGCCAGCTGTTCGAACAGGGCGTCCGATCCGGTGAGCCATCCCGGCAGGACATCGATCCAGGCGCCCGCGCCGAGCACGGTCCGGCGGATCCCGTCGAGGGGGCCGAGGCGCAGTTCGTCGGTCTGGTCGAAGAGGGAGCCCTGGAGGTGGTGCGCGGTCATGGTTCCAGCGTACGCCTTAATCGAAAACATGTTCCCTTCAGCCGTCACTCGCGGGAGGCGGGGGGTGGTGCGGTCCCTTCGGGAGGGCTTTCGATACATCGGTGTATCGGATACATTCCCGTATCGAACGGAGGTCCGGGATGGCGGCGGAGCAGACCGAACAGACGGCTGAGCAGACCGGGCCGACGACCGGGCGCGTCACCAGGCGCCGGGTCCGCACCCGGGCGAAGCTGCTCGACGCCGCCTTCGAGGTGTTCGCCGCCAAGGGCTTCGGGCGGGTCTCCATCGAGGAGGTCTGCGAGGCCGCCGGTTACAGCAGGGGCGCCTTCTACTCCAACTTCGACAGCCTGGACGAGCTGTTCTTCGCCCTCTACCGGCAACGCGCCGACCTGATCGCCGAGCAGGTCTCCGGGGCCCTCGCCCTCGACGGACCCGACCTCGACGTGCCGGCGGCCGTCGACCGGGTCACCGAGGTGCTCCTCCTCGACCTGGACTGGCTCCTGGTGAAGACGGACTTCCTGGTGCACGCCGCGCGGGCTCCGGACATCGCGCAGACCCTGCTGGAACACCGGGCGCGGCTGCGGCGGGCGATCGCCGACCGGCTCGCCCGGGCCCGGGGCCTCGCCGCACCGCCGGCCGTGCTCGGGGACGTCGACAGCGCGGCGCACGCCGTGGTCGCCGCCTACGACGGAGTCACCGCCCAACTGCTGCTGGACAAGGACGTCGAGGGCGCCCGTGTCTGGCTGAAGCAACTGCTCACCGCGCTGCTGACCGACGGCAGCGGCACCCCCCAATGACCTCTTCAGGAGAAAGGCAGCGGACGCCATGGACGCGGACGTCATCGTCGTCGGAGCGGGCCTCGCGGGCCTGGTCGCGGCGCACGAACTCACCAGCAGGGGCCGGCGGGTCGCCCTGGTCGACCAGGAGAACGCCGCCAACCTCGGCGGCCAGGCGTTCTGGTCCTTCGGCGGGCTCTTCCTCGTCGACTCGCCGGAGCAGCGCCGCCTCGGCATCAAGGACTCCTTCGACCTCGCCTGGAGCGACTGGCAGGGCAGCGCGCAGTTCGACCGCGCCGACGACGAGGACTCCTGGGCGGTGCGCTGGGCGCGCGCCTACGTCGAGTTCGCGGCGGGGGAGAAGCGGACCTGGCTCGCCGGGCACGGGATCTCCTTCGTGCCGACCGTCGGCTGGGCGGAGCGCGGTGACCTGCGGGCCGACGGACACGGCAACTCCGTGCCCCGCTTCCACGTCGCCTGGGGCACCGGCACGGGCGTCGTCGCACCGTTCGTGCGGTACGCCAAGCAGGCCGCGAAGGACGGGCTGCTGACCTTCTACCACCGGCACCAGGTCGACGAGCTGGTCCTCGAGGACGGCGCCGCCCGCGGGGTGCGCGGCACGGTCCTCGCCCCCGACGACTGCGCGCGCGGCGTCGCCTCCAACCGCGACCGCCTCGGCGACTTCGAGCTGACCGCCCAGGCCGTGGTCGTCACCAGCGGCGGCATCGGCGCCGACCACGACATCGTGCGGCGCTACTGGCCCGAGCGGCTGGGCACCCCACCCGCCGAGATGGTCACCGGTGTCCCCGCCTACGTCGACGGCCGCATGCTCGACATCAGCGCCGAGGCCGGCGTCCGGCTGGTCAACCGCGACCGCATGTGGCACTACACCGAGGGCATCCAGAACTGGGACCCGATCTGGCCCGGCCACGGCATCCGCATCCTGCCCGGCCCGTCCTCCCTGTGGTTCGACGCCCTCGGCCGCCGCCTGCCCGACCCGTGCCTGCCGGGCTACGACACCCTCAACACGCTCAAGTACCTGCGCACGACCGAGGACATCGCCGGGCACGACCACTCCTGGTTCATCCTCACCCGCAAGATCGTCGAGAAGGAGTTCGCGCTCTCGGGCTCCGAGCAGAACCCCGACATCACCGCCAAGGACCGCAAGGCCGTCCTGCGCGACCGGCTGCTCGGCAAGGGCGCCCCGGCGCCCGTGCAGGCGTTCCTCGACCGGGGGGCGGACTTCGTCATCGCCGACACCCTCGACAAGCTCGTCGAGAAGATGAACGGCCTGACGGAGAAGGCGCTGCTCGACGTGGACGGCCTGCGCCGTCAGATCGAGGCCCGCGACCTCCAGATCGCCAACCCGTACGCCAAGGACTCCCAGGTCCAGGGCATCCGCAACGCCCGCCGCTACATCGGCGACCGGCTCGGCCGGGTCGCCACCCCGCACCGGATCCTGGACCCCGGGGCCGGCCCGCTCATCGCCGTCAAGCTGCACGTCCTCACCCGCAAGACGCTCGGCGGCATCCAGACCGACCTCGACTCGCGCGCCCTGGGCGCCGACGGACAGCCGGTCGAGGGCCTGTACGCGGCGGGCGAGGTGGCCGGCTTCGGCGGCGGCGGCGTGCACGGCTACAACGCCCTCGAAGGCACCTTCCTCGGCGGCTGCCTCTTCTCCGGTCGGGCCGCCGGCCGGGCCGCGGCCCGACAGACCGGCTGACGGGGCTGACGGGGCGACGGGGCGGACCGGCTGACGGGCGGGCCGGCTGACGGGCTGACTTACGGGCCGTCGGCCGGGCCGGCCGCCACGGATCGTCAGCGCTGGTCCGCGTTTGCCTCCAGCAGGCGGACCAGCACCGCCGTGTGGCTCCGCTCCGGGGACTTCGCGGACGTCAGCAGCGTCACAGGGCCCTCGCGGACCGACTCACGCAGCCGGTCGAGGAGTCCGGCCGCCTCCGGGGCGGTCAGCTCCGCCTCGTAGCGCCGCGCGAACTCCTCGTACGGCCCCTCGCCCGCGTGGTACCAGCGGCGCAGTTCGGTGGACGGGGTGAGGCCCTTGGGCCACTCGTCCACGCGGGCCGCGTCCTTGGACACACCGCGCGGCCACAGCCGGTCGACCAGGACCCGCACCCCGTCGTCGGGCTCGGGCGGTTCGTAGACGCGGCGCACGCGGACACTCATGGGCAGGCCGTCCGTCCGTTGTCGGGTGGGCAGGTCCTGCCGAGCGTAGGCCCCGGACGCCCTCCGGCACCGCTCGGCTTGACCTGAACGAGGGGGAAGAGCGGGGCGCCCAGTCCCTAGTCTGAGGACGTTTGATCACACGCCACCCCCCAGGAGCGCACGTGACACAGCCCCGCAGACGCGCCACCACCCTCCTGCGCCGCCAAACCGTCGCCGCCACCGTCCCCGTCGCCCTGGCGGCGCTGCTCACGGCGGCCGGACCCGCCACCGCGGCCGGACCGACGGGCGACGCCGGCATTGGCGACCCCTACTTCCCGCTCGCCGGCAACGGCGGCTACCACGTGACCCACTACGACCTGACCCTCCGCTACGACCCGGGCAGCCGGCACCTCGACGGCAAGGCTGTCCTGACCGCCCGCGCCACCCAGCGGCTGACCCGCCTCGACCTCGACTTCCAAGGGCTCAAGGTCACCGGCCTGACCGTCGACCACGTCAAGGCCGCGCACCGGCGCGACGGCCAGGAACTCGTCGTCACCCCGCGGCGCGCCCTGCGCAAGGGCGAGCGATTCCAGGTCACCGTCACCTACCAAGGCACCCCCGGCCCGGTCACCGACCCCGACGGCTCCCTCGACGGCTGGATCCCCACCGACGACGGGGCCTTCGTCGCCGGCGAACCGCAGGGCGCCATGACCTGGTTCCCGGCCAACAACCATCCCCTCGACAAGTCCTCCTACGACTTCACTATCACCGTGCCGAAGGACCGCGCCGCCGTCGCCAACGGCGTCCTCCTCGGCCGGCGCACCACCAACGGCCGGACCACCTTCCGCTGGCGCCAGAGCGAACCCATGGCCGCCTACCTCGCCACCGCCACCGTGGGGAGATTCCAGGTCGAGCAGTACACGACCCGCACCGGCCTCAAGGTCTACGACGCCGTCGACCCACGCGAGGCCGCGGCCGCCGCACCCGTCCTCGGACAGCTGCCCACCGTGCTGGAGTGGGAGAGCGGACTGTTCGGGCCCTACCCCTTCCGCGCCGCCGGCTCCATCGTCGACCACGCCCCGAACGTCGGCTACGCCCTGGAGACCCAGTCCCGGCCCGTGTACGACAGCGCCCCCGACCTGAGCACCCTCGTCCACGAGAGCGCCCACCAGTGGTTCGGCGACTCCGTCTCCCTCACCTCCTGGAAGGACATCTGGCTCAACGAGGGCTTCGCCGCCTACACCGAGTGGCTCTACGCCGAGCAGCACGGCGGCAAGACCGCCCAGCAGACCTTCGACGCCCTGTACGCCCGCCCCGCCACCGACGGCCTGTGGGAGTTCCCGCCCGGCGACCCCGGCAGCGGCGCGAACATCTTCGGCACCCCCGTCTACGCCCGCGGCGCCATGACCCTGCACGCCCTGCGCACCGCCGTCGGAGACCGTGCCTTCTTCCGCGTCCTGCGCGCCTGGGCCGCCGCGCACCGCTACGGCCACGGCACCACCGCCCGGTTCGAACGCCTCGCGGAACGGGAGTCCGGGCAGAACCTCGGCGCGCTGTTCCAGAGTTGGCTGTACGGCCGGGGCAAGCCCGGCAAGCCGTAGCGGGGCCGAACAGGCCCCGGAACCTGACGAGTTCCACACACCTGTCGGCGAAAGTCGAACGATGATCACCCATCGCCGCCGGGCCGTGCTGCTCGCCGCATCCCTCCTGCTCACCGGATGCGGCGGCGGCGCCGCGGCCACGCCGCAACCCCGGCCCGGCGCCACCGCCGCCGGCACACCGGCGACGCCCGGCACACCCACGCCCGCGATCTCCGTCGAGGTGGCACCGCAGGGGATACCCGGCCTGGGGACGAAGACCCTGGCGGCCGTGCCGGACGACGCGGCTCAGGTGGTCGTGGTGACCGGCCGGGGCCGCGACTCCCCGCTCTCCACGGTGGTCCTGTACCGGCGTACCGCGGCCGGCTGGCAGTCGGGGGAGCCGTGGCCCGCGCACAACGCGCTGCGCGGCTGGAGCGACCACCACAGGGGCGGCGACCTGCGCTCGCCCGTCGGCGTCTACGGCCTCACCGACGCCGGCGGCCTGCTGCGCGACCCCGGCACCCGGCTCTCCTACGACCGCGGCACCGGCTTCACCGCGCACGGCACCGGGTTCAAGGGCGAATCGCTGCGAGGCTCCTTCGACTACGTGATCGCGATCGACTACAACCGCGAGCCCGGCACCTCTCCCCTCGACTGGACCCGCCCCCTCGGCGCGGAACGCGGCGGCGGCATCTGGCTGCACGTCGACCACGGCGGCCCCACCCACGGCTGTGTGAGCATCGCCGAGCAGCACATGAAGGAGCTGCTCCTCACCCTGGACCCCGCCCTGCACCCTGTGGTCGTCATGGGCGACCATGCCTCTCTGGCCCGCTGAACAAACGGAGTTGTCGCGTGTGCGCTCATGTACTGGTCGCCGAGGACGACGCGATGCAGGCCGAACTCATCCGCCGCTCGCTGCTCGCCGAGGGGCACACCGCCACCGTCGTGCACGACGGCGCCGCCGCGCTGGACGCGGTGCGGCGCAGCCGGCCCGACCTCGTCGTCCTCGACCTCATGCTGCCGGTCATCGACGGTTTCGGGGTGTGCCGGGTGCTGCGCCGGGACGACGACATCCCGGTGCTGATGCTGACCGCCCGGGCCGGCGAGGACGATGTGCTGCTGGGCCTGGAACTGGGCGCCGACGACTACATGACCAAGCCCTACAGTCCGCGCGAGCTGATGGCCCGCATCCGTACCGTCCTGCGGCGCAGCGGGCGGGCCGGCGCCGACCGGCGGGACGACCCCGTCGTCCGGGCCGCGGGGCTCGCCGTCGATCCCGGGCGGCACGAGGTGCGCTGCGACGGCGAGCCGGTGGAGTGCACACCGGCCGAGTTCCAGATCCTGCTGGCCATGGCCGCCGAACCCGAACGGGTGTTCTCCCGCAGGCAGTTGCTCCAGTGCACCCGCGGGGTCGACCGGGCCTCGACGGAACGGGCGATCGACGTGCACATCATGAACCTGCGCCGGAAGATCGAGGACGACCCGCGCAGACCCGTGCGGCTGCTGACGGTGTTCGGCGTCGGCTACAAGCTCAGCGGCGGCCACGCGTGAACACCGCCCGCACCCGCGTACCGCTGCGCAAGCGCCTGCTGGTCCGTCTGCTGATCGCGTCCGTCCTGATCGCCGTGTGCTCGGTGGCCGCCACCGCCTGGCTCGCCGTCACCACCACCACCCGCGCGCTGCGGGAGGAACAGGGCCAGGCCCTCGCCGACGACATGGACATCCTCGCGCGGCTCAGTGGCTACGCCGCCACCCACCCCGACTGGAAGGGTGTCCAGGCGACGGTCCGTGACCTGTCCGCGCGGACCGGCCGGCGCATCGCCCTGACCACCGCCGACCGCACAACCCTGGCCGACTCCGCGCCGCGCGGCACCTCCCTGCCGCCGAGCGCCGCCGCCACCGTCGACCCGCTGCGCACCGACACCTACAGCGAACCGGGCGCGCAGCTGAGCGGCACCGACCCGCGCGTGGTGGGCCCCTACCGGCTCAGCACGCTCGAACGCACGAAGCTCGACGCCGTGGCCCGCGCGCGGCAACGCTGCCTCTCCGGCTTCGGCATCGACATGACCGTCACCCACACCCCGAGCGGGCGCCCGGTGGTCACCGCCGCGGACTCCACCGCCGTCTCGGGATACGCGTTCGAGGAGTGCGGGGACGGGCAGCTCGACACGCCCGCGCCCACGGAGGAGAAGGCGCTGACCGCGCTTCAGGGCCGCGCCGGCGGTTGCCTGACCCGGGCGGGCCTGGATCCCGACACCCCCCTGCTGTTCGGCACCGGCCTGCCCGGCGTGTCCGGCCGGGCGCCGACCCTGGCGCCCGTGTTCGCCAAGGTGGCGGCCGGCGGCACCGACGGCGCGGACGACGGCAAGGCGGCCCTGCGCGCGGCCCAGACCTGCTTCGAGACCGCGCGGCACGCCCAGCTCGACCCGTACGTCGCCCCGGTCGCCGAGCTGTTCCTCGGCGTCGGGGACGACGGCGCGGCTCCCCGCTGGGTCATGTCCCCGGCCAACAAGGCGAAGGTCGTCGGCGCGGCCGGGCTGGTGCTGGCCGTCACCGTCGCCGTCACCGCCGTCGTCGCCACCCGCCTGGTACGGCCCCTGCGCGCCCTGACCGAGGCCGCGGGGCAGCCCCCGGACCGGCACGCGCGCGTGCCCGTCACGACCCGCGACGAGACCGGGATCCTCGCGGAGGCCTTCAACGACCTGGCCGAACGCAGGGAACGGCTGGAGGCCCAGCGCAAGGCGCTCGTCAGCGACGTGGCCCACGAACTGCGCAGCCCGCTCACCAACATCCGGGGGTGGCTGGAGGTCGCCCGCGACGGCCTCGTGGAACCCGACACCGAACTGCTGGGCGCCCTGCACGAGGAGGCCCTGCTCCTCCAGCGCGTCATCGACGACCTGCGCGACCTCGCGGCGGCCGACGCCGGCACCCTGCGCCTGCACCGCGAACCGGTGCCCGCCGACGACCTGCTCGCCCAGGTCACCGCCGCCCACCGGGTCGCCGCCGACACGGCCGGCGTGCGCCTGCGCACCGAGACCGAGGGTGCTCCCTGGCTGGACGCCGACCCGGTACGGCTGCGGCAGGCGCTCGGAAACCTCGTCACCAACGCCGTACGCCACACCCCGCCCGACGGCACGGTCACCCTCACCGCCCGCGGCGACGGCGAGCGGGTCGTCCTGGAGGTCGCCGACACCGGCACGGGAATCGCCGCCGAGGATCTGCCGCACGTCTTCGAGCGGTTCTGGCGGGCGGAGAAGTCACGCAGTCGCCGCACCGGCGGCAGCGGGCTGGGTCTGCCGATAGTCCGTCAGCTGACGGACGCCCACGGCGGCACGGCGCGGGCGGCGAGCACCCCGGGCGCGGGCAGCGTCTTCACCCTGCGGCTGCCCGCGGCGACGCCGCCCGCGGACGGCTAGCCGGCAGCCCTGCTGCCCGGGACGGCCGGGGTACAGCTGCGGAACAGCCGTGTGCACTGCGTTCTGCGGAACGGCGCCGCCGGTCCGGCGAGGGCCGCCGCGCCGGACCGGCCGGTGGGCGGCCGGCCCGGATGCCGATCTCCGGCCCGGTCTCCCGGCCCGGCCGCCGCCCGGCCGCTCCGCCACCGGCCCCCGGCGGGCGTGGGGCCGGGGTGCGACTCCCCGGCCACGGGCCGCCCCGGCCCCGGGCATCGACCCGCGGCTCACGAGCTGCGTCGCGCCCTGATGCGCCGCTTGAGGGCACGTCGTTCGTTCTCACTCGTACCGCCCCAGACCCCGAGGCTCTGATCGGTCTCCATGGCCCACCCCAGGCACGCCTCCTGCACCGGGCAGCGTCGGCAGACCGTCTTCGCCTGCTCCGTCTGGAGCAGTGCCGGACCGGAGGTACCGATCGGGAAGAAGAGGTCGGGGTCCTCGTTGCGGCACTCGGCGTGCTCTCGCCAGTTGTCCATCGAAGTCACCTGCGATCTCGTCGTATGCGCTTTTCCGGATGAGTTGCTCCCGATCGGGTCACCGCAGAGGCGCCGGTGAAACCGGGCGGGCCCGGAAAAACGTTCACTGCTCCCGTTGCCCCCACGGGGAGCCGTACGCCGTGAGCAGGTCGAGGAACGGGCGGGGCGGGAACGCCTCGGGGCCCAGGACACCCGCGCCGGACCACGCGCCCGTGGCGAGCAGTTCGAGGGCTACCACCGGGTTGACGGCGGTCTGCCACACCACGGCCTGGCTGCCGTACTCGGCCATGGACCACTGGTTGTCGACCACGTGGTACAGGTACACCTCGCGCGGCGCGCCGTCCTTCACGCCCCGCACCCAGGTGCCCGCGCAGGTCTTGCCGTGCATCAGCTCGCCCAGGGTCGCCGGGTCGGGCAGACAGGCGGCCACCACGTCCCGGGGCGAGACCCGCACCGGTCCGTGCTCGCCGGGCACGGTGACGGGCGTGGTGCGGTCCAGTCCGAGGAGGTGCAGCGTCTTCAGGGTCTCGATGAACTCGTTGCCCAGGCCGTACTTGAAGGTGACCCGGCGCGCCTTCACCCAGCGCGGCACGAGCAGCACCTCCTCGTGCTCGACGTTCACGCACTCCACCGGCCCGATGCCCTCGGGGAAGTCGAACACCTCGGGTTCGCTGAAGGGCGCGGTGGTGAACCAGCCCCGGTCGGCCTCGTAGACCACCGGTGGGTTCAGACACTCCTCGATGGTGGTCCAGATGTTGAAGGAGGGTGCGAAGTCGTGGCCGTCGACGGTGAGGTTCGCACCGTCGCGAATGCCGATCTCCTCGATCTCGTCGAAGAGTTCGTCGGCGGCGTACCGGGCGAAGACGTCCGACAGACCCGGCTCGACCCCCATGCCGACCAGGGCCAGGGCGCCCGCCTCGGCCCAGTCGTCGGCCTCGGCGAACTGGGCGTCGCCGAGCCGGACCCCGCACTCCTCGTACGGCCGGTCGGGGTGCGGCCGCGACAGCGACATCGCCATGTCGACATAGGTGGCCCCGGCGGCCCGTGCCGCGCGGAACAGCGGCATCACGAACCGCGGGTCGGTGGCGTTGAGCAGGACGTCGCAGCGGTGGCGGGCGAGCAGGCCGGCCACGGCCGCCTCGTCGCCGGCGTCGACGCGCTCGGCGTGGAAGCGGTCGTCGCCGTCGAGCGCGGCGACGGCGGCAGTGGCACGGGCGGGGTCGTAGTCGGCGACCACCAGTGCCTCGAAGAACGGACGGCGGGCGGCGATGCGGGTGATGGCGGTGCCCACACCGCCGGCGCCCACGAGCAGGACACGCATGACGAGAACTCCCTCGGCTGAGACTGCGAACGAAGGTGTGCGAAGGGGGGCCCTGAGAGAGATACAACGCCGTGCGCCCGCGTAAGGTCAATGGCGTTGGCATAAGGGCGACGACCGAAGCACGACGGCCGGACACCGAAGCGCAACGACCGAAGCGCAACGACCAAAGCGCAACGACCAAAGCGCAACGACCGAAGACCGACACCGAAGACCGGCGACCGAAGACCGGCGACCGAAGACCGGCGACCGAAGAGCGCGGACGAGGGGCGAGGGGGCGAGGGCCGTGGCCAAACAGGTGGTACCCGAGGAGAAGCGGCGCCGGCGCCGGCCCACCAGGAGCGGCACCGTGCTGTCCGAGCGGCTGATCGTCGAGGCGGCGCTGCGCCTGCTGCGCGAGCACGGCAGCGCCGGCCTCAGCGCCCGCCGGCTCGGCATCGCCCTCGACTGCGACCCCAGCACCCTGTACCGGTACTTCCGGGGCATGGACGAGCTGACCCTGGCCATCGGCGACGCGCTCGTCGGCGAGGCGCTGCGCGGCTGGCGGCCGACGGGGGAGTGGCGCACGGATCTGCACACCGTCGGGCTGCGCATCCACGCCGCATACGTCGCCCACCCGCAGGCCGCCCAGCTGACCGCGAGCCGGGTGACCGGCCGGGCCAACGAACTCGCCGCCGACGAGGCCGTCCTGGACGTGCTGCGCACCGCCGGGTTCCCGCTGCCGGACACCGTGCGGATCTACCACGCCTTCATCGACCAGACGCTGGCCTTCGCCGCCCTGGACGCCGCGTCCCTGGCGTTGCCCCGGGCCGCGCAGCGCGCCGACGAAGCGGTGTGGCGCTCGACGTACGCCCGGCTGCCCGCCGAGACCCACCCCCGGATCGCCGAGGCGGCCCCGCTGCTGTCGACCCGCATGGTGACCAGCGCCTATCCGACGGCGCTGGAGATGCTGCTGGACAGTGCGCAGGCGACGCTGGCCGGGCTCAGCTCCTGAGGGACTCGGCCGCCGTCGCCGTCACCGCGTCCGCCACCGCCGCGAGCGCCGGGGAGTCCAGCTTCCACTGCTGCCAGTACAGCGGGACGTCCAGCGGGCGTTCGGGGGCGAGGGAGACCAGGCGGCCGGAGCGCAGCAGCGGGCCGGACTGCACCTCGGGCACCATGCCCCAGCCCAGGCCGGCGACCACGGCGGCCACGAAACCCTCCGAGGTCGGCACGGCCTGTCGCACCGGACTCGCACCGCCGGCGCCCCGGCGCAGCCCGCGCACGAACGCGTCCTGGAGGTCGTCGCTCCGGTCGAAGGTCATCACCGGCGCCCGGGCGAGGGTTTCGTGGAGCGGGCCGTCGACCAGGTGGCGGGCGACGAAGTCCGGGGTCGCGGCGGCCAGGTAGCGCATCGTGCCCAGGGCCCGTACGGAGCAGCCGGTCACGGCCTCGGGCGACGAGGTCACCGCGGCCATCACCAGCCCCTCCCGCAGCAGCTCCGCCGTGCGGGTCTCGTCCTCGCGGTGCAGTTCGAAGCAGAGCTGCGGCTCCCGCGGCACCCGGGTCAGGGCCGGCAGGAACCAGGTGGCGAGCGAGTCGGCGTTCACCGCGACCGTCACCCGGGCCGGCTCGCCCTCGCCGCTCATGCCCAGCTCGGACCGCGTGTCGCGCTCGAGCCGGGCCAGCTGGCGGGCGAACCGGACGACGATCTCGCCCGACTCCGTGGCCCGCACCGGCTTGGTGCGCAGCAGCAGCACCCGGCCCGTGCGCTGCTCCAGTGCCTTGACGCGCTGACTGACCGCCGACGGCGTCAGATGCAGGGCGGCGGCGGCCGCGTCGAAGGTGCCCTCGTCCACCACCGCGAGCAGGGTGCGCACGTGGTCGAGCGGAAGGTCCGTCATCATCCGATCATCACGAGAGCTAATGATACGTAAGAATCTTTAGCTGTACGTCCAGTGATCGCTTCCCTAGCGTGGACGTCATGTCCCACACCCTCACCGCCGCGGCCGCCGGATTCGGCACCGGCCTGTCGCTCATCGTCGCCATCGGCGCCCAGAACGCTTTCGTCCTGCGTCAGGGCGTCCGCCGTGACGCCGTCCTCGCCGTCGTCGCCATCTGCGCCCTGTCCGACGCACTGCTCATCGCCCTGGGTGTGGGCGGGGTGGGCGCGCTCGTGGTGGCCTGGCCCGGGGCGCTGACCGCGGTCGGCTGGATCGGCGGTCTGTTCCTGCTCTGCTACGGGGCCCTGGCGGCCCGGCGGGCGTTCCGGCCCACGGGTGCCCTGACGACGGAGGGGGAGGGCGCGGGCTCCTTGCGCCGGGCCGTGCTGACCTGTCTGGCGCTGACCTGGCTCAACCCGCACGTCTACCTCGACACGGTCTTCCTGCTCGGTTCCGTCGCCGCCGACCGTGGCCCGCTGCGCTGGACGTTCGGTCTCGGCGCCGCTCTCGCCAGCCTGTGCTGGTTCGCCGCGCTGGGCTTCGGCGCCCGGCTGCTCGGCCGGTTCCTGACCCGGCCGGCCGCCTGGCGCGTCCTGGACGGTCTCGTCGCCGCCACGATGATCGTCCTCGGCGTGACGCTCGTCGTCGGGGCCTGAGCCGCCCGGTCCGGTGTCAGGTCCGGTGTCAGGTCCGGTGTCGGGTCCGGCGTCGGGTCCGGTGTCAGGTCCGGCGTCGGGTCCGGCGTCGGGTCCGGCGTCGGGTCCGGTGTCAGGTCCGGCGTCGTCCGGCGTCGGGTCCGGTGTCAGGTCCGGCGTCGTCCGGCGTCGGGTCCGGTGTCGGGTCCGGCGCCCGGTCCGGCGGCAGGTCCGGTGTCAGGTCCGGCGTACGGATTCCGGAATCTGAGATCTCGCGTCCACCGGTCGGTGAAAGCACGGCAGGTGCTGGGATAGTGACCTCCGGACCGAAAGATGTAACGAGCAACCAGGAATCGCGTGGACACGAGCGAGAGCAGCACCGCACCCGAGGCCGGGGAGACCGGCCCGAGTCCGCAGGACCGGCCCGGGCGGGGCTGGCGCCGCTGGGCGATGGACACCCGGCCGCTGCGCCGGCCGGCCTACCGGCGGCTGTGGTCCTCGACCATCGTCACGGCCGTGGGCAGCCAGCTCACCGCCGTCGCGGTGCCCAAGCAGATCTACGACATCACCGGCTCCTCCGCCTGGGTCGGTTACGCGAGCCTCGCCGGTCTGGTGCCGATGGTGCTGTTCGCGCTGTGGGGCGGCGCGGTCGCCGACACCGTCGACCGGCGCAAGCTGCTGCTGGTCACCAACAGCGGTATCGCCGTCACCTCGGTGCTGTTCTGGCTCCAGGCGGTCTCGGGGCTCGACTCGGTGGCCGTGCTGATGGTGCTGCTCGCCACCCAGCAGGCGTTCTTCGGCCTGAACGCGCCCGCCCGCAACGCCTCCATCGCCCGACTGGTCCCGGCGCACGAACTCGCCGCCGCCAACGCCCTCGGCTCGACCGTCATGCAGACCGGTCTGGTCGCCGGGCCGCTGCTCGCGGGCTCCCTGATCCCCGTCGTCGGCCTGCCCGAGCTGTACCTCCTCGACGCCGTCGCGCTGTGCGTGACGCTGTGGGCCGTGGCCCGCCTGCCCGCGCTGCCGCCCCTGGCGAGCGCCACCGCCCGGCGCGCCGGGGTGCGTGAGATCGTCGAGGGTTTCCGCTACATCTCCGGGCACAAGGTCCTGCTGCTGTCCTTCCTCGCCGATGTCATCGCCATGGTCTTCGGCATGCCCCGGGCCCTGTTCCCGCAGCTCGCCGCCGAGACGTACGCCTCCTACGGTGAGGGGCTCGCCCTCGGCCTGCTGTTCGCGGCGATCCCCGTCGGCGCGGTGCTGGGGGGACTCTTCTCCGGCACGTTCTCCCGGGCGAGGCGGCACGGCTTGATGGTCATCGGCGCGGTCGTCGCCTGGGGCGCGGCGATCGCCGGGTTCGGCCTGAGCGGCAGTCTCTGGCTCGCCGTGGTGTTCCTGGTCTGTGCCGGCGTCGCCGACATGGTCTCCATGGTCTTCCGCGGGGCGATCCTGCTGTCCGCCGCCACCGACGAGATGCGCGGTCGTATGCAGGGCGTCTTCACGGTCGTCGTCGCCGGCGGCCCACGGCTGGCCGACGCCCTGCACGGCACGGCGGGTGCCGCCTTCGGGCCCCGGATCGCGGTCGCGGGCGGCGGTCTGCTGGTCGTCGCGTCGATGCTGGGCCTGGCCGCCGCCGTGCCCGCGCTGCGCCGGTACCGCGTCTGAGCCGGGCGCGGGGTCTACAGCACGCCGCGCCTCTGCGCCCCGTACTGCTCCATCAGCTTGCCCCGGGTCGTCTCCAGCCGGTGCGCGAGGATCTCGGCCACGGTCCGTATCAGCGACAGCCCGAGCGCCGGATCCTCGTCGCACAGCGCGAGCACCGGTGGTGCCTCGAACTCGTAGGCGCGTACGGGGCTGAAGGCCTCCGCGCCGAAGTCCCACCGGTACGGCGGGAACAGCCAGGACCAGCCCAGCAGGTCGCCGGCGCCGAGGCTCGCGACGTTGACCCGTCGCAGGGACGTCACCTGCTGGACAAGCGAGACCGCGCCGGAACGGATGACCCAGAAGCGGTCGGCGGTGCCGCCCGCTTCGAAGATCCGGGTGTCCTCAGGGAAGGACACCTCACGGGCGAGCGTCATCAGGTGCTGGCGCTGGGGCGGGGGGAGCGCGGTCAGCAGTTTGGTCGCTTTGGTCATGGCCCGGAGCTCCTCGCCGACGATCGGTGGGGTTGCTTCCCCCTACCATTTCAGCCGCTGCCGACGCCCCGGGCACCTCGGAGGGCCGCACTTTCCGTACGAGGGCCCCGAGGGCATGGAAAAGCCCTGGCTGGACGGGGGAGGCCAGCCAGGGCAGCAAAAGGTGGTGTACGGAGGAGGAGTGACTTCGACCCCGCTCACCAGGTATGAATGAACCGTAAACCATTCGCGGAGATTTTGTGTAATCGAAACCTGGTCACGTGACCTGTTTCACTCCACCGGAGCCGACGTCCCGGTCAATGCGGCTCGGCGCTCCGGCCGGGCGTCACGATCTCGTCCAGCACCCTGAGCACGGCTTCGTAGGCGAGACCCCGCGTCCGGGCGTCCCGCGCCTCGTCCGCGCGTTCCGCGTCGGCCCGGGCGAGATCCGCGCTCCGGGCCCGCCAGGCCAGCAGCTCCTCGTGGGCGCAGGCCCTCGCCCGCTGGATGCGCCGCAGCAGTTCGTCCGAGTCCACCACATCGGTCATGTGGTTCGCGTACCCGTATCCGGCGGGACGAATGCTCCCCGTCCGGGAGGTTTGGCCGCCGCCGGGGCGGCCAGCCGAAAGGGAGACGACCGCACCGTCCGGTGGAAGAGAGCGCCGGGTGCGGAAGGGGCGCCGAGCCCGCCGCGGAGGTGCGGCCGTCCGACCAGCCGGGACCAGCGCAGGGGAGCGAAGGGATGCGTACGAACGACTCGACAGACAGGGGTGGCGCGCAGGGCGGCGCCCTCGGGCGTGGAGGGCACGAACAGTGCGGACCGGCCGACGTCCGCAGCGCCGTACGGCGGGCGGTGACCGGAAGCTGCGGGGCCATCGGCTGCCCGTACGACGAGGACGGGCTCTCGGACGCCCTGCTCGTCGCCTCGGAACTGACGACCAACGCCATCCTGCACGGCGGCGGCATCACCGGATTCGACGTGGACATGGACGGGTCGGCCGTGCGCGTGTCCGTCAGCGACCGCAGCGACCGGCTGCCGGTCACCGCCGCCCCGCTCGACGAACAGGGGCGACGGCGCGCCGGCGGTCGCGGCTGGCCGATCGTCTGCCGGCTGGCACGCAATGTCAGGGTTGCCTGCCTGCCCTCCGGCGGTAAGCGCATCACCGCCGTCGTCCCCGTGTTCTGACCCGGGCGCCGACCGGTCCGGGATGCGGACCGCGAGCCTGTGAACGCCTTTCCCCCGCGCGGAGTTTGTTCCTCCGGGGGCAGGGCAGACGGAGGTTCGTGCTTCGGACCGGAGGCGCGCCGACGGGAGCGACTTGTCCGCTCCGGGGCGCCTCGCGCGCTCCGGACGGCGGGAGTTCACCGTCGCCAGTCCCTGAGACCACCGTTCAGGAGAGCGATACCGCATGCCTATCGACATGTCGACAAGCCGTCCTTCCGCATCCGCATCCACCCCCGCCACCGCTCAGTTGCGGCGCACCCACGCCGACGCGCCCGACACCATGAGCCGGTTCGCCCGGCTGGTCACCCTGGAGGAGGGCCCCGAGCGGGACGCCGTACGCGACGAGCTCGTCACCGCCTGGCTGCCCATGGCCCACCGCATCGCCGGCCGCTTCCGCGACCGCGGTGAGGCGATCGAGGACCTGCGGCAGGTAGCGGCGCTGGGTCTGGTCAAGGCCGTCGACCGTTTCGACCCCGAGCGCGGAGCCTTCGAGAGCTACGCCGTGCCCACCATCACCGGGGAGATCAAGCGGCACTTCCGGGACCGGATGTGGGCGCTGCGCGTGCCCCGCCGGGTACAGGAACTGCGCAACAAGGTGCGCGTCGCCCGCCGGGAGCTCACCCAGAATCCCGGGGCGGCCGAGCCCTCCGCCGCCGACATCGCCACCCACACCGGGCTCACCGAGGACGAGGTGAACGCCGGCCTGGAGGCCCTGGAGAGCTTCAGCACGCTCTCGCTGGACGCCGAGACCTCGGCCGGTGACGACGGCTACAGCCTCGCCGACACCCTGGGCGACTCCGACTCCTCCTTCGATGTCGTGGTCGACCGCGAGTCCGCCAAGGAAGGCCTGCGCCGGCTGCCGGAACGTGAGCGCGCCATCCTCTACATGCGGTTCTTCGAGGACATGACGCAGAGCAGGATCGCCGACCAGCTGGGCATCTCCCAGATGCACGTGTCCCGGCTCATCAGCCGCAGCTGCGAGCGGGTGCGCCAGGAAGCCCTGCGCTGACGGCGCGACAATCACCCATTCCGAACGGAGGAGAAGCAGACCGATGCTCATGCCGCATCCCGCTGTCCTGCGCAGACTCGTCGACGAGTACGAGGCGCTGACGCGACCCGGATCCACCGAGGCACCGCCGCAGGCACAGGCACAGGCGCGTGATCTCGCCTACACGCTGTGCGTGTCCACCGGCACGCGCGACGTGAGGCACGCCCTGGAGACGGCACGTCAATGGCTCGAGGCGGCGTCGGCCGCCGACCCCGCGGTACACCCGCCGGCCGACAGAGATCCGCACGTGTACGCCTGACCGGGCGGGGGGGGGGGGGGGGCGCCCCCCCGCCCCCCCCCCCCCACCCCCGAGGGGGCCGGGGGAGGAGGGTTGGGGGGGTGTTGGAGCAAT
>NZ_JBHWUW010000036.1:61533-80796 GCF_042737245.1 Streptomyces sp. NPDC060002
ACTGGGGCCGGGGGGGGGGGGGCCCCCCCCCCCCGCGAACCCCCCGCGGCCCCAAATACACCCCCCGGTGTCCGCCGCCCGGGGGGGGGGGCCGGCGCGGGCCCCCCCGCCCCCCCCGCCGCTCTCCGGTACGGGGCACGGTCCAGGAGGGTCGGACGTGTGTACGACGAGAGCCGGGGCAGGCGGATCCCGCAGGAATCGGGGAGACATAGGGGAGGTCGGCATGAACACGAGTGCTCTGGCGCGCAACGGCCGGGTCGAGGTGAAGCGAGCGGCGCGGGGCTCGGTGACGAAGGGCGCCGCCAAGGCGGGGTTCGTCGCGCGAGGCGTGATCTATCTGCTGGTCGGACTGCTGGCGCTGCAGATCGCCTTCGGTCACGGCGGTCAGCAGGCCGACCGCCAGGGAGCCCTGGCGGAGATCTCGGAGAAGCCCTTCGGCGCCGTGGTGCTGTGGGCCCTGGGTGTAGGACTGGTCGGCATGGCGCTGTGGCGGCTCTCCGAGGCCGTCTTCGGCGGAGTCGGCGCCGACGGGCGCAGCGCCAAGAAGCGACTGTTCGCGCTCGTCAGGTGCGGCTTCTACTCCTTCGTCGCTTACTCCGTGCTGGCCTTCGCCGCCGGATCGGGCAGCGGAGGCGGTTCCGGTGACGAGCAGTCCCGGGACGTCACCGCCCGTGCGCTCGGCCTGCCCGGGGGGCAGTGGATCGTCGGCGCGGGCGGCGTGGGGATCGTCGTCGCGGGAGTGTGGATCGGCGCCCGTGCCGTCATGCGTTCCTACCGGAAGAAGCTGCGGCTGGGGGAGATGTCCCCGCGGATGCGGCGACTGGTGGACATCACCGGAGTAGGTGGCGGTGCCGCCCGCGGCGTGGTGTTCGCCGCCGCGGGAGCCTTCGCCGTACGGGCCGCCGTCGAGTACGAGCCGAACCAGGCCAAGGGTCTGGACGACACACTGCGTTCGTTCGCCGGCACGCCCGCGGGGCCGGGCCTGCTGGCCTGCGTCGCCGCCGGGCTCATGCTCTTCGGACTGTTCTCGTTCGCCATGGCCCGCTGGCGCAAGGTCTGACGTCCGGATGCGTGGGAACACGGACCAGATGAACGAATCAGAGTTCCCACGCGATGGACGGCCCGTGGACATGTACCTCGACCTTCTGCGCGTCCGCATGGACAGTGAGGACTACCAGCTGCTGCTGAAGGTCGTCGCACCCGCGCTGCGCGCTCTCGAGGAACAGCGGCCCGAGAGTCTCGACTTCGCCCTCGACCCGCAGGACACCGAGCAACTGCCCCAGCAGATCCGCGACGAGGCCGCTCTGGTCATCGCGACCGCGGTCACCGGCCGGCTGGACAACCAGCTGGTGGAGATAGACGTCGACGGAACCGGCCCGGTCCGGGTGGTCACCGACGCGGGCACCGCGTCCGACCCCACCCGCCTCGCCGAGATCGCCGGCTGCATCCGGCAGCGCCACCAGGACACCGAGGAGCTGCGGGGCATCGCGGCGGCGAGCGACATGTCCACGGAATTCTGACCGTGGGCGCCACCGCCGTCACTTCGGCGGCGGAGCCACCGGCACACCGAGCGGCCGGGCCAGGCCGACCACCGCCTCGTCCAGGCGCTGAAGGTGCCGCAGCACGCGGTCGGTCACCCGGCCGTACCGCGGGGTTCCCGGCCCGCCCGGCATCAGCAGCGAGGCGATGCTCGGCCCGGACAGCACCTCGGCGGTGCTCCGCTCGCCCGCCACGCGCGCGGAGATCGCCCCGATGTTGTGCCGGAGGCGCTGCCCGGCGCGGCGCAGCCCCGGGTCCGCCACGATGGACTGCTGCGTCGGCAGCAACTCGGCCATGGCCGCCAGGGTCCGCGCGTGGTACGCGCAGGTCTCGAGCAGCGCCACGACGTACCGGGCCGTGTCCCGCCGGGTCCGCAACGGCGTGACCGGGTGGGTCAGAGGCTGCGTCGCCGCCCGCAGATCGGCCAGTGCCTGGTCCAGATCACGGGCCTGGTCCAGCAGCTCGGCCGGGGGACCGCCGCTCAGCTGCTCCACGGCCGCCTCGGTGACATCGGTCAGCCGGTCCAGGACGGTCGTCAGCAACTCGTTCGTCCGCCGGTCCGTGTGCACCGGCAGCACCAGCGCCGCCGCGACGATTCCGCAGGCCGCCCCCAGCGCCGTCTCCTCCACCCGCAGCACCAGCACCGACATGCTGTAGGTGTGCAGCAGCGTGTACAGCACACCCAGCGCCGCCGTCACGAAGAACGACATCAGCGTGTACGACAGCGGCGCCGTGTAGAACATCGCGAACACGCACAGCAGCACCACCGCGAACGCGGTCGACGTGTGATGCCCGACCACCCCGGCCAGCAGGATGCCGGCGACCACCCCGAGCACGGTGCCCAGCAGCCGCCGGTAGCCCTTGACCAGGATCTCCCCGGTGGAGGCGGTGTTGATGAACACGATCCAGCAGGTCAGCACCGCCCAGTACCAGCGGTGCGCGGAGAGCAGTTCGCCGCCCACGATGGCCATCGCCGACCCGACGGCGACCTGTACCGCGGCCCGGGTGGTCGGCCGCCGCAGCCCCGTCTCCTTGCCGGCCGCGGCGGAGTCGTCGTCCTCCTCGCCCGCGCCGATCGCCGCGTCCTCCGCGTCCAGTTCCTCGCGGGAGCGCGCCGTCTCGGGGCTGTCCTCGGACTCGTCCTGCGGCCCGTCGAGCGCGACCCGCAGCCCCAGCACCGCGCGCGTCGCCTCGCCGACGCCCCGGAAGACGTCCTGGACGGACGGAGACGCCTTCGGCAGGTTCTCCTCGTCCCGGTAGCCGAGCAGCCGGTTGCGGACGTGAGCCGTGGCCGCGCCCTCCGCGACGGAAATCCGGACCAGCAGCCGCAGGGCCCCCAGATCACGGCGCAGGGCGGCGAGGGCCTCGTCCCGGACGGGGAGGTGGCCGCCCTCCGGCAGCGGGGCGCCCGGCAGGTGCAGGGTGAGGGTGTCGGCCCGTTCGGCGCTGCGGGCGGTCAGCAGGAGCAGGCCGAGCCGCTCGGCGGCGATCTCGGCGTCGGCGATCCGGCGCTGCACCAGCCGGGCCGTCGCCTCGTCCGGAGTGCCCTCCTCCAGCCGGCCCTGGATCAGCATCGCCGTCTCGTGCAGCCGGGCGGTGCCCTCGCGCACATGGGCCACCGCCTTCTCGATGTCGTCCGGACCGGCGTCGAGGAGATCGAGCTGGGCGGCCAGCAACTGCGCGAGCCGCGCCCGGAAGGCCTCGCGCAGCCGATGGAGGATACCGGTCGGCGTCTGCGGCACCAGCGCGAAGCGCGCCACCGCACTGCACACGAAGGCGACGGCCAGCACCCCGTAGAACCCCGGCAGGCTCGATCCGGTGACCCCGACGAACAGCGACAGGAAGTAGACCTGGAAGCCGACGAGACCGAGCGCCGTACCCCGGTCGCCGAACCGGCGGCCGTACACGGCGCAGAAGATCAGGGCGACGAAGAAGAAGTCGCCGGCCACCGTCCGGGAGCTGAGCAGCGCCGCCAGCGACATCGAGGCGAACGCCACCGGCAGGCCCAGCGCCAGCGTGACGGCCTGCCGGTCGCGTTGTTTCTCCCGGATGGCGAACGTGGCGACCATCGCGGCGATGGCCCCCGCCACCAGGTGCGAGACGTCCGCGCCCAGCAGTGAGAGCACGGCCAGCGTGAGGGCGATCGCACCGACCGTGCGCAACCCGGCCGCCAGCCGCAGCAGCCCGGGGTCGGACGCCGCGATCCGATCCCGCCACCGTGCACCGAACGAACGTGCCGCCGCCCTCACGCCGCCGTACTCTCTCCTGTCGTCCGGCCTCAGGCGGTCTCCGACCCGGGCCCCTCGATCTGCGCCCGCACCTGCTCGGGCGTCAGATAGCTGTCCGTGTACTCGAAGTCCTTCAGCTTCGCCGCCCGGCGCGCCTGGAAGCCGGTGCGTACGAAATCGTCGCCCGCGACCGCGTTGAGCGTCCAGTTCGTCAGCACCCGGGCCTTGGCCACCCCCGTGCGCAGCGCCGACCAGTGGTAGCCGCGGGCCACCGCCTGCGCGGGCAGCCCCCGCAGTTCGATGCCGAGCGGCTTGGAGACGGCGTCGGTGCCGCCGAGGTCGACGACCAGACCGAGATCCTTGTGCACGTACGGCCGCATCGCCCGGCCCCGCAGCGTCGCGATCACGTTGTCGGCGACGACCTTGCCCTGCCGCATCGCGTGCTGCGCCGTCGGCGGGCAGATCGCGCCCTGCTCGCCCTTGGCCTCGTCGGGTACGGCGGCGGCGTCCCCGAGCGCGAACACCCCGTCGTTCCCGGGCAGGTTCATCTCCGCGCTGACGGCGAGCCGCCCGCGGACCGTCTCCGCGCCGAGCGTCGCGATCAGCGGGCTCGCCACCACTCCCGCCGTCCAGATCAGGGTCCGGGTCGGGATCACCCGCCCGTCGGTGAAGGTGACCTCCTCCGGGCCCGCCTTGGCGATGGACACGCCCAGCGAGATGTCGATGCCCCGCTTGCGCAGCACCTCCTGCGCACTGCGGCCGAGCTTGTCGCCCAGCTCAGGCATCAGCTTCGGCGCGATGTCGATCAGATGCCACTTGATCAGGCTCGGGTCCAGGTTCGGATAGCGCTTGACCGCGTTGTGGGTGAGGAGCTGGAGGCAGGCGGCGGTCTCGGTGCCGGCGTAGCCGCCGCCGACGACCACGAACTGGAGTCGCGAGGTCCGCTCGGCGGGGTCGCGGCTGGCGTCGGCGAGGTCGAGCTGGCTGATGACGTGGTCGCGGATGTACGCGGCCTCGGCGAGGGTCTTCATCCCGAAGGCGTGCTCGGTCAGCCCCGGGATGTCGAAGGTGCGGGTCACGCTGCCGGGAGCGAGCACGATGTAGTCGTAGGGCTCGTTGACGATCTCGTCGGTGATGGTCCTGATGACGCAGACCTTCGACTTGAGGTCCACGCCGATGGCACCGCCCGGAATGATCCGGGTGCGGTACTTCTTGCTGCGGCGCAGCGAGACGGCGATCGACTGGGGCGTCAGCACCCCTGAGGCGACCTGTGGCAGCAGCGGCAGATAGAGCTGGTAGGCGAACGGCGTCACCAGGGTGACGTCGGCCTCCGCGGCGGAGAGCGCGCGTTCCAGACGCCGCACGCACCCCACTCCGGCGAAGCCCGCGCCCACCACCAGGATCCTGGGTCGTGTCACGATGTCCATCCCTTTCTGCGGCTCCAGGCGGTCTGCCCCGACGTCATGCGCGTGCCCCGCCCGCGGGCGCCTCGCACCTCATCGATCCCACCGCGCCCGGACTGGTTCCGCCAGCCGGGCGAGGCATGCAGACGAACGTTTCTCCTGAGGTCACCGTCGTACCCCCCGAAGGGCCTGTGTACGCCCGTTGCCTTCGGGTAGGCCGAGGTACATGACAATCGCGGAGGCCGGAGGATAGTGGCGGTGTGGTGCGCGGACGGCGCCGACGACGACCGGTGGAAGAGTCGTCGGACACAGGCCGGGCAACTCGCCGAGGCGGTGGAGAGCCTGGTGGCCTGCTGGCTCACGGCCGCGGAGGAGACCAGACCCCGGCTGCCCGCCAGACAGCTGCTGGCGCTGCGGACGGTGCGCAGCCGTCCGGAACTCAATCTGACGGCCCTGGCCGAGCACCTGGGCGTCGGTCTGCCCACCGCGAGCCGTCTCTGCGACCGGCTCGAGGCCGCCGGGCTGCTGGAGCGGACCGTGCAGCCCAGCAACCGGCGCGAGGTGCAGCTCGTGGTGACCGGCTACGGACAACGCCTCCTCACCGACGTCGCCGAGCGCCGCGTACGACGCCTCGCGTCCGTGTTCGAGGCGATGACCCCGGCCCAGCGCACCGCGCTGGAGCTCGGGCTCCTCGGTTTCCACCAGGCGCACACGTCGATTCAGGGGTCCGAGGAGCGGGCGGACGGCTGACCGCGCCTCAGGACCCGGGCCGGGGGCGGCTGCCGGCGTGACCGCCGGCGTGACCGTCTATGTGGCACAGCAGCAGGCAGACGTCGTCGTCCCGCTCGGAGTCGCTCAGCATCGGGTCCAGGATGCGCTCCGCCGCACCGTCCAGGTCCGCGTCCAGCTCCTCGGCACGGAACGCGCCGAGCGCCGCCGCCAGCCGCTCGATGCCCGGGTCTATGCCCTGGGCCCGCCGCTCGACCAGCCCGTCGGTGTAGAGCGCCAGCGTGGACCCCGGCTCCAGCCGCACCGTGTGGTCGGCGATCTCCTGGTGCAGCGGGATGCCGAGCATCGCCCCCGGCTTGGCGTCCAGGGTGAGCACCCGCCCGTCGGGGCCGCGCAGCACGGGCGGCGGATGACCCGCCGCCGCCCACGTCAGCACGGGCTCACCGGGCTGGAAGCGGGCGATGACGGCGGTCGCGTACAGGTCGGGCTGGAGATGGTGCAGGAACATGTGCAGCCGGGTCAGCAGCTCGCCCGGGCTGCCGCCGTCCACGGCGTAGGCGCGCAGCGCGGTGCGCAGCTGGCTCATCATCACCGCAGCGTGCAGCCCGTGCCCCGTCACGTCGCCGATGACGGTGATCAGGCTGCCGTCGGGCTGCCGGAACGCGTCGTACCAGTCGCCGCCGATGTTCAGCCCGTACGTCGCCGGCAGATAGCGCGCCGCGAGCCGCAGGCCGGGGGTGGTCGGCAGGTCGGTCAGCAGGGCCCGCTGGAGGGTCTCGGCGATGTCCCGGTTGTGCTCGAAACGGCGGGCGTTGTCGAGCGCGCCGCCGGCCCGCCGGGTGAGTTCCACGAGCATGACGGCGTCGTCCGGGTTCCAGCGCTCGCCGGGCGGGGTCAGCGTCACGACGCCCAGGGGCGCCCCGCGGGTCGGCAGCGGCACGCACAGCAGGGACCGGCCGGGATGCAGCGCCGACGGCGGCTGGTCGTCCACCCCGGGCAGGCCCCCGGGGTGCGCGGCCGCGTACTGCGGCCGCCCGGTGCGGGCCGCGGTCACGGCGGCCGCCGGACGCGGAACGGACGGCACCCGCTCGTCCTCGGCGTCGAAGAGCCAGACGTCGGCCGTGCGGGCGTACTCGGGCACCAGCAGCTCGGGCAGCAGGCGGACGATCTCCTCGTGGTTGAGGGAGGCCGTCAGTGTCGCGCTGGCGTCGGCGAGGAACGTCAGCCTGCGCCGGGCGTCCTCCGCCTCCCGGCGCGCCGCGCGCTCCGCCGCGAAGGCCTCACGCTGCGCCCGTCCGGCGGCGTCCAGCTCGGCGTGCAGCGCCAGCACGCCCTGGTTGGTCTGGTGCAGCTCCTCCCGGTGGAAGGCGACCAGCTCCTCCTGCTCGGCCAGTCGCTCCAGCACCAGGGCGGTGTCCTCGTCGGCGCCGAGCAGGGCCTCCGAGAGGGCGGCCGGATCACCCGCCACGGCGTCGCAGACGGGGCCCGCGGCCGGCTCCGGGCAGGGCGCCGTGACGCACCACGGCCGCTCGCCGTCGGCCGGGGAGGGGGAGACCTCGACCCGCAGTGAGTCCTGGGCCACCGTCAGGACGAACTGCCAGCTGCCGCCCTGGGTCAGACACTGGCGCAGCCGTGCGCTCAGGGCGGCGGCCAGCCGGGTGCGTTCCAGCGGCGGCACACCGTACGCGGCGGCCACCCGCGCGGTGGTGATGCGCGCGCGTGCCGCGTCGGCGACGGTGCTGATCGGCCAGGTCTGATTCATGGACCATCCGGCGGTGTCGGGGACAGGACGGCCACGGCGGTGTCGTCACGCACCGGGCGGGCGGAGCTGCCGGCGTCGCGGACCGTGACGGCGGCGGTGACGGCGGGGTCGCAGGACAGCAGACGGGGGTCGGCGGGCGGCGCCCAGCGGCTGGGCAGCCCGTCGCTGTGCAGGACGAGCAGACGGTCCTCGGCCCAGGCCGCCTCGGTCTCGGGCAGCGTCGTGGGCCGGTGCGCGCCGACTATGCCGGGCCGGGACAGCAGATGGCGCCAGGAGTCGCCCTCGCGCAGCCGCGCCCCCACATTGCCGACGCCGGCGAACAGCAGCCGCCCGGTCCGCAGGTCGAGCTGGGCCACCGCGACCGCCGCGCCCCTCGTGGCGCGCAGCGCGGAGTCGAGCAGGCGCAGCAGCTCGGCCGGCGGCAGGTGGGGCGAGCGCCGTACCTCGTGGACCGCCGTGGTCGAGGCCCGGGCGGCCTCGGGGCCGTGGCCCAGCCCGTCGGCCAGCATCAGGGTCAGCCGGTCGCCGTCGCGGACGCAGGCCCAGGCGTCCCCGGAGCACGCGGCACCCCGGAAGGGGATGTTGACGCCACCCACCCGCGCGGAGAAGGGCGCGGCTGCGGGGGAGACGTCGCCCGGCGCGGCGCCCCCGGGCTGGTCGGGGGCCCGCCCGGGGGCCGGCTCACGGCGGCCGCGGGTTCTGGCCGGGCCGCCGATCCGGGCCAGCGCGACCGTCCCGCGGCCCGGGACGCTGTGCAGGTCGAAGTCGTCGGCGAGCCGTCGGCAGGTGCCCAGACCGGCGCCCAGCGAGCCCGCCGTGGAGAACCCGTCGCCCAGGGCGGCGGGGACGTCGGCCATGCCCGGCCCGTGGTCGATGGCGACGACCTGCACGAGGAGGTCCCCCGCCCGGCCGCTCGGCGGGGCGACCGCCTCCACGAGGAGCTGTCCGCCGCGCGCGTGCTTGAGCAGGTTCGTGGCCAGCTCGGTCGCCACGAGGGCGGCGTCGGCGGTGCGCGACCGGTCCAGGCCCGCCTGCGCCGCCGCGCCCTCCGCGGCCACCCGCGCGTCGCGCACCCGCGTCGAGTCGTGCACCGGGACGTCCCATACCTGCGTCATCGTCGCTCCTCACGCTGCCGCGGCGAGCGGACCGCCCAGGAGGTCACCGTGACCGTGGTGCCGACACCTGGCGTGCTGTCGAGGGAGAACTCCTGCACCAGACGCCGTGCCCCGCCCAGGCCGAGACCCAGCCCGCCGCCGGAGGTGTAGCCGTCGCTCAGCGCCCGCTCCGGGTCGGCGATGCCCGGTCCCTGGTCCGCGAACGTCAGCCGCAGCCCCTGCGCCCGCTCGTCGGACAGGTGTGCCACCGCCATCTCACCGCCACCGCCGTAGACCAAGGTGTTGCGGGCCAGTTCGCTGGCTGCGGTGACCAGTTTCGTCTGGTCCACGAGGCCGAAGCCGAGCGCCGCGGCCGCCTGGCGCACGTGCTGCCGCACCCACACCAGGTCCCGGTCCGAGCGGATCGGCAGGCGGGCTTCCACGCCCGCGATCGTCTCGCTCACCGAGGCTCCCGGCGCGGGCCGCCCGCAGCCGTCATGGCGAGCAGATCGAGGGCCGCCTCGGTGCTGAGCGCGGTCCGCAGCCCGGGCAGCGAGAGACCCAGCTCCACCAGCGTGATCGCCACCGCGGGGCGCATGCCGGCCACCACGGTCTGCGCGGCCAGCAGCCGGGAGCTCGCCGCGATCTCGGCCAGGACCCGCCCCAGGAAGGAGTCGACGATCTCCACCCCGGAGATGTCGATGATCACGCCGGTCACCCGGCTGCGGACGATCTGAGCGGCGATGTCCTGCTGGAGCTGCTCCGCCGTACCGTCGTGCAGGTCGCCCTGGAGGGTGATCAGCAGGACGTCGCCGAGCCGGAGCACCGGCACATGGGCCGTGCCCGAGAGGGAGAGGTCGTGGTTCACCGGGGACCCGCACCGCCGGGCGTCGCGAGCACGATGTCGGCGCCCAGCCGGTGCAGGGCGTACCCCAGGGCGTCGGCCAGGCTCGACCGGGTGACCACGGTGCCCAGGTCCAGGCCGAGGTGCACGATGGTCTGCGCGATGGCGGGCCGGATGCCGGAGACGACGCACTCGGCGCCCATCAGCCGGACGGCCGCGACGGTTTTCATCAGGTGCTGCGCCACCAGCGAGTCGACCATCGGCACCCCGGTGATGTCCAGGATCGCGAAGCGGGCCTGCTCGTCGACGACCGACGTGAGCAGCGTCTCCATGACCACCTGGCTGCGGGCGCTGTCGAGCGTGCCGATGAGCGGCACGGCGACGATGCCGTCCCACAGCCGGATGACGGGTGTGGCGGCCTCCAGCAGCTCCACCTGCTGCCGGTCGATGAGGGCCCGGCCCTCGCTCAGCGAGGTCTCCAGGACCACCAGCCGCAGCGTGCCCATGAGCACGGTCAGCAGTGTGACGCACTCCCGCAGGTGCTCGGGCGGCGCGTCCGGCAGGTCGGCGACCAGCAGGTTCACGGCGGGGGTGCGCAGGCCGTCCACCTCGGTGGACACCTGGCCGGAGGTGAGCCCGAAGCGGACCCGGGACGCCGCCATCCTGGCCAGCTGGTCGCGGACCACGGTGAATCCGGCCGCGTCCGTGTCCGCCACCCGGCCGGTGTCGGCGACCTGGGCGAGCGCGTCGACGACGACCCGGCCCGCCTCCACGGCCTCGTCCCGCGAGACGGTGAACACCGTGCGGAACAGGGGTTCGTCGGCCCAGCGCTGGGCGATCTGCTCACGGCGGCGGTGCAGGAACCTCCCGACGTCGCTCGCCGGTGTCGTCTGCTCTGCGGCCGTTTCGGGCTCCGGCACGTGATTCTCTCCTAGTCCTGGTCGGCTTCTTGGTCGCCACCGCGAGCCCGCCGGAGGCGGTCGGTGGGCGGCGGGCTACGACGCGGGCCGTTTCCCGAACCAGTCGAGACACACGACCAGCGCGTCGTCGTCCGGCTCGGGCCTTCCCCGGTGCCCGGTCAGCCCGCGCAGCACCGCGGCCGGGACGTCCGCCGCCGGCAGCAGGGAGGCGTTGCCGACCACCCGCGCGAGGGCGTTCTCTCCGTACGACTCGCCGCCCGGGGCCGCGACCTTGTGGACGCCGTCGCTGACGAAGAGCAGCCGGTCGCCGGGCAGCAGGGTGAGCTCCTGGGCGACGTAGTCGGTCTCCTCGAACATGCCCAGCGGCAGCTGCGCGTCGAGGTCCACGAGGGACAGGACCCGGTCGCGCAGGAGCAGCAGCTGCGGTGAGCCCGCGTCGACGACCCGCATCCGCCCCGTGGACAGCTCGATGTCCACCAGCAGGACCGACAGATGCGCCTCGCCCCGGTAGTGGGCGTAGAGCGCCTGGTCGGCCAGGGCCGCCTGGTCCTCGATCGGGATGCCGGCCCGGCGCGCGTTGCGCAGCGCGTTGATGCCGAGGCTGGTCAGCAGGGAGGCCTCGATGCCCTCGCCCATCCCGTTGGTGACGTAGACCAGCAGACGGTCGGCGGACGCCTCCCAGTCGAAGTTGTCGCCGAAGATGTCATAGGCGGGCTCGAGTTGGGCACCCAGGGCGTACTCCTCCCGGGCGCACGAGCGGGCCGGGAGCAACTGCCACTGCATCTCCGCCGCCAGCGTCAGCCGTTCCCTGCGGCGGGCCCGCGCGTACAGGTCGGTGTCGCGTTCGGCGACCACCAACTCGTGCCCGAGGAGCTCCGCCAGCTCGGTGAGTTCGGCGAGGGGCTCCCGGGTCCGCGCGGGCAGCGTCAGGGACAGCACGCCCAGGCGGTCGCCGCGCGCGGTCACCGGCAGATGTGCCCGCACCCGGCCGTCGGCCGGCTCCTCGACGTACGGCTGCTGCGACCCGAAGGCCCGCCCGGGCGCGCTGCCCTGCACGGGCGCCGACTTCGTGCCGCTCGGCGCGGGCGGTACGGGCAGCAGCACCGTCAGCCCGTAGTCGGCCAGCCGCAGCTCCACGGCCTCCGCCGCGTACTGGGCGCGCAGCACCTGGCTCAGGGCGTCCGGCAGCTGGTGCGGAGCCGCCGAGCGCAGGGCGCGTCCGGCGGCGACGAGTCTGTTTCCATGGTCGGTCACGGCGTTCTCCAGGGGGACAGGGCGTCGAGCCCGTGGCGTCCCCGGTGGTGGGGGTGGGCTGACAGCCGTCGAGAAGCCTGCGAGAGTGTGACCGTGATGTCCCCCTCCTCGCGTCCGCAGCCACTCCAGGTGGCGCGTGTGACCTCAGAGGCGGCGGAGCTGCTGGAAGTCCTCTGGGGCCGTGCCTCGACGGCGCCGGTCTCCGCCTCCCAGTTGCGTGTGCTGTTCATCCTGGAACACCACGAAGGCATCAACCTGCGCACCCTCGCCGAGTCCCTCGGCTCCACACCGCCGTCCACCAGCCGCCTGTGCGACCGCCTCCAGGCCGTCGGCTTCGTCGAGCGCAAGGTGGCCGCCGAGAGCCGCCGGGAGCTGGAGCTGTTCCTGAGCCGTCGCGGGAGTGCCTTCCTCGCCGACCTCAGGTCACGTCGTGAGGCCGCGCTGGAAGGCGTGTTGGAGCAGATGTCCGCCGCACAGCGCGGCGCACTGCTCAGGGGGCTGGAGGCGTTCTGTTCGGCCGCGGCCGAACAGATCCACGACGCCGACGCCGCTGACGCCCGGACCGCCTGACGGTGTCCCCGGGTGATCGGGTTCGCCCACAGGCGCATCCGTCTTCCCTCCCGCATCACAGTCCCGCTCACTCTGTTGCCGTATGTGCATAGTTGTCAAATGACAAGTATTGGACGGTAGTCGGCCCTCTCGCCCGTTTCATGACGCCTGACGGACGACCGCCGGTCAGCCCTGCGGGCCCTCCGAGAGCTGCTGCCGGTCGACGAGCTCCAGAGCCTCGTCGACCTTCTCGGATATGGGGACCGTGAGGCTGACCCCGGTGAGGTCCAGGACCCGGCGCACGGCAGGCGTGGGAGCGATCACGTGCACGCTCCCCGGCAGACGCCGGGCCTCCTGGTACACCCGCAGGATGATGTTCATGCCGGACGAGTCCATGAACGGAACCGCCGAGAGGTCGAGCAGGAAGTGCCGTCGGCCGTGGTGCAACTGGTTGGCCAGATGCGCCTGGAGATCGGTCGCGGTGTCGAGGTCGAGATGGCCTTCGACCGTGACCAGGGCGACGTCCTCGCGAGGCAGGGTCACCTCTACGGACAAGGGGTTCTGGGCGATGGACACACGTACCTCCGAAAGCTGACGGCCGGGAGCGTTTACCCCGATGGGCGACTTCGATGCGCGGCGACGGCGGGCGAAGGCGCACGGGAGGCCGCACGAGACGAGCGTCATGTTCCGTGTGTCCTGCCCTTCCGCCTGCGGATCCCGACCTGGTGTCGCGCACAAGCGGATACCCCCGAACCTCCCCACCATGCACACACGCCTCAAGATCGAGGAGGGACGGCCTAGCGCAGCCGGATGCCCACGATGCAGGTGTCGTCGTCCGTGTCCGACCTGCTGTAGGTCAGCAGGCGGTCCAGCTGCTTGTCCAGCGTCGGCGCCACCGTGCGCGCCTGCACCAGCAACTGGGCCAGCGACTCCTCCACGGACCGGTCGCGCCGCTCGATCAGGCCGTCGGTGTACATCAGCAGGGTGTCGTCGGCCGCCAGCTGGACCTCCTTCTCCTCGTACACCGTCTCCGGTACGACGCCCAGCAGCATCCCCTTCAGCAGGGGCAGCGGCGCCGCCTCGGCGTCCCGCACCAGCACCGGCGGCAGATGGCCCGCCCTCGCCCAGCGCAGGGTGTGCCGGGAGGGGTCGTACAGGCCGCACACGGCCGTGGCCGTGACGGAACCCGTCAGATGGTGGGCGACGATGTTGAGCCAGGACAGCAGCTGACCGGGCCCCGCCCCGGTCACCGCCAGGCCCCGCAGCGCGTTGCGCAGCACCACCATGCTGGTCGCGGCCTCGATGCCGTGCCCGGCCACGTCGCCCACGCACAGCATCACCAGCCCGGAGGGCATGACGACGGCGTCGTACCAGTCGCCGCCCACCAGCTGCTCCTCCTCGGCCGGCCGGTACCGGACCGCGACCTGCAGCCCGGGGGCCTCCAGGGGCGCCCGGGTGGGCGGCATGATGGCGTGCTGGAGCTGGAGGGCCAGCCGGCTGCGCTCGCTGGCGTGCTGCTCGCTCTGCGCGAGCTGGTCGCGGGTGGCGGCGAGCGCCACCTCCGTCCAGTGCTGCGCGGAGATGTCCTGGTACGCGCCGCGCACGGCGACCAGCCGTTCGTCGGTGTCGAGCACCGGCTCGGCGACGATCCGCATGTGCCGGGTCACCCCGTCCGGCCGCTGCAGCCGGAAGGCGGCGGAAGCCGGACGGCGCCGGTGCAGCAGGGTGCGCAGCAGCCGGCCGACGACGACCGCGTCATCGGGATGGGTGTGTGCCGCCAGGTCCTCCAGCGGCACCGGCGGGCTCGACTCGGGCCGCCCGTACAGGGTGAACAGCTGCCCGTTCCAGGTGGTCTCGCCGGTGAGCAGGTCCTCCTCGAAACCGCCGATGCGGCCGAGGCGCTGGGCGTTCTGCAACAGGCTGGCCAGGCGCGCCGACTCGTCCTCGATCCGCCAGATCAGCAGCACACAACTGCCGTGCCGGCTGATGCTGAGGTCCGCCACCGCGGCCAGCGGCACATCGCCGACCAGCGCGGTCAGACTCATCCGGCGTGCCCGGAACGGCTCGCCGGTGGCGTGCACGCGCTCGATCCGCTGGAACAGGTCACCGCCTCCGGCGGCCATCGGATAGGCCTCGAGCAGCAGGGCCCCGTTGACCACGGCGCGGGGCCGGCCCGCCGGGTCGAGGAAGCGGTCGTTGACGTGCTGGATGCGGAAGTCCACCAGCTTTCCCGCCGCGTCGACGTGCGGCACCAGGACCAGGGCCGGGTCGTGCAGCCCGTCCGTCAGGTCCATCAGCTCCGCCGTGTCCGGCAGTACGAGCGGCTCCTGGCCGGGGCCCCGGCCAGGAGCGTACGTCTGGAGCGTGTGGGCGCACAGGTCCGCCAGGGCCTCCACCTGGCGCACCACCTGGGGTGGCTGCCGGTCCAGCGGGGCCGGCCAGGCGATCTCCAGGATCCCGTCCACGCGTCCGGCGCTGCCGGCGGGCACGGCCGCCCGGCCGCCGTCCGGGGGCAGATGGCGGCCGATGGTGGGCAGCCCGGTCCGGGCCAGCGACTCGATCCACTGGGTCGCCCCATCGGTGAGGGCGCTGCGTGCCACCGTGGCCACGTCCGGCGGCACGTACCGCCAGCGCTCGGCCTCGCCGGGGGAGAACCCCGCGCTGCCGGCGAGGGTCAGCGAGCCGTCGGAGCCCGCCGCCCAGATCGCCACGGCGACCGCGCCCAGCGGGCCCAGCGCGTGCTGGAGCAGGGAGTCGGCGACGGCCTGGGTGTCGTGCGCCGCCGCCAGCGCCCCGCTCTCGGCAGCCCGCAACCGTACGGCCGCCGACTGCTCAGCGGGATCCTCCGGCTTTCCGACGGCCGCCAGGAAGGCCTGCGTCACCTCGGACACCCGGTCCTTGGCCGCCTGGTTGATGACGTCCACCGCGAACTCCAGCGGACTCAGACCTGACTGCCCGGCCAGCACGGTCAGCTGCTGGGCCGCCTCGCTCGGCCCACAACCGAGGCGCTCCACCAGGATGCCCTTGGCGAGTTCGACCAGGGCGCGCCCGTCGGCCTCCGCCTGGGCCGCCATGACCTCCCGGCGCAGCCGGTCCACGGTGGCGGCGAGCCGGCCCACGGGTGAGGGCGTGCCGGCGCCCTCCGGCTCCGGCAGGACCACGCCCTTCTCGGGTCCGGGGTGCTCTCCGGTCGGTGCGGGCAGGGCCCGGCCCTCGCCGGGTTTGGTGGGCTGTGCGGGAATACTCACGGTGTGCTGACTCCTCGGCTGGGACGCCTGGTGGCTCGGGCGGGGCGAACGTCCTCAGACGGTCAGCCAGCGTCGGACGCAGGACATGAGGTCGTGGGTGTCGACGGGCTTGGTGACGTAGTCGCTGGCACCCGAGGCGAGGCTCTTCTCCCGGTCCCCGGGCATGGCCTTCGCCGTCACCGCGACGATGGGCAGGTCGGCGTACTCGGCCATGCGGCGGATCTCGGCCGTGGCGGTGTAGCCGTCCATCTCGGGCATCATCACGTCCATCAGCACCAGCGCGATGTCCGGGTTGTTGCGCAGCGTGTCGATCCCCTCGCGCCCGTTCTCCGCGTGCAGGACGCGGATGCCGTGCAGTTCCAGGATCCCGCTGAGCGCGAACAGGTTGCGCGCGTCGTCGTCGACGACCAGGACCGTCCGGCCCACGACGGCGTCGTCCGGGAGGTGCGGCGCCACATGCTGCGACTCGTCCGGACGGACCAGGGCGAGTACGTCCCCCGGCTGCTCGGCGGAGAGATGCAGGGTGATGCGCTCGCGCAGCTCGTCCAGGCTGGAGAGGAACTCCATCGGCTTGCCGGCCGCCCGGGACTGCAGGCTCTGCTCCTGGGCGAGGTCCGCGCGGTGCCCGCTGTGCACGAGCACCGGCACCCCCGTCAGCACCGAGTCGTCGTGGAGGGCCTCCAGGAACTGGGACGCCTCCGCGTCGGGCATGCCCAGTTCCAGGACGACGCAGTGGCAGGGCTCGGCGGCCAGCGCGCCCGCGGCCTCGTGCGCCCCGACGGCGGTGACGATGTCGACCGGCGCCGCCGAGGGGCCGTCCTCCCGGCCGCGTGCCATGTCCGCCACGACGCTCTCGGCGACCAGGGTCAGCAGGCCGCGGGGCCGCTCCTCCACCACCAGCAGCCGACGCGGACGCCGTCCGGCCGACGCGGTGACCGTGGGCGTACCGGGGGACCCGACAGGGATCGCCGCGGGCGGCCCGGCGAGGGCGCGCTCCACCGGCCGGCCGCCCTCGACGACCTCCTGGAAGTCCCGCCGCGCGACCGGCAGGTAGAGCGTAAAGGTGCTGCCCAGGCCCGGTGTGCTGTCCACGGTGACCGCGCCGCCGAGCAGATGCGCGATCTCCCGGGTGATGGACAGCCCCAGGCCCGTGCCGCCGTACTTGCGGCTGGTCGTGCCGTCCGCCTGCTGGAAAGCGCCGAAGATGGTCTCCAGCTGCTGCTCCGGGATGCCGATGCCGGTGTCCTTCACCCGGAACGCCACCACGGTGCTGCCGCGGACCACGCTGTTCGGCACCTCCTCGCCGGAGGCCGGCTCGATGCGCAGCTCGACACTGCCCTGCTCGGTGAACTTCACCGCGTTGGACAGCAGGTTGCGCAGCACCTGGCGCAGCCGGGAGTCGTCGGTGAGCAGGTCGGCGGGGGCGCCGGTGGCCGTGCTCACCGTGAACTCGAGGCTCTTCTGCGTCGTCATGGGGCGGAAGGTCGCCTCGACGTACTCGATGAGCTGCCGCAGCGACACCTGCTCCGGCGAGACGTCCATCTTGCCGGCCTCGACCTTCGACAGGTCCAGGATGTCGTTGATCAGCTGGAGCAGGTCCGAGCCGGCCGAGTGGATGATGCCCGCGTACTCGACCTGCTTCGGAGTGAGGTTGCGCGAGGGGTTCTGGGCCAGCAACTGGGCCAGGATGAGCAGGCTGTTGAGCGGGGTGCGCAGCTCGTGGCTCATGTTCGCCAGGAACTCCGACTTGTACTTCGACGCCAGGGACAGCTGCTGCGCCCGCGCCTCCAGGTCCTGCCGGGCCTGCTCGATCTGGAGGTTCTTCGCCTCGATGTCACGGTTCTGCGCCACCAGCAGGGAGGCCTTCTCCTCCAGTTCGGCGTTGGAGTGCTGGAGCTCCTCCTGCTGGGACTGCAACTCGGCGGACCGGGCCTGGAGTTCGGCGGTCAGCCGCTGGGACTCGTCCAGCAGCTCGTCGGTGCGGGCGTTCGCCACGATGGTGTTGACGTTGACGCCGATGGTCACCCTCAGCTGTTCCAGGAAGTCCCGGTGGAACTGGGTGAACGCGCCGACCGACGCCAGCTCGATGACGCCGAGCACCTGCCCCTCGAAGACGATGGGCAGCAGGACCAGGGCGCGGGGCTCCATCTGTCCGAGGCCCGAGGAGATGGTGACGTAACCGGCAGGCAGCTCGTCGACGATGATCGTCCGGCGGCTGCGCGCGGCCTGGCCGACCAGCGAGCGGCCGAACGGGATACGGGTGGGACGCTCGTCGTCGGCGGGGTAGCCGTAGGCGCCCACGAGCCGCAGCTCCGGGCCGTTCTCGCCGTCCTCGGCGAGGTGGAAGGCGCCGAACTGGGCCGACACCAGCGGCACCAGCTCGTCCATGATCAGCTCGGCGACCACGGGCAGGTCGCGGTGGCCCTGCATGAGGCCGGAGATACGCGCCAGATTGGTCTTGAGCCAGTCCTGCTCCTGGTTGGCCCGGGTGGTCTCGCGCAGGGACTCCACCATCGAGTTGATGTTGTCCTTGAGCTCGGCGACCTCGCCGGAGGCGACCACGGTGATCGACCGGGTCAGATCGCCCTCCGCGACGGCGCTCGTGACCCCCGCGATCGCGCGCACCTGCCGGGTCAGGTTCCCGGCCAGCTCGTTGACGTTCTCCGTGAGGCGCTTCCAGGTGCCCGAGACGCCTTCCACCTCGGCCTGGCCGCCGAGCCGTCCTTCGGTGCCGACCTCGCGGGCGACGCGGGTGACCTCGTCGGCGAACGCGGAGAGCTGGTCGACCATGGTGTTGATGGTCGTCTTGAGTTCGAGGATCTCGCCGCGGGCGTCCACGTCGATCTTCTTCGACAGGTCACCGCGGGCCACCGCCGTGGTCACCAGCGCGATGTTGCGGACCTGGCCGGTGAGGTTGTTGGCCATCGAGTTGACGTTGTCGGTGAGGTCCTTCCAGGTGCCGGCCACGTTCGGCACCTGCGCCTGGCCGCCGAGCCGTCCCTCGGTGCCGACCTCGCGGGCCACCCGGGTCACCTCGTCGGCGAACGCGGACAGCGTGTCCACCATCGTGTTGATGACGTCCGCCAGCGCGGCGACCTCGCCCTTGGCCTCGACGGTGATCTTCTGCGAGAGGTCGCCGCGGGCCACGGCGGTGGCGACCTGGGCGATGGAGCGCACCTGGCCCGTCAGGTTCGACGCCATGACGTTGACGTTGTCGGTGAGGTCCTTCCAGGTGCCCGACACCCCGCGGACCGTGGCCTGCCCGCCCAGGTTGCCCGCCGTGCCGACCTCGCGGGCGACGCGGGTGACCTCGTCGGCGAAGGCGGAGAGCTGGTCGACCATCGTGTTGATGGTGTTCTTGAGTTCGAGGATCTCGCCGCGGGCGTCGACGGTGATCTTCTGGGAGAGGTCGCCCTTGGCCACCGCGGTCGCCACCTGGGCGACGTTGCGGACCTGGTTGGTGAGGTTTCCGGCCATGAAGTTGACCGAGTCGGTGAGGTCCCGCCAGGTGCCCTTGACCCCCTTGACGTCGGCCTGGCCGCCGAGGCGTCCTTCGGTGCCGACCTCGCGGGCGACGCGGGTGACCTCGTCGGCGAACGCGGAGAGCTGGTCGACCATCGTGTTGATGGTGTTCTTGAGTTCGAGGATCTCGCCGCGGGCGTCGACGGTGATCTTCTGGGAGAGGTCGCCCTT
>NZ_JBHWUW010000036.1:80895-91671 GCF_042737245.1 Streptomyces sp. NPDC060002
TGGCCACCGCCGTGGTCACCTGGGCGACGTTGCGGACCTGGTTGGTGAGGTTTCCGGCCATGAAGTTGACCGAATCGGTGAGGTCCCGCCACACGCCGGCGACTCCGGGCACCTGCGCCTGGCCGCCGAGGCGTCCTTCGGTGCCGACCTCGCGGGCGACGCGGGTGACCTCGTCGGCGAAGGCGGACAGCTGGTCGACCATCGTGTTGACGGTCTCCTTCAGCTGAAGGATCTCGCCCCGGGCCGGCACGTCGATCTTCTGGGAGAGGTCGCCCTTGGCGACCGCGGTCGCCACCTGGGCGATGTCGCGGACCTGGGTCGTCAGGTTGCCCGCCATGGCGTTCACGGAGTCCGTCAGGTCGGCCCAGGTCCCGGAGACCCCGGGCACCTCCGCCTGACCGCCCAGAGTGCCCTCCGTGCCCACCTCCCGGGCCACCCGGGTGACCTCGGAGGTGAAGACGGACAGCTGGTCGACCATGCCGTTGAAGACGGTGGCGATGTCACCCAGCAGGCCGTCGCCGTCGGTGGGCAACCGGGTACCGAAGTCCCCGTCCCGTACGGCTGTCAGGCCGGCCAGGAGCTGCCTGAGCTCGTGGTCGCCGGGAACCGCGTCCAAGGTCTCGGTCGCGTTGCTGGTCATGCCTACCCTCGTTCCGCTCCCCAGGAGCCCCCGGGCGGGGACTCGAACCGGGCCGCCCAGGTGGACGGCCCAGCATGTCGTACGTGGATTTCCGCAGTTCACGGATGTGCGCGATGAGAGAAATCCGCCGCAGGCTAACCCACTGGAGTGCGGTGCAACAAAGCCTCACGTCACTTCGCGCACACAGGATTTCCAGAAGGCGGGCACCATGCATACACGAACGGAAACAGGGTAGTCGCACAGCTTTGCCCGGGACGGCTTCAGCCGTCCCGGGCAAAGTTCACGACCGGATCTCCGGGGTCAGGCGACCTCGGATCCCAGCAGACCGGTCCGCAGTCGCTGCACCATGCGGCTGATCAGCCGTGACACATGCATCTGGGAGATGCCGAGCTCCTTGCCGATCTCCGCCTGCGTCCGCTCCTCGACGAACCGCATGTGGATGATCAGCCGCTCCCGATCGTCGAGTTCGGCGATGAGCGGTGCCAGCGAGTGGAAGTCCTCCACCAGCTCCAGCGCCGGCTCCTCGGCGCCGAGGAAGTCGGCCAGCACGGACTCGCCGTCCGCGCCGCCGTCGGAGGTCAGGGCCGCGTCGAGGGAGGCGGACGTGTAGCCGTTGGAGGCCTTGCGCGCCTCGATGACCTCCTCCTCCGACAGCGACATCAGTTGCGACAGCTCACGCGTCGTGGGCATGCGGCCCAGCCGCGTCTGCAGCTCCTCCGTCGCCTTGGCCAGTTCGACCCGAGCCTCCTGGAGCCTGCGCGGCACGTGCACGGCCCAGCTCGTGTCCCGGAAGAACCTCTTGATCTCGCCGACGATGTACGGAATGGCGAACGAGGTGAACTCGACCTCGCGGGTCAGCTCGAACCGGTCGATGGCCTTGATCAGCCCGATCGTGCCGACCTGGACGATGTCCTCCATGGAGTCGCCCCGGCCGCGGAAGCGGGAGGCCGCGTACCGCACCAGGGAGAGATTCATCTCGATCAGGGTGTTGCGCACGTACTGGTATTCGTGGGTGCCCTCTTCCACGACGGCCAGCCGGTCGAAGAAGCGGCGCGAGAGCTCCCGCGCGTCCTTCGGGCTCACCTGGGTGGGCATCTCGATGAGCGGAACCCCTCCTTGCGGGCTCTCCGCGCCCGCCCGCACTGCCGTGGCCGTCGTTGCGTGTGCCGTCACGGCATTCATGCCGCTCACTCCGTTCGTCGAGCCGGTCGATGACGAAGTCCGCCTTCCCCGGGTTCCGGATCTCATGCCGGATGTTCCGCACAGAGTTTTGCAGCTGGTGCCGATACCCACTCTCTTCGGTCAGGAACGGACAGACATGCCCCGAATGCGGGCGCCAAGGGCGGGTAATGGCAGCTCTGGAGCGTGAGAAGGGAGCAGTGTGACCATCGACGGAATCTGGTTGTACACGCCGGACAGTGGATACGCCGAAGGACAGGACCTGACCGACTACGCCGTCATGACGGCCGACGGCACCCTCGGCCATGTGGAACGTGAGGCCGACCCGCTCGGAATGCGGCACCTGGTCGTCGACACGGGAGTGTGGCTCTTCGGCAGGAGCGCCGTCGTCCCGGTGGGAGTCGTGACGGGGGTCGACCACGCGGACCGCAAGGTGACCCTGGGCTGCACCGGGGACGAGGTCAAGGACGCACCCCGCTTCCGCACCGACAGCGAGACGACGGACCCGGCGTACCTCACCGCCGTCGGCGATCACTATCGCCGGCCGACACCAAGGGGAACGCCATCGGTATGAGGGAAGAGGGACTCGCGCCCGCGCGCTCGGCGCCCGTCCGGGCGGCGCCGGGGACTTCGGTGAAGACGTCCGCGGCGGCCCGGGCCCACGCCCGCGCGGTGGTGGACGCCGGGTGGCACCGCTCCGCCCGGCCGGCGCGCGAGGAGGACGTCACCGACCTGCTGCTCGTCGTCTCGGAGCTGGTGGCCAACGCCCTCCGGCACGGCGGCGGACTGGCCGGGTTCGAGATGACGCCGGTGCGGGACGGGGTCCGGGTGGCCGTGCGCGACTACAGCGACGCGGTGCCCGCCGCGGTGGGCGGACCGGGCTTCCGTCCGGCCGGCCACCGCGTGGGCGGCTACGGCTGGCCGCTGGTCGTCCGCCTGGCCCGGGACGTCGCCATCGAGGCACGGGCGGGCGGCGGTAAGACGATCAGTGTGTTCGTCCCGATCCGGACCACCGGCCGGCCGGCCTGACGGGACCAGCGGGACTCTCCGTCCCGCCTCCGCCGGCCCGGCGGATCACCACGGCAGGAAGACGTGCACGTCCTTCCCCTCGCCCTGCCCCGCCTCGTTCGGCACCACGCTGACCTGACTGCACAGCGTGTGCACCAGGTACCAGCCGATACCGCCGCCCCCGCTGTCGGGGTGGAACGGCCGGGGGGACGGCGGACTGCTGTTCGTGTCGTGCAGCGTGACGTGCACGCCGTCGAAAGTGGGGCGCAGACGCAGTTCGAACGGGCCGGGCGCGTACTGGACGGCGTTCGCCGACAGCTCCGTCACGATCAGCACGATGTCGTGCCAGCACTCCGGTGCCGTGGGCGGCACGGTGCGGGCCAGTTCATGGAGGAACTCCTCCGTGGCCAGCCGTGCACCCGTCACGTCCTGGGGTTCACCCGCGAAGCGGGCTGTACGGCTGGGAATCGCCCAGGAGGACAGTGCGTCGTTTCCACGCGGCTCGGTTGCCATGTCGTCAGTGCGGTCCCTCGAGTCTCCGGGACCGTCGTCCTTTCTCGTACGGCTCTCTGGCGTCGCCCCTACAGGGTTCCCGAGGGCTCCCAGGCTACGCGTCCGTCCTCCGACGGCATATGGTCACGGCAGAACACGGCCGCACGGCTCTCCGGCCGCGCGGCGTGTCCGGCCCCCGCCGCCCACCGGCTCACCGGAACACGTCGTCGGCGTCGTCCCAGCCGAGTACCTCCTCCGGTGCGCTCTGCCGGGGCACCCGCGCCCGGGCCTGGTACATCGCCTCGATCTCCGCCGCGTAGTGCGCCACGATCGAGTCGCGGCGCAGCTTCATCGAGGGCGTCAGCAGGCCGTTGGTCTGGTCGAACGCCTGCGGCAGGATGCGGAAGGCACGGATCGACTCCGAGCGGGACACCGTGCTGTTGGCTGCGGCCACCGCCCGTCCGACCTCCTCCCGCAGGGCGTTCTCCTCGCGAGCCTCCCGGCTCTGGGTGTCGCCGTGCAGCAACAGGTTCCCGCGCCAGTGCGCCAGGAAGTCGGGGTCCAGGGTGATCAGCGCGCCCACACACGGCCGGTTGTCACCCACGACCACGGCCTGATGGACGAGCGGATGCATCCGCAACCGCTGCTCCAGCGAGGCCGGCGCCACACTCTTGCCGCTGCTGGTGATGATGACGTCCTTCTTGCGGCCGGTGATCGTGAGGTAGCCGTCGGAGTCCAGGAACCCGAGGTCACCCGTGGCCAGCCAGCCGCCCCACAGCGCGGCCCGCGTCGCGGCGTCGTCGTTGACGTAACCCTGGAACACCGACGGGCCGCGCACCAGGATCTCCCCGTCGTCGGCCACCCGGATGTCCGTGCCCGGCAGGGCCTGTCCGACGGTGCCCGACTTCTCCCGGCCGAGCGGCTGCATCGTGATCCCGCCGCTGGTCTCGGTCAGCCCGTACCCGTCGTGCACGTAGATGCCGATGCCCTCGAAGAATTGGGACAGATCGCGGTGGAGCGGGGAGCCGCCCGAGGTGGCGCGGTGGACGCGGCCGCCGAGCGCCGCCCGGAGTCTGCGGTACACCGTCCGCTCGAACAGGGCGTGCTGGAGCCGCAGGTCGAGACCGGGCCCCGAGCCGCGGCCCAGCCGCTGCCGTTCGACGGCGGCCGCGAAATCCCGGGCCGTCTCCGCCGCCCGCTCGAACAGGGCGCCGCGGCCCGCCTCCTGGGCCGTCCGCAGGAAGTTCTTGTAGATCTTCTCGAACACCGACGGCACCGCGTACAGATACGTCGGACGGAAGGTGCGCAGCGACTCCGCGAGCGCCTCCGCGCCGATGTCGGGTTCGTGGCCCATCAGGATGCCGCCGCGCAGACACAGGCCCTGGATCATCAGCCCGTACACGTGGGAGAACGGCAGGAAGGCGAGGACGCTCGGCTGCCGGCCGGCGGGCGCGGCGGTGTGCCCCCAGCCGGCCAGCAGCGTGTCGCAGGGGCTGGCCAGGCTGCGGTGGCTCAGCGCGCAGCCCAGGGGCCGGCCCGAGCTCCCGGAGGTGTAGGCGATCACCGCGGTGGAGTCGGGCAGCACGATCCGGCGCAGCGAGTCCACCGTGGTGATCGGCACCAACTCGCCGCGCTGCGCGAGCTGTTCGAACGCCCCGGCGTCCAACTGCCAGACGTTCCGCAGCGAGGGCAGGGCCGCGCACACCGACCCGACGGTCATGACGCTCTGTTCGTCCTCGACGACGACGCCCACACAGTTCGAGTCCCGCAGGATCCACTCGACCTGCTCGCGCGAGGACGTCGGATAGACGGGGACGACCTCGGCGCCCACCGCCCAGAGCGCGTGGGACAGGACCGTCCACTCGTACCGGGTACGCGCCATGATCGCGACGCGGTGGCCGGGCGAGATCCCGGACGCCACGAACCCCTTCGCCAGGTCGATCACCTCGTCCCGCAACTCGACGGCCGTCACCTCCTCCCAGTCGGCGCAGGCGCCGTCCGGACGGCGGGAGAGCACGGGGAGTGTGGGAGTGCGGGCGGCAGTCTCGAAGACGGTGTCGGCGAGCCCTCCGGTCAGGGGCGTGGTGACTGGGGGAGCGAGGGCGAAGTCGCGCATGCGCTGCTCCTGAGGTGTACGGGCTGTGACTCCGCCGACGGGGACTGTCATCGACGGTGGTCGAATCTAGCCCAGGTGGGACCGGTTGTGGCCTGGAACGGATAAGTAATCCGCGTTGATGATCTCGTCCTGTCGGCTCCCGGCACTTCCGACGGCTCACCGCCGGTGAAGCCGGCGCTCCGGGGACTCGGAGAGCACGAGCCACATCGATCCCGCCCTCCGGAACCGGGCGGCGGGGCCACGGCGGGTGGCCTCAGGCCTGGGTCTGCTTCACACAGGTGGTGACCACCTCGCGCAGACTGCCGGTGCGCTCCCACACCTCGCGCTGGATCCGGGAACCATTGCCGTGCCGCAGCAGTTCCGCGCAGGACGCGCGGGCCCGCTCGAGGTCGCCACAGTCCGCCAGCGCGTCCTCGACATGGTCCAGCAGAGCGCCGACGACAGTCTCGGCGGGCGTGGGCCGCAAGGTCGCGGGGTGCAGCAGGTTCTCGGTGAGCCCCGAGCGGGCGGCCCGCCAGCCGGCCAGCCGGAGCAGGCTCACGCTGTGGTCCAGCGGCTCCCGGCCGGCCTCCGCGTCACGGGCGGCCGTCTCGACGAGCCCCCGCACCAGCGTGGCGATCAGCACGGCGGTCTCCGCGTGCAGACAGACGTCCGCCACCCGCACCTCCACCGTCGGATAGCGCGCCGACAGCCGGGCGTCGAAGTAGACCATGCCCTCGTCGAGGATCGTGCCGGTGGCCACCATGTCCGCAACCCGCCGGTGGTACCGGTCCGCCGACCCGAACAGCTCCGTCGGACCGGCCGACGGCCAGCGCTGCCACACCCGGCTGCGGTAGCTGCTGTAGTCCGTCTCCAGGCCCTGCCAGAACGGCGAGTTGGCACTCAGTGCCGTCAGCACCGACAGCCAGGGCCGGATCCGGTCGACGACCGCGACGCCCTCCTCGTCCGAGTCGACGGACACATGGACATGGCAGCCGCACACCATCTGCTCACGCGTCGCGATGCCGAACTGTTCCGCCATCCACTGGTAGCGCCGGTTCATGCTGACGGACGGGCGCACCGGCAACGGGGACGTGGCGAGCGCGGCGACCGCGCACCCGGCCTCCCGCGCGTGCCGGGCCGCCTCCCCGCGTATACGGACGATCTCCGCGCCGAGTTCGCCCATGCCCGACTGTGGGTGGGTGTTGAACTCGAGCATCTGGTTGTGCAGTTCCTTCTCGAAGACGTCCTCCTCCGCCCCGCGCCGGGAGGCGCGGGCGAGGACGGCGGCGGACAGGGCCTGGGGCTCCCCGGTCTCCGGATCGACCAGGAGGAGTTCTTCCTCCACTCCGACGGTGCGCACGGGATGCGGCCTCTCTCTGGCGGGTGGTACGCACCCGAATGCCCCCTCCGGGACTGTTCACACGGACGACGGCGCCAGCCACACCGTGGCCAGGGGCGGCAGGGTGAGAGCGATCGCCCCGTCCCGCACCGCGACGGGGGCGGGATGGACGACGCCGCTGCCGCCGTAGCACTCGGCGTCGGTGTTGAGCAGCTCGCGCCAGGCCGGCACCCCGTCGGGCACGGCGAGCCGGTAGTCGTGGCGCACGACCGGCGAGAAGTTGCTGACGGCGAGGAGCGGAGCGCCGTGGGCGTCGTGGCGGAGGAAAGCGAAGACGTTGTCCTCCGCGGCGTCGCCGACCACCCACCGGAAACCGGCCGGATCGGTGTCCCGCTCCCACAGGGCCGGGGTGGCCCGGTAGACCGTGTTGAGCTCCCGCACCAGGTCCCGCACACCCCGGTGATCACCCGCGGACGCGTACCCCGGGTCCAGCAGCCACCACTCGGGGCCGTGGGCCTCGGACCACTCCGCGCCCTGGGCGAACTCCTGACCCATGAAGAGGAGCTGCTTGCCCGGGTGGGCCCACATGAACCCCAGGTACGCGCGGTGGGTGGCGCGCCGCTGCCACCAGTCGCCGGGCATCTTGGAGACCAGCGCCTGCTTGCCGTGGACGACCTCGTCGTGGGAGATGGGCAGCACGTAGTTCTCGCTGTACGCGTACACCATCGAGAAGGTCATCTCGTTGTGGTGGTACTTGCGGTGCACCGGCTCCTTGCCGACGTACTCCAGCGAGTCGTGCATCCAGCCCATGTTCCACTTCAGCCCGAACCCCAGACCGCCGCTGTCGGTCGGCCGGGTCACCCCTTCCCACGCGGTGGACTCCTCCGCGATCGTCACGACCCCCGGGTTGCGGCGGTAGACCGTCGCGTTCATCTCCTGGAGGAAAGCCATCGCCTCCAGGTCCTCCCGGCCGCCGAAGACATTGGGCGACCACTGGCCGGAGTCCCGTGAGTAGTCGAGGTAGAGCATCGAGGCGACGGCGTCCACCCGCAGCCCGTCGACGTGGAATTCCTCGCACCAGTAAGTGGCGTTCGCCACGAGGAAGTTGCGCACCTCGACGCGCCCGAAGTCGAACTCGTACGTTCCCCAGTCCGGGTGCTCGGCCCGGCGCGAGTCGCCGGGCTCGTACAGCGGTTCCCCGTCGAACCGGCCCAGCGCCCAGTCGTCCTTGGGGAAGTGCGCCGGCACCCAGTCCACGATCACGCCGATTCCGGCCCGGTGCAAGGCGTCCACCAGGCACTTGAAGTCGTCGGGCGTGCCCAGGCGGGAGGCCGGCGCGTAGAACCCGGTGACCTGGTAGCCCCAGGAACCCGAGAACGGATGCTGGGCGACCGGCATGAACTCCACATGGGTGAAACCGAGGTCGTTGACGTACGGCGGCAGCTCCTTCGCCAGTTGCCGGAACGTCAGCCCGGGCCGCCAGGAGGGCAGATGGACCTCGTACACGGAGAACGGCGCCACATGCACGGGCACGTCGCCCCGGTGCGCCATCCATTCCTCGTCCGCCCACTCGTAGTGCGAGGCGTGCACGATCGACGCGGTGTCCGGCGGCACCTCCGCCCGCCGGGCCATCGGGTCGGCCTTGAGGAAGCGGTGGCCGTGGCGGGAGGTGATCTCGAACTTGTACCGGGCCCCCTCGCCGATCCCGGGCAGGAACAGCTCCCACACCCCGGACGAACCGAGGGACCGCATCGGGAAGGCGGTGCCGTCCCAGAAACAGAAGTCCCCGGCGACGCGCACCCCCTGGGCGTTCGGCGCCCACACCGTGAACCGGGTGCCGATCACCCCCTGGTGGGCCATCGGCTCCGCGCCGAGCGCCTTCCACAGCTCCTCGTGCCGCCCCTCACGGACGAGGTGCAGATCCAGGTCGCCGAGGGCCGGCAGAAAACGGTAGGGGTCGTCCACCTTGTGCTCGGCGCCCTCGTACGACACCAGCAGCGTGTACGCGGGCACCGCGTCGAGCGGCAGGAGGACGGAGAACAGGCCGTCGCCCTCCGAGACGAGCGGGGTGGGATCACCGTCGATCACGACACTCACGGCGTCCGCGAAGGGCCGCAGGGCCCGGAGGACGATCCCGCCCGGCACCGCGTGCGCGCCCAGCAGGGCGTGCGGATCGTGGTGGGCGCCCGCGAGCAGGCGCCCACGGTCGGCCGGATCGAGGGCGGGCGCCGTGCGCGGGCGGGGGCCGGCCGACTCGGGCGGAGAGGTGTCACGCAGGGCCACAGGGGTCAGCCTCCTCGGACGGCGAGTCGTTCGATCGCCGCCATGGGTACGGGCAGCCAGTCGGGACGGTTACGGGCCTCGTACAGCACTTCGTACACGGCTCGGTCCGTCTCGTAGGCACGCAGCAGGGCATGCTTCTTGCGGGGGTCCCAGCCCGCGCGGGCCGCGTAGCCGGCGCAGTAGGCCTCCCGGCAGCGGCGCGCCCACTCAGGCCGCCACGGACGGCGCTGGCGGGCGGCGTAGTCGAACGAGCGCAGCATCCCGGCGATGTCCCGGACCGGGGATTGGGCACTGCGGCGCTCGGCCAGCGGACGGGACGGCTCGCCCTCGAAGTCGATGACGAACCAGTCGCGCCCGGCGCGCAGGACCTGCCCGAGGTGCAGGTCCCCGTGGATGCGCTGGGCGGGCGGGCCGGCGTCGCACACGGAGAGCGCGCCGAAGGCGGTGGTGAGGCCCGGCACGAACGGGCGCAGCGCCGGCACATGGTGCGCGGCCGCCTCCAGCCGCTCGGTCATCGCCGCGGCCGTGCGCCCGTCCTCCGCGTCCGGACCGGCCGGCAGCGCCGCGGCCAGCGCGAGGTGGACGTCCGCCGTGGCCCGCCCCAGCTCCTCGGCCTCCGCCGTGAAGTCCTCCCCAAGGGCGAGGGCCCGCAGCGCCAGTGTCCAGCCGTCCGACGCGTCGGGCAAGAACGGCTGGAGCACGCCGAGGGTAGCCTCCTGCGGATGCGTCGTGCGGAACCAGGCCACGGGTGCGGGCACCCGCCCGCACCCCTGCCCGGCCAGCGCGACCGGTACCTCCAGATCGGGGTTCACCCCGGGCTGGATACGCCGGAAGATCTTCAGGATGAAGGCGTCCCCGTACACCAGGGAGGTGTTGGACTGTTCGGCCTCCAGCAGCCGCGGGGCGAGCCCGGCGGGCAGCGACACGGACGGGTCGGACTCGAAGCACAGCGGGCCCAGCGTGCCGGGGTGCCGCATCCGCTCCAGGAGCAGATGCGCCGACCTGGGGTCCTGAAGCGCGTCATGGACCGTCAGTCCGGCCAGCGGCCCGCTCTCCACCCTGCCGATCAGCGCCCGTCCCAGACGCGGCGACAGATGTTCCTGGACGCCGAGGAGCAGCTGGTAGCAGTCACCGGCCGGGGGAGTGCCCCCGGGAGTCGGGACGCCCGACTGGTCGGCGTGCACGAGCAGATGAAGGCAGCCGGGGTACAGCTCGGTCATCGACAGCATGCGCAGGTCGGTGAGGGGCCGGTCCTTGCCGGCGAACCAGCGCTGCCGCGGCAGCCACTCGCACAGCAGCGCGGCGAGCGGCCCGACGGAGCGGACGCCGCTCGCGCTGCTCGGTCGCAGGGGTGCGGTCTTCGTCATGGTGACCCATCCTTTCCCCGGCGCTCGCTCACGGGCGGCGGCCGATCCGGGACGCGGCTCTGGTGAGCCGGAACCAATAGAAGCCGTGTCCCGCGAGGGTGAGCAGGTAGGGCAGTTCGCCGATGGCCGGAAAGCGGACCCCGCCGAACAGCTCCACGGGATAGCGGCCGTCGAACCGGCGCAGGTCCAGTTCGGTGGGCTGCGCGGAGCGCGAGAAGTTGTGCACGCACAGCACCACGTCGTCGCCTCCGTCCGCCACCAGGGGCGCCTCGCGCAGGAAGGCGAGGACGGCCGGGTTGGAGGACTGGAGTTCGGTGTAGGTGCCGAGACCGAAGGCGGGGTTCTGCTTGCGGATCTCGATCATCCGGCG
>NZ_JBHWUW010000037.1:0-10166 GCF_042737245.1 Streptomyces sp. NPDC060002
GGGGGGGGGGCCGCCGCGGGGGGGGGTGGGGTGGTTTGGGGGCCCCCCCCCCCCGGGGGCCCCCCCCCCCCCACTTCCGTGCTTCGCCTACAGAGCGCCGAAGCCCACCTTGCGCGGAGCGGGCTCGCCCAGCTCGACGTAGGCCAGGCGGTCGGCCGGAACCAGGACCTTGCGGCCGTGCTGGTCCACGAGGCTGAGCAGCTGCGACTTTCCGGCCAGGGCCTCGGCCACCACGCGCTCGACCTCCTCGGGAGTCTGACCGCTCTCCAGAACGATCTCGCGGGGTGCGTGCAGCACGCCGATCTTGACCTCCACGGCTATGTCCCTCCGACGGTCATGGGGTGCGCGGGCGTCCGCGCCGTACGCTGCACACATTAGCCCGGTGAGGGGACGTTCACGGCGCGGCCGTCCACGCCAGGAGCGAACAGCGGGCGGGAACAAACGGCCGGGCGTTCCCGCGTTCAGTGCTGATCGGTGCCGTGCAGCGGGAAGCCGGCGATGCCCCGCCAGGCCAGTGAGGCCAGCAGCTGCACCGCCTGGTCGCGCGGCACGCTGTGGTCGCTGTGCAGCCAGGAGCGCGCCACGACCTGGGCGAGGCCGCCCAGACCCGAGGCGAGCAGCATCGACTCCGCGCGTGAGAGGCCGGTGTCCTCAGCGATGACCTCGCAGATCGCCTCGGCGCACTCGGTGGTCACCTTGTCGACGCGCTCGCGCACCGCGGGCTCGTTGGTCAGGTCCGACTCGAAGACCAGACGGAAGGCGCCGCCGTCGTCCTCGACGTACGCGAAGTACGCGTCCATCGTGGCGCGGACCCGCTGCTTGTTGTCGGTCGTCGAGGCGAGCGCGCCGCGCACGGCCTGGATGAGCGACTCGCAGTGCTGGTCCAGCAGGGCCAGGTACAGGTCGAGCTTGCCGGGGAAGTGCTGGTACAGCACGGGCTTGCTGACTCCGGCCCGCTCGGCGATGTCGTCCATGGCGGCGGAGTGGTAGCCCTGCGCCACGAAGACTTCCTGGGCGGCGCCCAGCAGCTGGTTCCGTCGGGCACGGCGCGGCAAGCGGGTGCCTCGCGGGCGCGCCGCCTCTGTCTGCTCGATGGCTGTCACGCCGCCTCCCAAAGTGGTCCTCATGCGGTGAGCGCCGCGTCGCCATCGTACTTTTCGGTAACCGTGGTGTGCGCGGTGCGCGTGCAGAATTTCACGGACTGGACGACGACAAAAGCGGTGTAAATAGTTTTGGACCGGGATGTTACGGGCATACTCCGCCCCGCTCCAGCTCGGCGCATGTCAGCGATAGTCGTCCTCGTCGAGGGATACGACGCGGGCCTGTTCGACGAGGTCGGCTTCGTCGGCCCGGGTGGGATCCACGTCCTTCAGGGAGTCGTCGCGCTCCGGGGTGACGTCCTTGGACTGTTCGGCGGCGTCGTTCTCAGGCGCCTCGACGTCGAGCTCCCCGAAGTCGTCGTCCTCTTCGAACGTCTCCGGGTCGGTGGGGTCAACGGCCATGGTGGGCTCCCTTCCTACGAACGTCCCTGCGAGTTGCAGGGGCCACAAGCGGGTGCCCTCGGTACGAGCCTAGGAGACACCCGTTTCGGACGCCAAGCGATCGCTGTCCGGAGTGCCCCCTATTCGCGGCGGTATGGCTCCTTCGCGGTGCCGGCGCGGCGGCAGCCACGCGCGCGTGCGCCCCGCGCGTGTGACGGCGAACACACAAAAGCGGGCGTGATCGTCTCGTAACATTGCCCGCATGTCTTCGACCGAGCTGCCCTCCGTGCCGCCCACCAGTGTGCTGCCGAAGGCGATCGCCGTCCGGGTCGCCGAGGGCGAGCGGCTCCGGTCGGTCGGGCTGCCGGGCGTCACGCTCACGGTCCGTTCCAGGCCGCCCGCGCGCGAGGGGCTCGAGCCCGCGCTGTACGTGCACGGCCTGGGCGGTTCCTCGCAGAACTGGTCCGCGCTGATGGCGCTGCTCGACGGGGCGGTGGCGAGCGAGGCCGTGGATCTGCCGGGCTTCGGCGACTCCCCGCCGCCGGACGACGGCAACTACTCCATCACGGCACACGCGCGTGCAGTGATCCGCTACCTCGACGCCGTCGATCGCGGACCCGTGCACCTCTTCGGCAACTCGCTCGGCGGCGCGGTGTCCACGCGCGTCGCCGCGGTCCGGCCCGACCTCGTGCGGACACTGACGCTGGTGTCACCGGCGCTGCCCGAACTGCGGGTGCAGCGGACGGCCGTGCCCACGGGACTGGTCGGGCTGCCCGGCGTGGCCGCGCTCTTCACCAGGTTCACCCGGGAGTGGACCGCCGAGCAGCGCGTCCGCGGCGTCACGGCGCTCTGTTACGGCGATCCCGGGCGAGTGGGCCCGGACGCGTTCCGCCACGCGGTGGACGAGCTGGAGCGGCGCCTTCAGCTGCCGTACTTCTGGGACGCGCTGACGCGCTCCACGCGCGGCCTGCTCAGCGCGTACACGCTGGGCGGCCAACACGGGCTCTGGCGCCAGGCCGAGCGCGTCCTCGCGCCGACCCTCCTGGTCTACGGTGGTCGCGACCAGCTCGTCGGTTTCCGCATGGCGCAGCGGGCCGCCCGCACCTTCCGTGACTCCCGCCTGCTCACGCTGCCCGACGCCGGGCACGTGGCGATGATGGAGTATCCCGAGACGGTGGCGACGGCGTTCCGCGAGCTCCTCGCCGACACCGCCGCCGCGACAGAGAACTCGGGAGGCTGAGACCGACGTGGGACGCCACAGCCGGCGTGGACCCGCGCCCAGGAGTGCCGCCAACGGCGGCGGCTCCAAGGGCGCCTCGCAGGGGGCTTCTCCGGAGCCCCCTCCCCAGGGGGACCCGCGCGGCGCCCGCGTCCAGGTACCGCCCCCCGGGTACGACGGAACCCCCTCGCACGGCGTGCCCCGCTTCCCCTTTCCCGACGGGACTCCGGCCCATGGGTTCCCGCAGGTGCGGGGAGGTCACCCCGAGCAGCGTGAAGGCGGGGGCGGCTGGGGTGACTTGAGGGGACGATCAGCGGGTACCGGGCAGCCCGTGATACCTCGTCAGCGACCCATGCCCCAGGACGGCCCGCGTCAAGGCCCCCGTCAAGGTTCCCGTCAGGGACCGCGACAGGACTACCTCGATGCCTTCGGCGAGGACGACGAGGATGTTTTCACGCGCGCGAGACCGCTGTCCGCGGCCGCGCGCGTGCAGGATCCTTACCCCGCCGCCACCGACCGGGACACCGCCTCCCGTGCGACCGCCCCGGCCGGCGCCGAGCGGCGCGACGGGGACGACGACGTGCCGTCCGCCGGCGGGCCCATGACCGCTCAGGGAATCAAGGGGCGGGCGTTCGGCGGTATCGCGGCCGCCGCCGTCACCACGGTGCTGGCCGTCGTGGTGGCCGGACAGGTCGCCACCGGCCGGGACGACGAGTCCGTCCGTTCGCAGTCCGCCTCCGGGCAGACCCGTGAGGCCGTCGACGACGACGCCGCGCGCGGGGAGGACCGGCCGAGCCCGTCCGTGTCCGCCGGTGCGTCCGGCGGCGCGCCCGGCGGCGCGGCCACGCTGACGTACGCGCAGGGGATGGCCACGAAGTACGCGCTCAGCGCCAAGCTCGAGGGGTCGGGGAAGTTCGACGCCGTCGCGGGCGTCGACAAGGCGCCCGGCAAGGGGCAGAAGTACACCTACCGCGTGGACGTGGAACAGGGCCTCGGGCTCGACGGCGAACTCTTCGCGCAGGCCGTGCAGAAGACGCTCAACGACGCCCGCAGCTGGGCCCACAACGGCGCCCGCACCTTCGAACGCATCCACTCGGGCAAGGCCGACTTCGTCATCACGCTCGCCAGTCCGGGCACCACCGCGGTGTGGTGCGCCAAGTCCGGTCTGGACACCACGGAGGACAACGTCTCCTGCGACTCGGCCGCCACCGAGCGCGTGATGATCAACGCCTACCGGTGGGCCCAGGGGTCGGAGACCTTCGGCGACAAGATGTACGCCTACCGGCAGATGCTGATCAACCACGAGGTCGGCCACCGCCTCGGCTACAGCCATGTCACCTGTGACCAGGACGGCGAGCTGGCGCCGGTCATGCAGCAGCAGACGAAATTCCTCGACCACGACGGGATCCACTGCCTGCCCAACGCCTGGCCCTATCCCAGCAGTTGAGCCTCAGGGATGGACAGGCGTCTCATGGGGCGCGTTGACATGCCCAAAAAGTTCCTCCATATTGCTGCGTATGTGGTCTAGTCATCTCGTCGACAGGAGCGCCGCCATCGAGCTGGCGCTCTTCGGCGTGACCGCGCTCTGCGTGGCCGACATCCACTGTCGCTGACGCCGCCCCCAGGCGCGTGTGTCGCGAATTCTCTTTCTTTCTCCCAGCCGTGACGTGGTCACGGCTCTTCGACGACTCGGCGCCGGGGCAGACGTCTGTTCACTTTCGTCTCAATCCTCGTCCATATGTCTCGGATATCGAGATGCCCCGGGAGGGGCGGCGAGACCGTCAACCGAGAGGTCGTCATTCCGATGCGTCAACCGTCCCTCATAGCGCGCCGCGTCGCCGCGGCATCCGTCAGCCTGGTGGTGGCCGCGGGCGCCGCCGCCTGCGGGCCTGAGGACAACGATGCCAAGGCCTCCGGCGGCGACTCCGCCCCGCACCAGGGCGGGACACTCACCATCCTGAACCGCAACCCCCAGCAGGACTTCGACCCGGCCCGCCTCTACACCTCCGGCGGCGGCAAGGTGCCCACCCTGGTCTTCAGAACCCTCACCACGCGCAACCGCGAGAACGGCGCCCCCGGCACCGAGGTCGTCCCCGACCTCGCCACCGACACCGGGCGCCCCAACAAGGACGCCACCGTGTGGACGTACACCCTCAAGGAGGGTCTGAAGTACGAGGACGGGACCGCGATCACCTCGGCCGACATCAAGTACGGCATCGAGCGGTCCTTCGCGGCCGAGCTCTCCGGCGGCGCGCCCTACCTGCGGGACTGGCTGGTCGGCGCGGCCGACTACCAGGGGCCGTACAAGGACTCCAAGGGCCTCGCCGCCATCGAGACGCCGGACAGCCGGACGATCGTCTTCCATCTGAACAAGCCCGAGGGCGAGTTCCCGTACCTGGCCACGCAGACGCAGTTCGCGCCCGTCCCGAAGGCCAAGGACACCGGTACGAAGTACGAGGAGCACCCGGTCTCGTCCGGGCCCTACAAGGTCGTCAAGAACGAGAACGACGGCGAGCGCCTCACCCTGGAGCGCAACACCTACTGGTCCGCGAAGACGGACGCCGAGCGCAAGGCGTACCCCGACAAGATCGACGTACGGTCCGGGCTCGACTCCTCGGTGATCAACCAGCGGCTGTCCGCGTCCCAGGGGGCGGACGCCACCGCCATCACCACGGACACCAACCTCGGCCCGGCCGAACTGGCCAAGGTCAGCGGCGACAAGGAACTCGCCGCGCGGGTCGGCACCGGCCACTTCGGCTACACCAACTACCTCGCGTTCAACCCGAACGTGAAGCCGTTCGACGACATCAGGGTGCGGCAGGCGGTCTCCTACGCCATCGACCGGTCGTCGGTCGTCAACGCGGCGGGCGGCTCGTCGCTCGCCGAGGCCGCCACCACCTACCTGCCGAACCAGAAGTCCTTCGGCTACGAGCCCTACGACCTCTTCCCGGCGGGCAGGACCGGCGACGCGGCTAAGGCCAAGGAGTTGCTGAAGGCGGCCGGTCACCCGAACGGGCTGACCATCACCCTCACCCACTCCAACAGCCAGGACTTCGAGACCAGCCCGGAGATCGCGACCGCCATCCAGGACGCGCTCAAGAAGGCCGGTATCACCGTCAAGCTCCAGGGTCTGGAGGACAACGACTACTCGGACACGATCCACGACGTGAAGACGGAGCCCGGCCTCTTCCTGGCCCACTGGGGCGCCGACTGGCCCTCCGGCGGTCCGTTCCTCGCCCCGATCTTCGACGGCCGGCAGATCGTCAAGGACGGCGCGAACTTCAACACGGGCTTCCTGAACGACAAGTCGGTCAATGCCGAGATCGACGCGATCAACAAGTTGACCGATCTCGACGCCGCCGCCAAGAGGTGGGGCGCACTGGACAAGAAGATCGGCGAGCAGGCGCTGACCGTGCCGCTGTTCCACCCCGTCTACAAGCGGCTGTACGGCGAGGACATCCGCAACATCGTCATCAGCGACTGGGACGGCGTCCTGGATCCCTCGCAGGTCGCGGTGAAGTAGCACTGTGAGCGAGGCAGTCACCAAGGCGGCCGCCGAGGCCGTCACCGCCGCCCGGGCCCCCGGCACGGACCCCGCGTCCGTCCCGGGGGCCTCGGGTGCCCGTCAGTTCTGGCGGCGGCTGCGAGCGCAGCGTGCCGCCCTCGTCGCGGCGGTCGTCGTCGCGCTGCTCGTCCTGGTCGCGCTCGCCGCGCCGCTGCTCACCGCCATCGAGGGCCAGGACCCGACCACCTACCACCCCTCCCTCATCGACTCCGCGCGCGGAGGCGTGCCCGTCGGCCCGCTCGGCGGCATCGGCGGCGACCACTGGCTCGGCGTCGAACCGCAGACCGGACGCGACCTGTTCGCCCGTCTCGTGCACGGCGCCCGGGTGTCCCTGGGCGTCGCGCTGGCCGCGACCGTGATCCAGGTCGCCATCGGCGTCACCCTGGGCATCGCCGCCGCGCTCGGCAGCCGATGGGTTGATCAACTGTTGAGCCGGATCACCGACATCTTCGTCGCGCTGCCGCTGATGATCATGTCGTTGGCGCTGCTCGCGATCGTCCCGGCGAGCTTCCCCCGGCCCGTGCTGGTCACCCTGGTCATCGGCCTCATCTCCTGGGGCAACGTCGCCAAGGTGGTGCGCGCCCAGACGCTGACCCTCAAGGGGCTCGACTACGTGTCGGCGGCCCGGCTCAGCGGCTGGGGCACCTGGCGGATCGCCCGCCGGGAACTGCTGCCCGGGCTCGCCGCCCCCGTCATCACCTACGCGGCGCTGCTCGTGCCGCAGAACATCTCCGTAGAGGCCGCGCTGTCCTTCCTCGGGGTCGGTGTGAAGCCGCCGACGCCGTCCTGGGGACAGATGCTCACCGCCGCCGACGTCTGGTACCAGGCGGCCCCGCAGTACCTGCTGCTGCCCGCCGGCGCCCTCTTCGTGACCGTCCTCGCGCTGACCGTCCTCGGTGACGGCGTGCGCACGGCGCTCGACCCGCGCGCGGCCTCCCGGCTGCGGGTGGGGACGGGACGCCGGCGGGAACACCGAGCGGACACCGCCGCAGAGAAGGAGACGTCCTCATGAGCGGCTTCGGCGGCTTCGTGCTGCGCCGGGGCACCGGCACGGTCCTCACCCTGTTCGCCATCTCGGTGATCGTCTACGTCGTCTTCTACGTCACCCCGGGCGACGTCGCCCAGATCACCTGCGGTCCGCGCTGCTCGCCGGCCCAGGTGCACCAGGTCGCCGAGCAACTGCGCCTCGACGAACCCCTCCACGTGCGCTACTGGCACTTCCTCGAGGGCCTCGTCGCGGGTCAGGACTACTCGACCGGCACCTCCGTGGAACACTGCCCGGCGCCCTGCCTGGGGCTGTCGTACCAGAGCGATCAGCAGGTCACCCGGCTGATCCTGACCAAGCTGCCGGTGAGCCTGTCGCTCGTCCTCGGCGCGATGGTGGTGTGGCTGATCCTCGGCGTCGGCACCGGCGTGCTCTCGGCCTGGCGGCGCGGGCGGCTCACCGAGCGCGTCCTGACCGCCGTCACCCTGGCCGGAACGGCCACGCCCGTGTTCGTGATCGGCCTCATCCTGATGATCGTCGTCTGCGGCGAGCTGCAACTGCTGCCCTTCCCGCAGTACGTGAACCTCACCGACGACCCCGAGCAGTGGGCGTGGAACCTGCTGCTGCCCTGGCTCTCGCTCGCGCTCATCGAGGCCGCCTCGTTCGCCCGGCTGACCCGGTCGTCGATGCTGGAGACCCTCGCCGAGGACCACATCCGCACCTTCCGCGCGTACGGCGTCGGCGAGCGGTCGATCATCGGACGGCACGCGCTGCGCGGGGCGTTCGCGCCGGTCATCGCGCTGAACGCCAACAACTTCGGCTCCGCGGTAGGCGGCGCGGTGCTCACCGAGACCCTCTTCGGGCTCCCCGGCATCGGACAGGAACTGGTGCACGCGGTCAACGTCGTGGACCTTCCGGTGGTCGTCGGGATGGTCCTGGTCATCGGTTTCTTCGTGGTCCTCGCCAACGCCGTCGCGGACGTCCTGTACGCGGTGGCCGACCGACGGGTGGTGCTCGCATGAGCCTGGTGGAAGTCACGGACCTGACGGTCGAGTTCGGTGCTCTGCGCGCCGTCGACGGCCTCTCCTTCCGTCTGGCGGAGGGCGCCGCCCTCGGCCTCGTCGGCGAGTCCGGCTCCGGCAAGTCCACGGTCGCCTCGGCCCTCCTGGGACTGCACCGGGGGACGGGGGCCGCCGTCGGCGGCTCGGTACGGGTCGCCGGGACCGACGTGCAGAGCGCGTCCGACGAGGAACTGCGGCGGCTGCGCGGCGGCCGGGCGGCGATGGTCTTCCAGGACCCGCTGTCCTCCCTCGACCCGTACTACGCGATCGGCGACCAGATCGCCGAGGTGTACCGCGTGCACACGCGCGTGTCCCGTCGTACGGCACGCGCGCGTGCGGTGCAGGTCCTGGAGAGGGTAGGAATTCCGGACCCGGTCCGGCGCTCCCGGTCACGGCCGCACGAGTTCAGCGGCGGCATGCGCCAGCGCGCCCTCATCGCCATGGCGCTGGCCTGCGAGCCCGACCTGCTGATCGCCGACGAGCCGACGACCGCGCTCGACGTGACCGTCCAGGCCCAGATCCTCGACCTGCTGCACACCCTGCGCGAGGAGACCGGGATGGGGCTGCTGCTGGTCACGCACGACGTGGGCGTGGCGGCGGAGAGCGTCGACGAGGTACTGGTCATGCGGCACGGCCGACTCGTCGAGCACGGGCCGGTCGGAGCCGTTCTGGCGGCTCCCGCGCAGCCGTACACACGCGAGCTGCTCGGAGCCGTGCCCCGGGTGGAGGCGCGTCGTGCGGTCGGGCACGGGCCGGAGGAGCCTGACGTACGGCGGCCGGACGTACGGCGGTCTCACGTACGGCGGCCGGACGCGGGCGGGCCGCAGGCGGACGTGCGGCCCGCGGCCGACCGTCCGTCGGCCGAGGTCGTGCTGGAGGCACACGGGCTGCGCCGCGAGTTCGGGCGCGGCAAGCGGGCCTTCGCGGCCGTCGACGGCGTGTCGCTGACCGTCCACCGGGGCGAGACCCTCGGCGTCGTCGGGGAGAGCGGCAGCGGCAAGACGACGCTCGGCCGGATGCTGGTCGGACTGCTGGAGCCGACGGCCGGCGAGGTCCGGTACGAGGGACGGGTGTCGACGGGGGTGAACCCGACCGTGCAGATGGTCTTCCAGGACCCCGTCTCCTCCCTCAACCCCCGCCGCAGCGTCGGCGAGTCCATCGCCGACCCGCTTCGCGCACCGGGCGCACCGGGCGCGTGGGGCGTGCGGGGGAGGGGCGAGGCACGGGTCAGGGAGCGCGTGACGGAACTGCTGGAGCGCGTGGGGCTCGAAGCGGCGCACTACGACCGTTACCCGCACGAGTTCAGCGGCGGTCAGCGCCAGCGCGTGGGCATCGCGCGGGCGCTCGCGGCCGGGCCGCGCGTCATCGTGTGCGACGAGCCGGTCTCCGCGCTCGATGTGACCACCCAGGCCCAGGTCGTGGCCCTGCTCGGCGAACTCCAGCGCGAACTCGGCCTCGCGCTGGTCTTCGTCGCCCATGACCTGGCCGTGGTGCGTCAGGTCAGCGACCGGGTCGCGGTGATGCGCCGAGGCCGGGTCGTCGAGGAGGGGCCCGCCGACGAGGTGTACGAGTCGCCGCGGGACCCGTACACCCGGCAACTCCTGGCCGCCGTACCGGCACTCGACCCCGCAATCGCCGCCCGACGCCGCACCGAGCGACGGGAGCCGGCCCTGGCGTGAGACCCATGGGACGCGAGTGACGTGACGTTTCGCAGTCGGATGATCTCTTAGCGCGACCGAACGCGAACCGCACGGGAAAGTTACGACCGTTCACCCCTTTTGGTGGGGGGGGGGGGCCACACACCACCGCCGCCCCCCCCACAAAGGCAAAGTAGTGGGCCGGACCGGCCCCCGGG
>NZ_JBHWUW010000037.1:10176-59892 GCF_042737245.1 Streptomyces sp. NPDC060002
GACTCCATCCACCTCCCCCACCCTTCGGTGGGCCCCACCCCAACCCCCCCCCCCCCCGCCACCACCTTGTCCGCATACGTTCGTCCCGCTGCGAGCCGCCGGGTCAACGGCGGCTCCCCAAACGGGAGATCGGGAGTGGGCGTGCGCATCGGACTGCTGACGGAGGGCGGCTATCCGTATCTGAGCGGTGACGCCGGGCTCTGGTGCGACCGGCTCGTGCGCGGGCTCGGGCAGCACGAGTTCGACGTCTACGCGCTCAGTCGTGCCGAACACCAGGAGGAAGCGGGCTGGGTCGAGCTTCCGCCGCAGGTCAGCCGGGTGTGTACGGCGCCGCTGTGGAAGGCCGAGGACGACGGGGTCGCCTACGGCAGGCGCGCGCGCCGGCGCTTCGCGGAGTCCTACGGCGAATTGGTGACCGCGCTGTGCGAGGGGGACCCCCCGGACGCTGCGGGTCCCCCGGGGGCCGCTCCGGCCGTTCAGGCGGACCGTTTCGCCAACGCGCTGTACGGCCTCGCCGAACTCGCCAGGGACGAGGGCGGCCTGGTGGGGGCACTCCGCTCGGAAAGCGCCGTGCGCACCCTGGAACGTGCCTGTCGCGCGCCCGGCGCGCTGCGTACGGCGCGCGAGGCGCGCGTACCCGAGCTGCTCGCCGTCGCCGCGCACCTCGAACGCGCCCTGCGCCCCCTCTCGCTCGACTGGTACGGGGAGGACGGCGGAGGCGACGGGGGTGAGGGCCTCGGCGCGGTCGACCTGTGCCACGCCACGTCCGGCGGCGCGGCGGCCCTGCCCGGGCTGCTCGCACGGCACTTCTTCGACGTGCCGCTGCTGGTGACCGAGTACGGGGTCCGGCTGCGGACGCACTACCTGAGCTCGGGGACGGGTCCCTCGCCCGCAGGCTCCGGGGGCGTGCCGTCCGCCGAGGCGGCTCCCGCCGTACGCGCTCTGGTCGCCGCCTTCCACGGTCGGCTCGCCGCCGAGGTGTACCGGCAGGCGGCATGCGTCACCCCCGGCAACAGACACGCCCGCCGCTGGCAGGAGCGCTGCGGTGCCGACCGCGCCAAACTGCGCACCGTCTACCCGGGCATGGAGGCGTCCCGCTTCGCCGAGGTGGGCGACTCCCGCGACACCGCCGATCCGCACACCCTCGTCTGGGTCGGCCGGGTGGAACCGGCGAAGGACCTGGTCTCCCTGCTGCACGCCTTCGCGGAACTCCGCAAGGAGGAACCGCGCACGCGCCTGCGGATCATCGGCGCTCCGGCCGGGGCGGAGGGGCAGGCCTACCTCGGCCACTGCAAGGTGCTGGCCGCGCAGCTCTTCCCCGACGAGGCGGACGGGCCGCACGCCGTCGGCGACAACCCGGTGTCCTTCGAGGAGATCGGCGGCCCGGAGGCGCCCACCCTCGCCGAGGCGTACGCGGCCGGCGCGGTGGCCGTCCTGTCCAGCGTCGTCGAGGGGTTCCCGGTCGGTCTGGTCGAGGCGATGTTCTGCGGTCGCGCGACCGTGTCGACCGACGTCGGCGCGGTGGTGGAGGTCATCGGCGGCACGGGACTGGTGGTTCCGCCGCGCAATCCACGGGCGCTCGCGGAGGCATGCGTGGCGCTGCTGCGCGACCCCGACCGCCGTGCGCGCCTGGGCGCGGCCGCCCGCGCCCGAGCCCTGGAACTCTTCACGGTCGAGCAGAACATCACGGCATTTCACGGCATTTACCTGGAGCTCGTCGCCCAGGCCCCGGTACGGCGATTCCTCTTCGACGACGGTGATCCCCGTCCGTTCGCCGTCCCGGCCGAGGCGTGTCTGCCGGGCCACTGGACCGGCCCGGACGCGCGCGTCACCGCCCGGCGCGGTCCGGGCTGGGCGGCGGGGCCACCGCCCCGGGGCACCTCGCCGATTTCTGCGACCGAGGGGGCACGATGAGCGGGCTCGACGAGCTGGACCGACCGGGAACGCCGGGAGTACCGGGAGTACCGGGAGCACAGGGAACGCGGGGGGCTGCGGAGGCGCCGGGGAGTTTCGGAGCGCGCGTCGACGCCGCCGCCGACGGGCGCAGCCCGGCCGCTGCCCGCCGTGGCGCCGCGGACCCGGTGAAAGCCCTGATGCACCGTCACCGCGAGCTGTGCGAACGCGCCGTCGACCCGCTGGAGATCGCGGCGGGCCTGGAGGCCCACGGGGTCACCGACCGCACCGCGGCACGCTTCCGGCACCGGGACGTCTTCTCCCTCGCGGAGGAGATGTACGCCCGCGTCCCCCGCGACGGTGACGCGCCCCCGCTCCTCCCGGCCACGGCGACCCCGCGGCCCCGCCTGGACCGGGCACTGCTCACCCTCCTGCCCGGAGTCCTGTGCGCCGCGGGCGTGACCGGTGTGCGCCTCACGCATGGGCGCACATGTCTGCTCGTCGCCGCCGCGGGCGTCCTCGCCGTCGCCCTCGCCGTGCGTGCGGTGCTGCGCCGGGGCCCGTTGAGCCCGCACCGTGGCGTCCACCCGGGCCCGCACCGGACGGGTGCCTGGACCTGCTGGCTCCTCGGCTACGCGGCCCTCGGCGACAGCCTTCTGCGCGCCGCCGTCGCCGGGGGCCCCGACCGCCTGCCCGACGGGACGGCGGGCGGCCCCTGGCCCCTCGCCGCGGCCCCGCTGCTCACCCTCACCCTGGCCTGCGCGCCGGCCGCCTGGAGCGCGCACCTCCTTGCCGTACGCGCCCGGCGCCGACTGGACACCAGCCGTGGCCTGGAGGAGTTCGCCGCCTCCGTACAGCCGCTGCTGCTCGGCACCTTCGCCCTGTTCCTGTGCGCGCTGGCCGCGCTGACCCCGCTGTGCGCCGCGGTCCTGGGCGAGCCGGCCGACTACGGCCACACCCTCACCCTGGGCGCGCTCCTCTTCCTCGCTCGTCTCCTCACCGCGCACGGCTTCACCCACGTCCCGGCGGTCGCCCTCGGAGTCGTCGGCACGGCGGAGGCGCTGGCCCCGGCCACGCTCTTCACGGGCCGGCTCCCGGGCTGCGACTTCCTGGCCACCCCCGTCGAGAGCCTCGTCGCCGCCTGGGGTCCGGCCGGTGTCCCGTCCCTCGTCTGCGGAGCCGCGGCGCTGGCCCTGCTGTTCCACGCGACCCGCACGCTGACCAGGGCCTCGGCCCACGCGCGAACGGACCAGCCGTGCTGAACGGTCCAGCCGTGCTGAGCGGTCCAGTGGTGCTGAGCGGTCCAGTGGTGCCGAGCGGTCCAGTGGTGCCGAGCGGTCCAGCCGTGCTGAACGGTCCAGTGGTGCTGAGCGGTCCAGTGGTGCCGAGCGGTCCAGTGGTGCCGAGCGGTCCAGCCGTGCTGAGCGGTCCAGTGGTGCTGAACGGTCCAGTGGTGCTGAGCGGTCCAGCCGTGCTGAGCGGTCCAGTGGTGCCGAGCGGGCCAGCCGCGCTGACCCGAGCCCGCCGCCGCACCCGCCCCCGCCGGCCCCTCCGACGACCGCCCCTCCGACGCCTGCCGTCGGCGTCTCGGCCGCCGGGCGCGGCGCAGTCCCCACCGCGCCCGGACCATGCGGCGCACACGTTCCTCCACCCAGCCGCAGCCCACCGCAACACGCTTGAAGGAGAGACCAGATGACCACCTCCCGATCCGGAGCGACCGGAGATACCGGGGCCCCCGGGGTCCCAGGCGCCCCCGCGGTCACAGGAGCAGCCGCAGGACACGCGGCGACCGGAGCCCCCGTGGCCCCGTCGACAGCCGCGGCGCACATCCCGGGAGCCGCACGATGAGGGTCCTGCTGATCGGAGCCAACGGCTACCTCGGTCGTTTCGTCGCCGACCGTCTGCTCGCCGACCCGGCCGTCCAGCTCACCGCGCTCGGCCGCGGCGACGATGCCGACGTCCGCTTCGACCTCGCGTCCGGCAGCCCCGGCGCGCTCACCCGCTTCCTCGACGCGGTCCACCCCCAGGTCGTCGTCAACTGCGCGGGCACCACCCGGGGCGGCGCCCGCGAGCTCACCCGGCACAACACCGTCGCCGTCGCCACCGTCTGCGAGGCTCTGCGCCGCAGCGGCTGCGGCGCACGTCTGGTGCAGATCGGCTGCGGCGCCGAGTACGGCCCGAGCCAGCCCGGCTCCTCGACGGCCGAGGACGCCGTGCCCCGCCCCGGCGGCCCGTACGGCGTCAGCAAGCTCGCCGCCACGGAACTCGTCCTCGGCTCCGGTCTGGACGCCGTCGTGCTCCGGGTCTTCTCGCCCGCCGGTCCGGGCACGCCCGCCGGCTCCCCGCTGGGCCGGCTCGCCGAGGCCATGCGCCGCGCCATGCAGTCCGGCGACGGCGAGCTCAAACTCGGCGGCCTCGGCGTGCAACGCGACTTCATCGACGTCCGGGACGTCGCCCGTGCCGTGCACGCGGCCTCGCTCTCCGCCGCGCAGGGCGTCATCAACATCGGCTCGGGCCGCGCCGTCCGCCTGCGCGACGCCGCCGCGACCCTCGCGCGGGTGGCCGGGTACGGCGGCGCTCTGCACGAACTCGACGGGCCGTCCGGCGGCCACCTCAGGGCCGCCATCGGCCACCCCCGCCCCGAGTCGGACCACGCGGGACCCGTCGCGTACCCGTATCCGGACGGCTGCGGCAGCTGGCAGCAGGCCGATGTGCGCACCGCCCGGGACCGGCTCGGGTGGCGGCCCCGCATCAACCTGGAGGAGTCCCTCGCCGACATCTGGATGGAGGCGGCATGTCGTATCTGACCGGAACTCCGGCGGGCACCGCGAGCGCCGGCATCACCGACGTCCGCACCGGCTTCGGCGTCCCCGGCCTCGCGCACCCCCTGCTCGCGTCGACCGAGTGGCGCGGACTCGCCCACCCAGGCAGGCCTCTGCACTGGGTCGTCCTCGACGTCGCCGACGGTCCCGGCGACCGCCCCGACCCGCACTGCCTGGAAGCCGCGGGCCGGCTGCGCAACGCCGGTGTCCGGGTCCTCGGGCACCTCGACACCCGCTACGGCGCCCGTCCCTTCACCGAGGTGATCTCCGACGCACAGCGCCACCTCGACTGGTACCAGGTCGACGGCTTCCTCCTCGACCGGTGCCCGGCCGGGCGCACCGCCCTCCCCGAACTGCGCCGCACGGTCGGGACACTCCGCGCCCTCAACGACGCGCCCCACATCGTCCTCGGCCACGGCACCCACCCTCACCCCGGCTACGCCGAACTCGCCGATCAGGTGGTCACCTTCTCGGGCTCCTGGAGCGACTACCGCTGGTCGCAGGTGGCCGAGTGGACCGCGGAGCACCCGCCCGAGCGCTTCTGCCACCTCGTGCACGGCGTGCCACGTGGTCACCTCGACGAGGCGCTGCGCATCGCGCGCTGGCAGGGCGCCGCGACGATCTGGTTCACCGACGGCACCGGCCGCGGCGGCCTCGCCGGCCCCTGGGAGACCCTGCCCGGCTACTGGGACGAACTCGTCTCGCGGATCGGAACGGGTGTCTCGGAATGAAGAAGGCCATGGCAGTGTTACGGGGAGAACAACTGTAGTGATCGACCGACCAACGGAGTCCCCGTGTCGCTGCCACCCCTGGTCGAGCCAGCCTCTGAGCTCACCGTAGACGAGGTCCGCAGGTACTCCCGCCACCTGATCATCCCCGATGTCGGGATGGACGGGCAGAAGCGGCTGAAGAACGCCAAGGTGCTCTGTGTGGGCGCCGGCGGCCTGGGCTCGCCGGCGCTGATGTACCTGGCCGCGGCGGGCGTGGGCACGCTCGGCATCGTGGAGTTCGACGAGGTCGACGAGTCGAACCTCCAGCGGCAGATCATCCACAGCCAGGCCGACATCGGCCGCTCCAAGGCCGAGTCCGCCCGCGACTCCGTCCTCGGCATCAATCCGTACGTGAATGTGGTCCTGCACGAAGAACGGCTCGAGGCCGAGAACGTGTTGGACATCTTCAGCCAGTACGACCTGATCGTCGACGGCACGGACAACTTCGCGACCCGCTACCTGGTCAACGACGCGTGCGTGCTGCTGAACAAGCCGTACGTGTGGGGCTCGATCTACCGCTTCGACGGCCAGGCGTCCGTCTTCTGGTCCGAGCACGGTCCGTGCTACCGCTGCCTCTACCCGGAGCCCCCGCCGCCGGGCATGGTCCCCTCCTGCGCCGAGGGCGGCGTGCTGGGCGTGCTGTGCGCGTCGATCGGCTCCATCCAGGTCAACGAGGCGATCAAGCTCCTCGCGGGCATCGGCGAGCCGCTGCTCGGTCGCCTGATGATCTACGACGCCCTGGAGATGCAGTACCGCCAGGTCAAGGTCCGCAAGGACCCCGACTGCGCGGTCTGCGGCGAGAACCCGACCGTCACCGAGCTCATCGACTACGAGGCCTTCTGCGGCGTCGTCTCCGAGGAGGCCCAGGCGGCGGCGGCCGGCTCGACGATCACTCCCAAGCAGCTCAAGGAGTGGATCGACGACGGCGAGAACATCGAGATCATCGACGTCCGTGAGCAGAACGAGTACGAGATCGTCTCCATCCCGGGCGCCAGGCTGATCCCGAAGAACGAGTTCCTGCTGGGCACCGCCCTGGAGGGCCTGCCGCAGGACAAGAAGATCGTCCTGCACTGCAAGACGGGTGTCCGCAGTGCGGAAGTCCTCGCGGTCCTGAAGTCCGCGGGCTTCTCGGACGCCGTGCATGTCGGCGGCGGCGTGATCGGCTGGGTCAATCAGATCGAGCCGAGCAAGCCGATCTACTGACCCGGCCGTTCCCCTGGCGCACCGGGGTGACCGGTCCGATCGGCGGGGGCTTGGCGTACCACGAGTGCGCGAAGCCCCCGCCGTCGTCATGAGCAGACCTTGCCGTCCTTCGGCACCGTTCCCTTCAACAGGTACGCGTCCACCGCCGAGTCGACGCAGTCGCTCCCGCTGCCGTACGCACCGTGCCCCTCGCCCTTCCAGGTGAGCAGCACACCTACGCCCTTGCCGAGCTCGTCCGCCATTTTCCGGGCGCCCTCGTACGGCGTCGCCGGGTCCCCGGTGTTGCCGACCAGCAGGATCGGTGCCGCACCCGCCGCGCTCACCTCCGGGGTGTCGTACTGCCCGGCCACCGGCCAGTCGTGGCACCAGCCGGCGGTGTCCCAGCCCAGGAAGTCCCCGAACACGGGCGAGATCTTCTCGAACTCCGGCAGCAGCTTCTTCGTCCCCTCGGCGGTCGCCCGCTGCTTGTCGTCCAGGCACGATATGACCCGTTGCGAGTGGGTCGTCGTGCCGTAGTGCCCCGAGGTGTCCCGCTCGTTGTAGCCGTCGGCGAGCGTCAGCAGTTCGGAGCCGTCCCCGTCCTCGGCCGACTCCAGGGCGCTGGTCAGGCTCGGCCAGCTCTGCTTGCTGTACAGCGGCAGCACGATGCCGGTGACCGCGAGCGTCTGCGTCAGCTTCCGCCCGTCCGACGTGGGCAGCGGGTCGGTGTCGATCCGGTCCAGCAGATCCGCGATCTTCTTGCTGCCCTTCGCGGGGTCCTGGCCCGTCGACTCGAGGTAGTCGTCGAGTGCCCGCTGGAAGCCGCGTGCCTGGTTCTGCGCGTGGCCCACCGAGTCGGCGCTCGGGTCCACGACCGCGTCGAGGATCAGCCGCCCCACGTTCTTGGGGAACAGGTGGGCGTACACGCCGCCCAGTTCGGTGCCGTAGGAGATGCCGAAGTAGTGCATCTTCGAGTCGCCGAGGACCTGGCGCATCAGGTCCATGTCGCGGGCGGTGTCGGTCGTCGACACATGCGCCAGCAGCTCTCCGGCAGCCTTCTCGCAGCCCTTGCCGAAGTCGGTGGCGTCCTCGAAGTACGCCTGTTCCTCGGCGGGGGTGTCCGGGGTGGAGTCGAGGGACTCGGCGGCCTGGATGGCCTTGTCGGCGCGGCAGCGGACGCCCTCGCTGGCGCCGACCCCGCGCGGGTCCCAGCTCACCAGGTCGTAGCGCTCGCGGAGCGAAGAGAAGGCGGAGCCGTAGGCGGGGAGCGTGGACACTCCCGAGCCGCCGGGTCCGCCGAAGTTGAACAACAGCGAGCCGGTCCGCTTGCTCCCCTCGGCGCGGGACTTGGTACGCACCAGGGCGAGGCCGATCGTTTTGCCGTCCGGCTTCGACCAGTCCAGTGGCACCTTCAGCGTCGCGCACTGCCAGTCGCTGCCCGGCGCGGCGGAGTCCGCCGTGGCCCTGCAGCGTCCCCAGTCGAGCTTCTGCCCGGTCAGCGAAGCGGGCAGCGCGGACGTCGTAGCGGTCGCACTGGCCGCCGCGGAGGAGGCGGCCGTACCGCCCTTGCCGTCCCCGCCCCCGTCCGACGCGCCGCTGCTGCAACCCGTCACCAGCAGTGCGGCGGCGGCCCCCAGCGCCGTCCACCGTACGAATCGCGCCATGTGCACTTCCCCCCTCGCAGGCCGTCCGCGCTCGGCGGCGAACGGCTGTCAGGCCATATTAGGCGGCGCACGGCGCACCCGTCCGGGCCTGTGGATAACCTTTTGACCTGCGGCTTTCTCGGGAATTTGCGGCGGCGTCAGGAACAGACGGTCCCTGCGGCCGGCACCTTGCCGTTCAGCAGGTAGCCGTTCACCGCCGTCTGTACGCACTTGTTCTTGCTGTCGTACGCACCGTGCCCCTGCCCCTTGTACGTCAGCTCCACCCCGACCCCGGGGCCCAGCGCGTCCACCATCTTCCGGGCCCCCTCGTACGGGGTCGCCGGGTCGCCGGTGTTGCCCACGACGAGGATCGGCGCCGACCCGGGCGCGCTCACGTCGGGGTGGTCGGCGGCGCCGGCGACGGGCCAGTCGGTGCAACTGACCATGCCCCAGGCCAGGAAGTCCCCGAACACGCTGGAGGCGGCCCGGAACTCCGGCAGCTTCTGCTGCACCTGGGCGGTGGAGTAGCGCGGCTTGTCGTCGGCGCAGTTGATGGAGATGTTGGCGGCCGTGATGTTGCTGTACTCGCCGTTCTCGTTGCGGCCGTTCATCAGGTCGGACAGCAGCATGAGGACCTTGCCGTTCCCGGCGTAGGCCTGCTCCAGGCCCTCGGTGAGGTACTCCCAGAAGTCCTTCGAGTACAGCGCCTGCGCGATGCCGTTGGTCGCGGCGCTCTGGGTCAGTTCGCGCGGGAAGATGCCCGGGATCGGCTTGCCGTCGAGGTTTTTGAGGAGCCCCGCGATCCGGTCCTTCACGTCCTGCGCGGTGTCCCCGACGGGGCAGTCCTCCGTCTTGGACGTGCAGTCCTCGGCGAAGTTGTCGAGTGCGAGCTGGAAGCCCTCGGCCTGCCCGAGTGAGCCCTGTTCGGACGTCTGCGTAGGGTCGACGACCGCGTCGAAGACGGCGCGTCCCACGTGCTTGGGGAACAAGTGGGCGTACACGCCGCCCAGTTCGGTGCCGTAGGAGATGCCGAAGTAGTACAGCCGGTCGTCGCCGAGGACCTGGCGCATCAGGTCCATGTCGCGGGCCGCGTCCGTGGTCCGCACGTTCGGCAGCATCTTCGCGGAGTTCTCCTCGCAGGCCGCGTTGAAGTCCTTGGTGTTCTCCAGCAGCGCGGTGCGCTCGGCGGCGTCGTCGGGCGTGCTGTCCTGCTGGAAGTACGCGTCGAGCTGCTGGTCGTTCTTGCATTGCACCTTGGCGCTGCGGCCGACCCCGCGCGGGTCGAAGCTGACCAGGTCGTAGCGGGTACGCAAGGCCGCGTACTCCTCGCCGAAGGCGGGCAGGGTGGAGACGCCCGAGCCGCCGGGGCCGCCGAAGTTGAAGATCAGGGAGCCGATCCTGCGGCTCTCGTCGCCGCTCGTCGGGGCCCTGATCAGCGCGATGTCGATCGTGGCACCCTTGGGGTCGTCCCAGTCGCGGGGCGCCTTCATGGTGGCGCACTGCCACTGGTCGCCGTCCGGCAGCGGAGTCGGCGCGCTGCCGCCGCCCTCCGCCTGGGAGGGTGCCGGGCAGTCCTTCCAGCTCAGCTTCTGCGCCGTCAGATCCTCGTCCTGCGCATCGTCGCCGCAGCCCGCCACCATGGAGGACAGCAGCAGGGCGGTGGCGGTCACGGCGGCGGCGCGCAGGCGGGAGGGGTTCGGCATGATCCCATCCTGCGGTCGTGCCCGGGCACGCGCGCGGGGCGCCGGGCCGTACGAGGTACGGGCGCCGGAGCGCTCCTACAGGGCGCCCTTGCGGGTGAGGTGGTTGAAGGCCAGCCAGCCGGGCAGTACCGGCAGCCACAGCGTCAGCAGGCGGAAGAGCAGCACCGCGGGAGCGGCGACCTCCTTGGGCAGGCCCACGGCGATCAGACCGACCGTCAGGGTCGCCTCGACGGCGCCGACTCCGCCCGGTGTCGGGGCGGCGGAGCCGAGGGCGTTGCCGGCGAGGAAGACGACGGCGACGCTGGCGATGCTGAGCGAGGTCGACTCGTCGCCGAACGCGCGGATCGACGCGTCCAGGCACATCACGAAGCAGGCGGTGAGGAGGAGCATGCCGCCGATCCCGGTGACCAGCTTCTGCGGCCGCTGCAGTACGTCCAGCATGCGCGGCACGACCCCGGCGAACAGGGACCGCACGCGCGTGCTGACGAACTTGCGCAGGAACGGCACCGAGGTCACCACGAGCACGAGCACCGCCACCGTGAGCAGACCCGCGATGACGGTGCGGGACGGCGACAGCGACGGCGTCTTCTCGGTGCCGGTCAGATAGCCGAACGACAGCAGCATCAGGATGTGGCAGCCCAGGCCGAACAGCTGCGAGGCGCCGACGCTGGCCACCGCGAGGCCGGGCCGCACCCCCGCGCGCTGGAGGAAGCGGGTGTTGAGGGCGACCCCGCCGACCGCGGCCGGGGCCACGATCTTCACGAACGACCCGGCGACCTGCGCGGCCACGGTCCGCGGGAACGGCACCCGCTCCGGTACGAACCCCAGCAGGCTCATCGCCGCGGCGACGTAGCTCACCGCGGAGAACAGCACGGCCGCGGCCACCCAGCCCCATTCGGCGTTGGCGATGAGCGGACCGAACTCGATGTGGGTGAGCTGCGTCAGCAGGAAGTAGGCGCCGATGGCACCGGCGATGAAACTCATCAGGGTGCGCGGCCGCACCCGCTCCAGCCGGGCCGGCTCGACCGGCGCCTGGGGCCGGATCAGCAGCACCTCGTGCCGGATCTGCGTCAGCAGATCCTCCTCGCGGGCCTCCTCGAGCGCGTCGTCGATGGCCCGCTTCTCGGCCCGCGCCTCCGCGCGTACGGCCTTCTTGTCCGGCTTCTCGAGGGCGACGGGTGCGGTGTCGTGCCCTGCCGCCTCCAGGCGGGCCTGCTTGGCCTGCCGCGAGGATTCCAGGACCGCCTCGCGCTCCCGCTGCGCACGCTCGCGTGCCAGTCGGCGCAGCGTCGCGCGCGTGGAGCGGGTCAGCGCGATGGGCTGGAGCATCGGCAGACAGTCCGCGACCGTGTCCGGTCCGAGCACGCCCACCGCGGAGGCCACCGCCCGTTCGGCGCCCACCAGCAGGCCGAGCGTCGTCACCAGCTGGGCGACGTCCATGCGCAGCAGCAGGTCGCCGGCCGCGATCTCGCCGCCGCGCAGATCGGTGAGGATCACCCTGCCGGAACGATCCACCAGAATCGCGTCACCCGCGAGCCGGCGGTGCGCGATGCGCCGCGACTGGAGTGCCTGCACCTGGTGCCAGGTGTTGCGCAGCAGGTCGTCGGTGATCTCGTCGTCCGCCAGTGAGTCGAGGGTGCGGCCGCCGGTGTGCTCGTAGACGAGTATGACCGCGTCGGGACCGAGCTCGGAGGTCGCGATCAGCTTCGGCGCGTTGGCGCCGGCCGCGATGGCCGCGTAGGCGAGCAGCGCCTCCTGTTCGAGGGCCTGGCGCAGCGACTGGAGGCTGCTGCGGGTGGCGAAGCCGCGCAGGGTCAGATTGCGCCACGCGCGGTAGAAGAATCCCTGGGCCTGCTGTTCCCGGTCGACGACCGTGACGTCGAGCGGTGGACCGTCCTCCAGGGTGACGAAGTAGCGTCTGCCCCGGTCGCCCTCCGCCGCGTCCGGGCCCTCCTCGCGGGCCGCGTTCACCGGGCGGAAGCCGACGTGCCGCAGGCCCGCCATCAGCGTCCGCCCTGTCGGGCGCACGTTCGGGGAGCCGACCGCGTACAGCGTCCCGTAGGCCACCGTCCAGCCGATCAGCACCGTGAGGATGATCGAGAACGGTGTCGTGTAGCCGGTGACGAGCATCGAGAAGGCGTCGAGGAGCAGCACGATCCACAGCACCGAGCGCCAGCGCGGCCGACGCGACATCCCGACGGCGGTCATATAGGCGATGACGGGCGCGAGGTAGCCGTGCACGGGGTCGGTGAGGGCGTGGATGTCACCGGGGGAGGGCTGGGTGAGCGCCTCCTGGATCGAGCTCGGGGCGGCCTTGGCGACCCACAGGTCGGTGGCGAGGGTCACACCGTGCGCGAGGACCGCGGCGAGGACGCCGTCGGCGATGCGCAGCCCGTCGCGCTTGATCAGCCGCTCGATGGCGAACGCGACCGGCACCAGCAGGATCGCGATGCTGGACGCCAGCCCCGCGATCTTGATGAGGAGATCGGGGGCCTGTCCGGTGCCCTTGTTGATGTCCTGTTCGAGGCCGGAGGTCGTCCCGTGTGCGAAGGCGGCGATGCCCAGGAGGAGGACCACGGCGAGCACGCCCACCAGCAGCCGCATCAGGTCGGAAGGGCGGTGCACGCGCGCGGGGAGGAGCGGTTCGTCGCCCTCGACCTCGTCGATGTGCACCTCTTCCCGTGCCTCTTCGGTGATGTCCGGGCGCGGCGCAGCGTCAGAGGTGCTTTCCGCGCCCTCAGGATGCACGCCCTGCTGCTTCATCGTCTCTTCTTGATCTCGTATCACCGGTGTCACCGCCCGCACGATGGTGGCATGCCCCACTGACACACGGGGGCATCAGGGTGCAAACGCGGGGGCGCACAGTCTGCCTGAAGCGCCGCCCGGGGGCGAGGGGCACACAGGGTCGCCGGCCCGTCCCATTGTCGGTGCCGTGGGGCAGGATGGGCCGGATGAGCGAGCAGAGCCTTCCGGACGACGCCCGCCCGGAGTACACGGACGCGCTGCCGGAGTACGCCGAGCGGGTCCTCGAGGTCGCGGAGCTGATTCCGCCCGGGCGGGTCATGACGTACGGGGACGTGGCGGAGTGGCTGGAGGAGGGCGGGCCGAGGCAGGTGGGCCGGGTGATGGCCCTCTACGGCGGCGCCGTCCCGTGGTGGCGTGTGGTCCGCGCGGACGGGACGCTGCTCCCGGGCCACGAGCTGCGGGCGCTGGACCACTACCGCGCCGAGGGCACGCCGCTGAAGCAGGCGAGCAGGGCCGCCCAGGGGCACCTGCCGCGCCTCGACATGAAGCGGGCTCGGTGGGACGGCGGCGGGCGCGCGGAAGGTCACACCTGACAGCTTCCGCCATCGGACGGCGCCGAGGGGATCTTGTGGCCCGTACGGGGGAAACAGCGCAAAGAGGGCACGTCCGCGGCATGGCGTACGTTCGAGGGGCGAGGGACGTGCACGGCAGCAGGGCCGGGAGGGGCGTGAGGGCTGCGAGGGCCTCGAGAGAAGAACCGGAAGCCATCCTTCCGGACCGCTTGTCGGCGTAGCGTCGGCCGCACGCGTCCCCCTCATCCCGTGATCACCGCTCTCCCCGAGCGGTGCTCCGTCAACCAGTACACCCACCAGGACCGGCGAACCACGTGAGCTCCTCTTTCTCCACCAGGCGCCTGTCGCACCCCCAGGGGCGACAGGGGGACCGTGGCGCTTACCGACTGGTGCGTACCCCGCCGGCCCGCGTGGGTCCCCCTCGTCTGGACGCCACACAGCGCTCCGTGGTTGACCACGGGGCCGGTCCGCTGCTCGTCCTCGCAGGTCCGGGCACCGGGAAAACCACCACCCTCGTCGAGTCCGTGGCGGCCCGGATCGCCCGCGGGGGCGACCCCGAACGCATCCTGGTGCTCACGTTCAGCCGCAAGGCGGCCGTGGAGCTGCGGGACCGGATGGCGCATCGCATGGGCGCCGCCCGCGCGCCCCAGGCGACCACCTTCCACTCGTACTGCTATGCCCTGATCCGCGCCCACCAGGACGCCGACCTGTTCGTGGAACCCCTGCGGCTGCTGTCAGGACCCGAGCAGGACGTGGCCGTCCGCGAACTGCTCGCCGGCCAGCTCGACCTGCAACGGCTCGGTCTCGCGCATGTGCGCTGGCCGGACGAACTGCGCGCCTGCCTCACCACGCGCGGCTTCGCCGACGAGGTCCGCGCGGTGCTCGCCCGCAGCCGCGAACTGGGCCTCGACCCCGCGGCCCTGGACGCCTTCGCGCACCGCATCGGCCGCCCCGACTGGCGTGCCGCCGCCGCCTTCCTCGCCGAGTACCTCGACGTGCTCGATCTGCACGGCGTGATCGACTACGCGGAACTCGTCCACCGCGCGGTCCTTCTCGCCCATCGCCCCGAGGTGGCCGAGCGACTCGCCGCACGGTACGACGCCGTGTTCGTCGACGAGTACCAGGACACCGACCCGGCCCAGGTGCGGCTGCTGCACGCCCTCGCCGGCGGCGGCCGCGGCCTGGTCGCCTTCGGTGACCCCGACCAGTCGATCTACACCTTCCGGGGCGCCGACGTGAACGGCATCCTGGACTTCCCCCGGGACTTCCCCCGCCCCGACGGCCGTCCGGCCCCCGTCGAGGTCCTGCGCACCTCCCGCCGCTCCGGTGCCGCCCTCCTGGACGCCACCCGGCGGCTCACCCGGCGGATGCCCCTGACGCGCCTCCCGGCCGAGAAGGTCCGCGCCCACCGCGAGCTGGCCTCCGCGCGCGACGGCGGCCACGTCGAGGTCTACACGTATCCGACCCCCGGCACCGAGCTGGACAACGTCGCCGACATCCTGCGCCGCGCGCACCTGGAGGACGGGGTGCCCTGGAGCGAGATGGCCGTACTGGTACGCGCCGGCTCCCGCACGATCCCGACGGTCCGCCGCGCCCTCACCGCCGCCGGCGTCCCCCTCGACATCGACGGCGACGATCTCCCCCTGCGCCACGAACCCGCCGTGGCACCCCTGCTGACGGCCCTGCGCGCGGTGGCGACGGCGGAGGCCTCCGCGGCGGCGCCGGCGGGGGACGAGGACCCCGAGGCGGACGCGGACGCCTGCTGGCTCGACACCGAGACCGCCCTCACCCTCCTCGCCTCCCCGCTCGCCGGCATGGACGCCGCCGATCTGCGCCGCCTCGGCCGGGCCCTGCGCGACGAGGAGCGCGCCGCGGGCAACGCGCTGCCGCCGCCGTCCGACGAACTGCTCACGCGCGCCCTGGCCGAGCCGGTGCGGCTCGTCGCCCACGACCCGACGTACGCGCGCGGTGCCCAGCGCCTCGGCGCGCTGCTGGCGACGGCCCGGGAGGGCCTCGCGCGGGGCGGCACGGCCGAGGAGGCGCTGTGGGGCCTGTGGGACGGCACACCCTGGCCCGCGCGTCTGGAGCGGTCCGCCCGGCGCGGCGGCGCGGCCGGCCGTAACGCCGACCGGGACCTGGACGCCGTGTGCGCGCTCTTCGCCACCGCCGCGCGCGCGGAGGAGCGCACCGGTGGCCGGGGCGCCCTGAACTTCCTGGCCGAGATCGAGGCCGAGGACATCGCCGCCGACACCCTCACCCGGCGTGCCGTGCGCCCCGACGCCGTGCGCCTGATGACCGCCCACCGCGCCAAGGGCCTGGAGTGGAGCCTGGTGGTCGTGGCCGGCGTCCAGGAAGGCCTGTGGCCGGACCTGCGCCGCCGGGGCTCCCTCCTGGAGGCGGACCGCATCGGCCGCGACGGACTCGCCGAGCCGCTCACCCCGGGCGCGCTGCTCGCCGAGGAGCGCCGCCTGTTCTATGTCGCCGCCACACGCGCGCGGGAGCGACTCGTCGTCACCGCCGTGAAGGCGCCCGCCGACGACGGCGACCAGCCCTCCCGCTTCCTGACCGAACTCGGCGTCGAGCCCAAGGACGTCACCGGCCGCCCGCGCCGCCCCCTGGCGGTCGCCGCGCTGGTCGCCGAACTGCGCGCCACGACGGTCGACCCGCGCGCCTCCGCCACCCTCCGGGAGGCCGCCGCCCGCCGTCTGGCCCGGCTGGCCGCGCTCGCCGACGAGGACGGCAGGCCCCTGGTGCCGTCCGCCCACCCGTACCGCTGGTGGGGCATGTTCGAGCCGACCGAGAGCAAGGTGCCGCTGCGCGACCGCGACCAGCCCGTCGTGCTCTCCGGCAGTGCCCTCGACCAGCTTGCCAACACCTGCGCCCTCCAGTGGTTCCTGGGCCGCGAGGTGAAGGCCGACGCCCCCGCCACCGTCGCCCAGGGGTTCGGCAACGTGGTGCACGTCCTCGCCGACGAGGTCGCCTCCGGGCACACCCCGGCCGACCTCGACGTCCTCATGGAGCGCCTCGACTCCGTGTGGAACGCCCTCGCCTTCGACGCCCCGTGGAAGTCCGCGCAGGAGAAGACACACGCGCGCGTGGCGCTCGAACGCTTCCTGAAGTGGCATGTGATGGACCGCACGGGCCGCACACCGGTCGCCAGCGAGCACGACTTCGACGTCACCCTCGAAGCGGGCGAGTACGAGGTGCGCATCCGCGGCCAGATGGACCGTGTCGAGGTCGACACCGAAGGCCGTGCCTACGTCGTCGACTTCAAGACCGGCAAACAGGCGCCGACCGCCCGCGAGGTGGAGCGCCACCCCCAGCTCGCCGTGTACCAGCTCGCCGTCCGCGAGGGCGCCGTCGACGAGGCCTTCGACGGCGTACGACCCACACCGGGCGGCGCCGAACTCGTCCAGCTGCGGCAGAGCGCCGCCAAGCGGGACGGCGGCGAGAGCCTGCCCAAGGTGCAGGCGCAGGAAGCCCTCGAGGGCGAGGCGGGGGAGTGGGTCGGCGACCTGCTCGCCACGGCGGCCGGCAAGGTCCTCGACGAGCGCTTCACCCCGACCGCCGGCCAGCAGTGCACCCACTGCGCGTTCCGCGCCTCGTGCAGCGCCCGGCCCGAGGGACGGCACGTGGTCGAGTGACGGACCCGTGTGACAGACCCGTGTGACGGACCGCACCACGCTTGCTGACCTGGGCTTCTCTCGTTCCGGCAGGGCGATTTGTCATCGACTGTCAGTGCTCGCCGCTAGCCTCTCCCCATGCCCGCCCGTATCAGCGATCCCGAGCAGCTCAAGGAGCTCCTCGGGATCCCCTTCACCCCGGAGCAGACGGCCTGCATCACCGCGCCGCCCGCCCCGCAGGTGATCGTGGCCGGAGCCGGGTCGGGCAAGACGACGGTGATGGCCGCGCGCGTGCTGTGGCTGGTCGGCACCGGCCAGGTCGCCCCCGACCAGGTCCTCGGCCTGACCTTCACCAACAAGGCCGCCGGAGAACTCGCCGAGCGCGTCCGCAAGGCACTGGTCAGGGCGGGCGTCACCGACCCCGACGTCATCGACCCGGACAACCCGCCGGGCGAGCCGGTGATCTCCACCTACCACTCCTTCGCGGGCCGCCTGCTGACCGACCACGGCCTGCGCATCGGCCTGGAGCCGACGTCCCGCCTGCTCGCCGACGCCACCCGCTACCAGCTCGCCGCGCGTGTGCTGCGCGAGGCCCCCGGCCCCTACCCGTCGCTCACCCGCTCCTTCGCCGACCTGATCAGCGACCTCCTCGCGCTCGACGCCGAACTCGCCGAACACCTCGTGCGGCCCGAGGACCTGCGCGCGTGGGACGCCGGACTGCTGAGCGGCCTGGAAGGCGCCAGACTCACCAACGCCGACCTGCGCAAGGTGCCCGAGGCGGCCGCCGCCCGGCGCGAACTGGCCGACCTGGTGCTGCGCTACCGGACCGCCAAGCGCGAGCGCGACCTGCTCGACTTCGGCGACCAGATCGCCCTGGCGGCCCGGCTCGCCCAGGTTCCCGCAGTGGGCCCGATCCTGCGTGAGGAGTTCCGCGTGGTCCTCCTCGACGAGTACCAGGACACCTCGGTGGCCCAGCGCATCCTCCTGGCCGGCCTGTTCGGCGGCGGCACCGGGCACCCCGTGACCGCCGTCGGCGACCCCTGCCAGGCCATCTACGGCTGGCGCGGCGCCTCCGTGGCGAACCTCGACGACTTCCCCGAGCACTTCGCGCACAGCGACGGAAGCAGGGCGCGACGCCAGTCGCTCAGCGAGAACCGCCGCAGCGGCGGCCGTCTCCTGGACCTCGCCAACGGCCTCGCCGAGCCACTGCGCGCCATGCACGCGGGCGTGGAGGCCCTGCGCCCGGCCCCCGGCGCGGAGCGCGACGGAGTGGTGCGCTGCGCTCTCCTGAACACGCACGCCGAGGAGATGGACTGGCTCGCCGACTCCGTCGCCCACCTCGTGCGCACCGGCACGGCACCAGGTGAGATCGCCGTGCTGTGCCGCACGGCCACCGACTTCGCGGAGATCCAGGGCGCCCTGGTCGCCCGGGACGTCCCCGTCGAGGTGGTGGGTCTCTCCGGTCTGCTGCACCTGCCCGAGGTCGCCGACCTGGTCGCCGTCTGCGAGGTCCTCCAGGACCCCGGCGCCAACGCCTCCCTGGTCCGCCTGCTCACCGGCCCGCGCTGGCGCATCGGCCCCCGTGACCTCGCGCTCCTGGGCCGCAGGGCACGGCTGCTCGTCACCCGCGCGCGCGGGGACGGCGACGACGACCCGGACCGCCGTCTCGCCGAGGCCGTCGAGGGGGTGGACCCGTCCGAGGTGATATCGCTGGCGGACGCCCTCGACACCTTCCTGGAGACGCCCCTGTACGGCGACGGCGGTGCCAGGCCCGGGTACGACGACGGGCTGCCCTTCTCGCCGGACGCGCGCGTGCGGTTCGCGCGACTCGCCACCGAACTGCGCGACCTGCGCCGTTCCCTGGCCGACCCCCTGATGGACGTACTGCACCGCGTCCTCGCCGTCACCGGCCTCGAGGTCGAACTGTCCGCGTCCCCGCAGGCCCTGGCCGCCCGGCGCCGCGAGACCCTGTCCAACTTCCTCGACATCGCCGCATCCTTCGCCGCGAGCGAGAGCCAGGCGAGCCTGCTGGCCTTCCTCGGCTTCCTGCGCACCGCCGCCCAGTACGAGAAGGGCCTCGACAACGCCCTCCCCGGCGGCGAGAACACCGTCAAAGTGCTCACCGCGCACAAGTCCAAGGGCCTGGAGTGGGACGTCGTCGCCGTCCCCGGCCTGGTCACCGGAACGTTCCCCAGTGGCCAGGGCCGCGAGAAGTGGACCGCCCAGGCCAAGGTGCTGCCGCACGAACTGCGCGGCGACGCCGACACCCTCCCCGGCCTCGACTCCTGGGACGCGCGGGGCATGAAGGCCTTCCACGAGGCCATGAAGGACCACCAGCACACCGAGGAACTCCGCCTCGGCTACGTCACCTTCACCCGCCCCCGTTCCCTGCTCCTCGGGTCCGGCCACTGGTGGGGTCCCACCCAGAAGAAGCCCCGCGGCCCGTCCGACTTCCTCCAGGAGCTGTACCGACACTGCGCGGCCGGGCACGGCGAGATCGAGGCCTGGGCGGACGAACCGGCGGAGGACGAGGAGAACCCCGTCCTGCACCGGGCGACGGCCGACCAGGTCTGGCCGCTCCCATTGGACGACGACTCCCTCGCCCGCCGCCGCGCCGCCGCGGAGACCGTCCTCGCCCATCTGGACGACCTCGCCTCGCACCAGGACGGCCACCCCGGCGCCACCCACGACCCGGACACCTACGACGACCCGGACTGGCCCCCGCCGCCGGACGAGGACGAGCTCGCCTACGAGCCCGAGTACGAGGAGCCTCGGCACGACGAGCCCGAGTACGGCGATCCCGGGTACGGGGATGTCGAGCACGACGAGTCGTCCTACGGGGAGTCCGACCCGTTCGGGGACGCGCCCTTCGAGGGCACCCGCCTCGCCGTGCCCCACCAGGCGACGGCCCCCGAGCTTCCCCCGACCCGCCCGCGCCGGCCCTCCCTCACCCCTGAGGAGTCCCGCGCCGTCGCCTCCTGGGACCGTGACCTCGACGCGCTCGCCGGAGAGCTGCTCCGCGCCCGCCGCAGCGTCACGGACGTAACCCTGCCCACGACCCTGACCGCCTCGCAGGTACTGCGACTGGCCGCCGACCCGGACGGCCTCGCGCAGGAACTCGCGCGCCCCATGCCGCGCCCCCCGCAACCGGCCGCGCGCCGGGGCACCAGGTTCCACGCGTGGGTGGAGGCCCGCTTCGAGGAGTTGACGCTCCCCCTGCTGGAACCGCACGAGCTGCCCGGCGACGACGCCGAGATCGCCGACGAACGCGACCTGGAAGCGCTCAAGGAAGCCTTCGAGAGCACCGAGTACGCCCACCGCACGCCGTACCGCGTCGAGGCCCCCTTCCAGCTCGCCCTCGCCGGCCGCGTCGTGCGGGGCCGTATCGACGCGGTCTACAAGGAGGGCGACGGAGACACGGCCACCTACGACATCGTCGACTGGAAGACCCACCGAGCTCGCACCGCCGACCCCCTCCAGCTCGCCCTCTACCGGCTCGCGTGGGCCGAGCAGCAGGGTGTGCCCGTGGAATCCGTCACAGCGGCGTTCCTCTATGTTCGCAGCGGCGACGTCGTACGACCGGAGGGCCTGCCCGATCGTGCCGCCCTGGAGCGCCTGTTGACCGGGGAGGACGGTGCCGGGGACGACCGCGGCGGACCGGCCGCGCAAGTAAACCCTGCGCAAGGGCCCGGCGAGGATGTCGGTGCGGGCCGATAGGCTCCTGACCATGAGCCATACCGTTGACAGTGCCGTCAGCGCCGTCCGCACGTACATCCAGCAGCACCGCGCCGCCTTCCTCGACGACCTCGCCGAATGGCTGCGCATCCCGTCGGTGTCGGCGCAGCCCGACCACGCACCCGACGTACGGCGCAGCGCGGACTGGCTCGCGGCCAAGCTCAAGGAGACCGGCTTCCCGACCGTCGAGGTCTGGCAGACGCCGGGCGCGCCGGCCGTCTACGCGGAGTGGCCCTCGGGCGATCCACAGGCCCCCACCGTCCTGGTCTACGGACATCACGACGTGCAGCCCGCCGCTCGCGAGGACGGCTGGGACACCGACCCCTTCGAGCCCGTCGTCCGCGGAAACCGCCTGCACGCGCGGGGAGCGGCCGACGACAAGGGCCAGGTCTTCTTCCACACCCTCGGTGTCCGCGCCCATCTCGCCGCCACCGGCCGCCGGGCCCCGGCCGTCGGCCTCAAGCTGCTGATCGAGGGCGAGGAGGAGTCCAGCTCCCCGAACTTCCGCGCCCTGGTCGAGGAGCGGGCGGAACGGCTCGCCGCGGACGCCGTGATCGTCTCCGACACCGGCATGTGGTCCGAGGACACCCCCACGGTGTGCACCGGCATGCGCGGCCTCGCCGAGTGCGAGATCCGGCTGTTCGGCCCCGACCAGGACATCCACTCCGGCTCCTTCGGCGGTGCCGTGCCCAACCCGGCCACCGCGGCCGCCCGTCTTGTCGCGGCCCTGCACGACGAGCACGCGCGCGTGGCCGTTCCCGGCTTCTACGACGGCATCGTCGAGCTCACCGACCGCGAGCGCGACCTCTTCGCCGAGCTGCCGTTCGACGAGGACCGGTGGCTGCGCACCGCCGGGTCGCACGCCACCCACGGCGAGGCCGGACACACCACCCTGGAGCGCGTCTGGGCCCGCCCCACCGCCGAGGTCAACGGCATCGGCGGCGGCTACCAGGGCCCGGGCAGCAAGACGATCATCCCGTCCTCGGCCTTTGTGAAGCTGTCGTTCCGGCTGGTCGCAGGACAGGACCCCGATCAGGTGGAGAAGGCCGTCCGCGACTGGGCATCCGCGCAGCTGCCCGCCGGGATCCGGCACGAGATCACGTTCAGCCCGGCCACGCGCCCGTGTCTGACCCCGCTGGACCACCCGGCCCTCCAGTCCGTGGTCCGCGCCATGGGCCGCGCCTTCGAAGGGCCCGTCCGCTTCACCCGGGAGGGCGGCTCGGGACCGGCCGCCGACCTCCAGGAGGTCCTCGGCGCCCCCGTGCTCTTCCTGGGCATCTCCGTCCCCTCGGACGGCTGGCACGCGCCGAACGAGAAGGTCGAGCTGGACCTCCTCCTCAAGGGCGTCGAGGCCACCGCGTACCTCTGGGGCGACCTCGCCGAGAGCTGGCTTCATGAGCCCTGACGCCCCCGCACGGTCCGGAGGGGACCCGCGCGCGGGGCACACTGGAAAGGCCGCCCCGCACCGCGACACCACACCGAGACCGGTCGTCCTCTGCCGTACGTCCCGCTGAACCGCCCGCCGAAACAACCGTTCCACCGGGGGAGTTGGAAGTACCCGTGACCACCTGGACCGACCAGAACGCCGATCGACCCATCTCGCTCACCGCGCCGAGCGGTGTCGACCGTGCCGCCCACCACCGGCTCGACGAGGCCTGGCTCGCCGCGGCGTGGAGCCACCCCACGACGCGCTGCTTCGTCGTGTCCGGCGGCCAGGTGCTCATCGACGAGACGTCCGAAGGCCACACCGAGCTCGTCATGACCCCGTCGTTCGAGGCGCCCCTCACCGAGGCGCACCGCTACTTCCTGGGGACCGACGAGGACGGTGTCAGCTACTTCGCCCTCCAGAAGGACGCGCTGCCCGGCCGTATCGACCAGTCCGCGCGCCCGGCCGGTCTGCGCGAGGCGGGCCTGCTGCTGTCGCCGCGCGAGACGGGACTGATGGTCCACGCGGTGGCCCTGGAGAACTGGCAGCGCCTGCACCGCTTCTGCTCCCGCTGCGGCGAGCGCACGGTGATCGCCGCGGCCGGCCACATCCGCCGCTGCCCCGCCTGCGGTGCCGAGCACTACCCGCGCACCGACCCCGCGGTGATCATGGCCGTCACGGACGAGGAGGACCGCATCCTCCTCGGTCGCCAGGTCCACTGGCCCGAGGGCCGCTTCTCGACCCTCGCCGGCTTCGTCGAGCCCGGCGAGTCCATCGAGCAGTCCGTGCGCCGCGAGGTCTTCGAGGAGGTCGGTGTCACCGTCGGCCAGGTCGACTACATCGCCAGCCAGCCCTGGCCCTTCCCCTCCAGCCTCATGCTGGGCTTCATGGCCCGTGCCACGTCCACCGACATCGACGTCGACGGCGACGAGATCCACGAGGCCCGCTGGTTCTCCCGCGACGAACTCGACGCCTCCTTCGAGTCCGGCGAGGTGCTGCCCCCCTACGGCATCTCCATCGCGGCCCGTCTGATCGAGCTCTGGTACGGCAAGCCGCTGCCGACCCGCAGCTTCGTCTGACCCACGACGCGAGAAGGGCGGCCCCCCATGCCTCGGGGGGCCGCCCTGCTCGCGTACGGCCTGGCGCCGAACGCGGTTACGCGCCGATCTTCTGCTTCACCTGCGCCAGCGACGGGTTCGTCAGCGTGGAGCCGTCGGGGAACAGCACGGTCGGAACCGTCTGGTTTCCGCCATTGGCCTTCTCCACGAACGCCGCGGACTCCGGGTCCTGCTCGATGTTGATCTCGGTGTATCCGATGCCCTCGCGGTCGAGCTGCTTCTTCAGCCGCTGGCAGTAGCCGCACCATGTGGTGCTGTACATCGTCACAGTGCCCAGCATGTCTCTTGTGCTCCTTAGGCGGGTCGGGGGCAGGTGGTCGCAGTGGGAGAACGTACTTGAAAGGGCCACCATTCCCGCAGGCCGCCATTTCCGCCGGGTGCCGTTCCGCCGAGGCGCGGACCTGACAGGCGCGGACCTCCGAGGCAGGGACCTCCGAGCGTGACACTCGCCGCATTAATACGACTGCGGGGCCCACCTGTGGACAACCGGCTCGTCCGTCTCCGCCGACCTGGCAGCATGGCCATGTGACAGCAGCAACGCACTCCACCCTCTTCCCGCGGGTACCGGACTCGGCCGACGCGGTGCTCGAAGGGCTCGACCCCGAGCAGCGCGAGGTGGCCACCGCCCTGCACGGTCCGGTGTGCGTGCTCGCAGGAGCGGGCACCGGCAAGACCCGGGCGATCACCCACCGCATCGCCTACGGGGTGCGCGCCGGCATCGTGCACCCGTCCAGTGTGCTGGCCGTCACCTTCACCAACCGTGCCGCCGGGGAGATGCGGGGCCGGCTGCGCCAGCTCGGCGCCCAGGGCGTCCAGGCCCGCACCTTCCACTCCGCGGCCCTGCGTCAGCTTCAGTACTTCTGGCCGAAAGCGATCGGTGGCTCCCTGCCCCGCCTCGTCGACCGCAAGATCCAGCTCGTCGTCGACGCGGCGGCCGCGTGCCGCATCCGTCTCGACCGGGGTGAGCTGCGGGACGCCACCGCGGAGATCGAGTGGTCCAAGGTCACCCAGACCGTGCCTTCCGACTACGCCCTGGCCGCCGCGAAGGCGGGCCGCGAGATCCCCCGCGACCCCGCCGAGATCGCCCAGCTCTACGCGGCCTACGAGGACCTCAAGCGGCAGCGCGGTGTCATCGACTTCGAGGACGTCCTGCTGCTGACCGTCGCCGTCCTCCAGGACCGGCACGACATCGCCGAACAGGTCCGCGCCCAGTACCAGCACTTCGTGGTCGACGAGTACCAGGACGTCAGCCCGCTCCAGCAGCGCCTGCTCGAGCTGTGGCTCGGCGAGCGGGACAACCTGTGCGTGGTCGGGGACGCCAGCCAGACGATCTACTCCTTCACCGGAGCCACCCCCGACCATCTCCTCGACTTCCGCACCCGGCACCCCGGCGCCACCGTCGTCAAGCTGGTCCGCGACTACCGCTCCACCCCCCAGGTCGTCCACCTCGCCAACGGTCTGCTCTCCCAGGCCCGCGGCCGCGCCGCGGACCACCGCCTGGAGCTCGTCTCCCAACGCGGCCCGGGACCCGAGCCCGGCTACGGCGAGTACTCCGACGAGCCCGCCGAGGCCGAGGGCGCGGCCCGCCGGATCCGCGAGCTCCTCGACGCAGGCGTCCCGGCCGCGGAGATCGCCGTCCTGTTCCGCACCAACGCGCAGTCGGAGACGTACGAGCAGGCCCTCGCCGACCGCGGCATCCCGTACCAGCTGCGCGGCGCGGAGCGCTTCTTCGACCGCCCCGAGGTCCGCAAGGCGGGCGTCGCCCTGCGTGGCGCGGCCCGCTTCGGCGGCAACGACACCCTCCTCGAGGACACCGTCGATCTGCCATCCCAGGTGCGTGCCGTCCTCTCGGGCGAGGGCTGGACCTCGCAGCCGCCGGCCGGCTCCGGAGCCGTCAGAGAACGCTGGGAGTCGCTGGCGGCGCTGGTCAACCTCGCTCAGGACTTCGCCGCCGCGCAGTCCGGCGCCACCCTCGCCGACCTGGTCGCCGAGCTCGACGAACGGGCGAACGCCCAGCACGCCCCGACCGTCCAGGGCGTCACCCTGGCCTCCCTGCACTCGGCCAAGGGCCTGGAGTGGGACGTCGTCTTCCTGGTCGGCGTCGCCGAGGGCATGATGCCGATCACCTACGCCAAGACCGACGAGCAGATCGAGGAGGAGCGCCGCCTCCTCTACGTCGGAGTAACCCGGGCCCGTGAGCGCCTGCACGTTTCCTGGGCGCTCTCCCGCTCGCCCGGCGGCCGTCCGAGCCGCCGTCCCAGCCGCTTCCTCGACGGCCTGCGGCCCGGTTCGGGTGCCACCGCCGCCGGCCGCGGCGGCGGTGGCGGAGGCGGCGGAGGGATCGAGCGCGGCTTCACCGGTGCCGCGGTGGCCGGTGCCCCCGTCGAGCGGCGCCGGACCCAGCGGAGCCCGGCCCGCTGCCGGGTCTGCGGGCGCACTCTGACCGACGCCGGCGAGATGAAACTGATGCGCTGCGAGGAGTGCCCCTCCGACATGGACGAGGGGCTGTACGAACGGCTGCGCGACTGGCGAGCGGTCCAGGCGCGGCAGGCGGGGCAGCCCGCGTTCTGTGTCTTCACCGACAAGACCCTGATGGCGATCGCCGAGACCGTCCCCGAGGAGGAGGGCGAGCTCGCCCGGATCCCGGGGGTCGGCGTACGCAAGTTCAACCGTTACGGAGCCGATGTCCTGGCCATCTGCGCAGGCCAAGACGTCGGAGGAGACGGCGAGGGGGACTGAGGACGAGCGGCTGGGCAACTGATCCGAACTCTTCGGAAAAATAGTTTGCGCATGCCCCGGCAATCCCCATAGGTTCTTAGGCACGGGAACGGCGGCCTTCTCGAAGGCCCTGATTCCGTGCTGTACTTGCATACCCGCCGGACCGGATTCACCCCTGGTCCCCCGAGACGCCGAGAGGAGGCGATTCCAGTGATCATCATCAACAGCAGCTCAGCCGCCAAACTGACCGATCCCTCGGTCGTCTCCACGTGCATCCTCGACGTCTCGATCCTGGGCACCGGTCTGTCCGGCATTCGTGCCGACCGGTCGGCGTCCTCCTCCGTTGCCCCCGCGGGTCTTCTCAGCCGCGAGCGCAATGAGCGACCGACCGAGGCACTGGAAGCAGTAGGGGCGCAGGCGCATGCCTATGCCTTTACGGCAGCCGGTGCCGGAGCCCGGAAGCAGACGACGCAGCACCACCTGATGTGGGCCTTCCGTGGGCCAGAACCCTGGAGTGATCCAGCCTGATCGTCGATCAGGCCGGCGCCTTCAGGGCCGCGGAACCCACCCGGGATCCGCGGCCCTTCTGTTTGCCCCGAACAACGGGGACAGCGGAGCGAAGGGGCCTCGGGACAAGAAAAGAACCCGGTACCCAGCCGACACCCGGTCCTACAGGACCGGACCGACAGACGAGGAAGACGAACCGTGCAACTCGAAGCGCACGCCCCGTCAGTACCGCCTTCCGAAACGATCCCCCCGCCCGGCCTCACGGAGGACTCCACCTTGACCCCGCTCACGGCGCTCACCGCGCTCGACGACGCCATCGAGAACCTCGGCGTACCCGTCCCCTGCCGGTCCTACGACCCTGAGGTCTTCTTCGCCGAGTCGCCCGCCGACGTCGAGTACGCCAAGTCCCTCTGCCGCACCTGCCCGCTGATGGAGGCCTGCCTCGCCGGCGCCAAGGAGCGGCGCGAGCCCTGGGGCGTCTGGGGCGGCGAGCTTTTCGTCCAGGGAGTCGTCGTCGCCCGGAAGCGGCCGCGTGGCCGCCCGCGCAAGAACCCGGTCACGGTATGAGCACCGCAGGAACGATCGACCGCCCCCTCACGCAAGACCCCAAGAAGCAGGCCCCGATGAAGCCGTTCCCCAGCGAGCCCGAAGGCTCCGCGACCGAAGACATCACCACCACCGGCGCGTACGACTCGCGTCAGAACAGGACACGCGAGATGCAACTCATCCCAGAAGCCCTGGCTCGTGCGCATATGCACGACCGGCTGCACGAGGCCGAGCGGGAACGCCGGGCGCTGCGCCTGGCGACCGCTCGCCGGATGCAGCGCCGGGCCGAGCGCGCTTCGCTGCGCGCTCGGCGGGCGCTCGCCATGGCCGTGATGCAGTAACCACGCACACCTGAAGCGGTGGCCTCCCGAAAAGGGAGGCGGAGCTCTTCCACGCGGGGGCCGGTCCGTCCGAACGGACCGGCCCCCGCGGTGCGTTGTGCGGGCGATCCACCGCCGCGGCGTTATCGTCCCGAAGGTGACGAGTCCTCCCCGAGACGGTGACCGAGACGGTGACAGGGGCGGTTCCCCGACGGAGCCCCGCCCCCTCGTGTGTGGCCGCTGCGGCGCCCGGGCCGAGGAGCTCCCACCCGTCACCTGGACCTGCTCGGTGGAGAACGGCGTCCGGCGCTACTTCTGCGAGGCCTGCGCCCGCGAGAACCTCAGGGCGATCGAGGGACGACTGGACTCGGAGTGGTGGTGATTCGCGTCACAGGCCGGGGAGGAGGTCCAGTGGCTCACGCCTCCGCGACCGACTCCTCCGCCTCGAAGTCCTCCAGGACGTCCGCCGCGAGGAACCCGGGCAGCCACTCCTCCAGTTCCTCACGCAGCCGCACCGTCGCGCCGAGCTGGCAGAGCACGCCGATCGTGCTGAGCGTCACCCGGTGTATCAGCAGATAGGCCGGCGGCAGGTTGAGCTGCTTGCCCAGCTGATGGGCGGGGGAGCGGGGGTCGGCGATCCGGGCCGCCTGGCTGCGCATCCAGCCGCGGCTGAACGTGAACTCCTCCACCAGGGCCGGCTCGATGATCGGCCGGAGGTAGTCGAGGACCGCGTCGGGATCCAGCTCGATCGAGTCCTTGACGAAGCCCTCCGTGCGCAGGAGTTCGTAGACCGCCTCCGCCTCACCGTCGAGAGTCATGCGCAGGGACTCGCCGATCGGGTCCGGCAGACCGCCCGGGAGCCGGTCCACCGTGCCGAAGTCCAGGACGCCCAGGCGCCAGTCGTCCTCGCCGTCCGGTCCGCCGGGCAGGAGGCGGAAGTTGCCGGGGTGCGGGTCGGCGTGGAGCAGGCCGGTGCGGGCCGGGCCGGAGAAGAGGAACAGCGACAGCAGCTGGCCTGCCCGGTCGCGCTGCTCCTGGGTGCCGTCCGTGATCACCTCGGACAGGGGCACACCGTCGATCCACTCGGTGACCAGGATCTGTTCGCACTGGTGGACCACCGCCGGGATCACCACGTCGGGATCGCCGGCGAACTCTTCCGCGTGGGCCCGCTGGGCCTGTGCCTCCAAGCCGTAGTCGAGCTCCTCCGAGACACGGTCCCTGAGCTCGGTGATCAGCGGCTTGATGTCCATGCCCGGGATGAGGGGGCCCAGCAGGCGGGCGAAGCGGCTGAGTTGGTTCAGGTCGGACAGCAGGGCCTCACCGGCCCCGGGGTACTGGACCTTGACCGCGACCTCCCGGCCGTCGTGCCACACCGCTCGGTGCACCTGGCCGATCGAGGCCGCCGCGGCCGGCTTGTCGTCGAACTCCAGGAACAGCTCGGGCCAGTCCTCGCCGAGCCGCTCCGTGAGCACCGAGTGCATCGTGCGGGTCGGCATCGGCGGCGCCGCCTCCTGGAGCTTGGTGAGGGCCGCGCGGTAGGGACCGGCGACCTCCTCGGGCAGGGCGGACTCGAAGACGGACATGGCCTGTCCGAACTTCATCGCGCCCCCCTTCAACTCGCCCAGCACCTTGAAGAGCTGCTCGGCGGTGCGCTGCTGCAGCTCGCGGCTGACGATCTCCGCGGACTCGCCCACGATCCGCTTGCCCAGACCCCAGGTCGCCCGCCCGGCGAAGCCGAGCGGGAGCGCGGCGAGTTTGGCGGTCCGGGTGACCGCCTTCCGGGGAAGATCAGACATGCGCCCTCCAAGTACCGGCCAGCCGCGCCGCGTCTGTCGTACGGCGGAACTCCTTCGAATGCTGCCCTGTCATTGTCGCGTGCGTTACCCCGTCCTCGGAGATGTGTTCCTGCTTACCTTTCTCCGCGGCTCCGCACGGGCACGCGGAATGGGGCCACACCGGTCGGGTGTGCCACTGAAGGGCGGGGACGGAGACCTCCCAGCGAGCGCCGGCGCTCGAGGGAGTCCGGCCGTCGAGGAAGGTGAGCGCGTGGGCGGCCGCCAGTCCGGCGACGGTCGTGGCCAGCGTCAGGTCGCAGGCCCGCGCCGCGCGCCGTCTCCCGGAGTGCCACTGGGCGACCAGCCGTGGCCAGGCCGGGTCCCGGTCGGTGCGCGCCTGATGCAGACAGCCCGCGCAGCCCGTCTCACCCGGCAGCACGAGCGGGCCGACGACGCCCGTCCCCTCCACGACCCCGGCGTAGAGGTGCGGCGTGCCCGAGGCGATCAGAGGCTCCGCCGCCGAGGGAGCGGGCGCGTGCACGGACACGTCGTCCCGTGGGGCGATGATCACCAGGGAGAAGCCGGGGATGTCCGCCTCGGCCGGTGACCGCGGTCCCCTGCGAGGCGCGGAGCCCGGGGCGGCCCGGCGTACGGCGCGGCGGGCCGACTCGTCGCGACGCTCGCCGACCGCCTCGGCGGGCAGACCGCCCGGCGCGATGTCCCCCGGCTCGACCCGGCCGCCGTCCCGCACGTCCACCTCGCCGACCCCCGCGCCCGAGAGCAGCGCCGCCAGCGCCGCCCCGACCCGGCCCGCGCCCCGCACCTGGACCCGCAGCCGACGACGGACGGTCAGCTGCTCGATCGCGTCGCCCGGTTCCGACGTGAGGAGGGACAGCGCGGCGAGGTCGGGGCGCAGCCGGTCCAGGACCTCTTTCCGCTCTCGCAGATCGGCGGCTCCCGGCCCGCCGCCGCGGGCGTCGTCGAGCAGTCCCGCCCGCGCCAGCCGCTCCACCAGTCGGTCGACATGGCCGTCGGGCAGCTCCATTCGGCGGCCCTCCTCGCGCAGCAGCGCCAGCCCGCGGGTGCCGTCCAGCAGGTCGAGAAAACTGCCCGTCGCCGTGTCCACCGGGCCGAGTGTCAGCGCGTGCGCCGGTGTCATCCCGAACTGCACCGTGTTGAGGTCACGCCAGCCGCGCCGCAGCGCGGGCTTCACCATCGGATGCATCAAAGGCCCCCGTATGCCTGGAAACTCCCGGTCACATCGGCGGAGCGGGGGCGTGGGGGTGTCCTCGCTCCGCCGACGAGTGCCAGCATGCCCGGACCCGCTCGAGCGTGCCGAAAGTTGTCCACAGGCAGTGGCGTTCATCATACAAATCGGTCGTACGAGGCAAATACGGCAGGGCGGATCGGAACCGAACCGTCCCGGAGTCGGGACTTCCCCCGTGTGCAGCGGGTAACGTCGGGGCGTGTCCGCCGACCCATTGCACCGCGCCGGAACACCACAGCGCAGCACGCCGAGCCAGCCGCCGAGCGGCTCACGGGCGAGCGCCATCGAGGTCCGCAGGAGCGCCCGTCGACGTCGGACGGTCTCCGCGTACCGCGAGGGCGATCGCACCATCGTGCTCATCCCTGCCCGGATGTCCGAGGCCGAGGAGCAACGCTGGGTGAGCGTCATGCTCGACAAGCTCGCCGCCCAGGAGAGCCGGCGCGTCCCGGGCGACGCGGAGTTGGCCGAGCGCGCCGAGCGGCTGTCGGCCCAGTGCTTCGGCGGCCGGGCCCGGCCCGCCTCGGTCCGCTGGGTGACCAACCAGAACACCCGGTGGGGCTCGTGCACACCGGCCGAGGGCAGCATCCGCCTGTCGCACCGTCTGAAGGGCATGCCCGAGTACGTCATCGACTACGTCCTCGCCCACGAGCTCGCGCATCTGCTCGTGCCCGGTCACGGCCCCGACTTCTGGCGGCTGCTGGAGGCGTACCCGCGCACCGAGCGCGCCCGGGGCTACCTCGAGGGCGTCGTCGCGGCCGAACGGCTGCCCCACCTGCCCGCCGCGGGCGAGGAGTGACCTGCGGCGTACGCGGTGAGCCCGTCCCCCGTCCCCCGTCGCGTGACGCCGGTTGTGTACCGGGTCTGTACCGACATCGTGCGCTGTCCGACTTTGCCGTTAGCCTGACGCGACGCATTCACAATCGGGATGGGGGACGGTCGTTACGCATGCCCAGGGAATTCCAGCGCGGCCACAAGGCCAAGATCAGCGACCTCACCGCGGGCACCGATCTGTACGTAGGCGTGCAGATCACCGCCCCCGGCCTGACCTTCGACATCAGCTGCTTCGGCCTCGACGCCGACGAGCGGCTCTCGGACGACCGTTACTTCATCTTCTTCAACCAGCCGAAGTCCCCCGAGGAGTCCGTCCAGCTCCTGGGCGCCCAGGCGGGCGACACGGAGTCCTTCCGCATCACCCTCGACCGGATTCCGCCGCAGATCCAGAAGCTGTCCTTCACGGCGACCCTCGACGGCGCCGGGCAGATGTCGCAGATCAACCCCGGCTATCTCCGTATCGTCGCGGGCGGCGAGGAAGTGGCCCGCTACGCGTTCAACGGCTCCGAGTTCTCCAGCGAGCGGGCCGTGATGCTGGGTGACTTCTACCTGAAGGACGTATGGCGGTTCGCGGCCGTCGGACAGGGCTTCGACGGCGGTCTGGACGCGCTGCTGAAGAACTTCGGCGGCGAGGTCGCGGAGGAGGAGGCGCCCGCCGCGCCGCAGCAGGCGCAGGCCGGTGCCGCCGCTCCCGGCTTCTCCCCGCCCGCGTTCGGCGCACCTTCCGTGCCCGCTCCGGCACAGCCGCAGCCCGCCGTGCAGGGCTTCGCGCCCCCGCCCGGCGCGACCCCGCCGCCCCCCGCGCCGGCGCCCGCGCCCTCGGTGCACGCCGCGCCGACCATCATCGCGCCCCTGACCCCGCCCGGCGGCGGCCAGGTGCCGCCTCCCGCCCCGGCCCCTGCGCCCTACGGTCAGCCGCCCCAGCAGCAGCCGTACGGCCAGGGCCCCGCGCCGACCGCGCCCATGCCCCCCGGCTACGGCCAGCAGCCCCAGGCGCCGCAGGCCCCGCCCGGCTACGGCCAGCAGCCCCAGGCACCCCAGGCGCCCCAGGCGCCCCAGGCCCCGCCCGGCTACGGTCAGCCGCCTCAGCCGCCCGGCTACGGTCAGCAGCCCCCGTTCGGGCAGGTCCCGGGCCAGCAGACCTACGGCGTACCGCAGGGCGCGCCCCAGGGCGGTGCCGGAGTGGCCGCGGCGCTCCAGCAGTTCAAGGAGACGCCCACCGGACAGCGCTGGACGCAGCAGAACCGGAAGCTGGTCCGCGTCGACCTCGGGATGGGCGGCCAGCCCGTGCTCGCCCGCCAGGGCAGCATGGTCCTCTACCAGGGCAAGGTCGACTTCAGCTACAAGGGCGCCGGGTTCGCCGGCCGGATCGTCGGCAACGCCACCGGTCAGGAGATGCAGCTGATGCGCTGCACCGGCCAGGGACAGGTGTTCCTCGCCGACAACTCCACGATGCTGCACCCCATCGAGCTCCAGGGTGACGGCATCTGCGTCTCCGCGGAGAACGTCCTCGCCTTCGACGAGAGCCTCCAGTACGAGGTCCGCCGTATCGAGGGGCACGGCATCCCCGGCGGCGCCCTTTTCACCATGCAGTTCACGGGCACCGGCACGATCGTCGTCAAGACGCACGGCACGCCCGTCGTCCTGCCGGTCACGCCCACCACGTTCGCCGACTGCAACGCCGTCGTCGCCTGGTCGTCCGCCGCCCAGGTGGTCGTCTCCAGCCAGGTCCGCATGCGCCGCAACGCCTACCCCGGCGACACCGGGGAGAGCGTCAACCTCCAGTTCCGGGGCGCTCCCGGCAACTTCATCGTCGTCCAGCCGTACGAGGTCTGAGGGAGCCCGTCATGAACCAGCCACTCGCGGGCTATGCCCCCGCACCCGTCACCGCCCGTATGGAGAACCACGGCAACCACATGCTGAAGGTCGCCCTCCAGACCGGGAACGACCTTCTCGCGCGCGTGGGCTCGATGGTCGCCTACGAGGGCTTCGTGCAGTACGAGCCCAACCCGCCGGCCGTGCGCCAGATCGCGCGCGACTGGATGACCGGCGAGGGCGCGCCCCTGATGAAGTGCTCGGGCGACGGCCTGCTCTACCTCGCCGACTACGGCGCGAACGTCGTCGTGATCAACCTCAACGGTGACGGCATCTCCGTCAACGCCACCAACCTGCTCGCCTTCGACGCGCACCTCACCTGGGGCGTCGAGCGCGTCAAGGGGCTCGCGAAGTTCGCCGGTCAGGGCCTGTGGAACACCAAGATCTCCGGGCAGGGCTGGGTCGCGCTGACCTCCCGGGGCAAGCCGATCGTCGTCGACTGCGGCGGTGGCGAGGACGAGACGTACGTCGACCCCGACGCGCTCGTCGCCTGGTCGCCGAACCTCAAGGTGAAGGGCAAGCGCAGCTTCAAGGCGCAGTCGCTCATCGGCCGGGGCAGCGGCGAGGCCTACCAGATGGCCTTCTCCGGCCAGGGCATCGTCGTCGTCCAGCCCAGTGAGGACAGCACCGACCGCCTCCGGGTCCGGGGCTGAGGGGGAGCCAGAAACGCCATGCAGAGCTCACTTTTCGCGCACAACGACTCGCAGACCCAGGAGCGCTGGAGTCTCCAGAACAAGCAGATGCTCCGGGTCAGCCTCGAGGGCCACGACGACATCCTCGCCCGCAAGGGCACGATGGTCGCCTACCAGGGCCTGATGGAGTTCGACGCCGAGTACCAGAACAACCAGCAGGGACGCGCGCGTGCGCACACGGGCGAGGGCCTGGACCTGATGCGCTGCCACGGGCAGGGCACGGTGTACCTCGCCAACCTCGCCCAGCACGTCCACGTCATGGACGTGGACCAGGACGGCCTGACCGTGGACAGCAGCTACGTACTGGCCATGGACTCCGCGCTGCACCACGAGGTCATCGCCGTCGACAGCCTCTACGGCATCTCCGGCTCCGGGAAGTACCAGCTCAACATCACCGGCCGCGGCAAGGTCGCCCTGATGACCTCGGGCGCGCCGCTGATGATGCAGGTCACGCCCGACAAGTACGTCAACTGCGACGCCGACGCCATCGTCGCCTGGTCCACCGGGCTGCGGGTGCAGATGCAGGCACAGACGCACTCCTCCGGCGTGTGGCGCCGACGCGGGAACACCGGTGAGGGCTGGGAGCTCAGCTTCATGGGCACCGGCTACGCGCTCGTCCAGCCCAGCGAGCTGCTGCCGCCGCAGAACGGCCAGATCGGCTCCGGCCTGGCCGCCCAGTACGGCATGGGGCAGCAGGGCGTACGGGCACAGAACCAGGGCAACGCCTGGAGCTGACCGTCCGGAAAGCAGACGTAAGGGGCGGCCATCTGGAGGTCGCCCCTTACCCGTTCCGGCTCGCCGCCGCCGCCGGCGCACCCGCCTTCCGCCTCACAGCCGCGCGCGAGTCGCTTCCAGCAGTCGTACGACCGACTCGTCGGCCACGCCCCCGACCTCGTCATAGGTGAACCAGCGCAGGTCGAGGGACTCGTCGCTGATGGCCTCCACGGCCCCGGCCGGAGCGAGCGCCGCGTACTGCACGTCGTAGTGCCACGCGCACGGCGTGTGATGCCGGTCCAGGCGCACCGGGCCGCCCGGGAGCAGAGTCAGCCCTCCGATGCCCGACTCCTCGGTCGCCTCGCGCAGTGCGGCGACCCGCAGGGTCTCGTCGGCCGGCTCGCAGTGGCCTCCCATCTGGAGCCACATCCGCATCTTCTTGTGGAGGGTCAGCAGCACCCGGCCCCGGTCCGGGTCGATGACCAGCGCGCTCGCCGTGATGTGCCCGTCCCCACAGGCCTTCCACAGGCCGTCCGGGTGCGCCCCGAGATGGTCCAGGTAGGCATGACGCAGCTCTTCCTGGCCCTCGTACCCCTTCAGGACGAGGACCGCGTCGTCGTACAGGCTCACTCGGTGTCGTCGTCCTTGGAGTCGGTCCCGTCGTCGTCCTTCTTCAGGTTCGGCTTGTCGCCGGAGCCGCCGCTCGCCGCCTCGCCGAGCATCTTGTCCAGCTCGGAGAAGTCCAGCTGCTCGCGGTGCACGAAGCCGTCCGGGTCGTCCAGGTCGGACGCCGTGGGCAGCATGTCCGGGTGGGCCCACAGGGCGTCCCGGCCGTCGACCCCGCGCGCGTCCGTGAGGGACGCCCACAGGCGGGAGGCGTCCCGCAGACGGCGCGGACGCAGCTCCAGGCCGATCAGCGTCGCGAACGTCTGCTCCGCGGGACCGCCCGTGGCGCGACGGCGGCGCAGCGTCTCGCGCAGGGCGTCCGCGGACGTCAGACGCGGTTTCGCGGCCGCGTGCACCACCGCGTCCACCCAGCCCTCCACGAGCGCCAGGGCCGTCTCCAGACGGGCCAGGGCCGCCTTCTGCGCCGGGGTGTCCTCCGGCTGGAACATGCCCTGCTGGAGCGCGTCCTGCAACTGCTCCGGGTTCTGCGGGTCGAACTGACCGACCACGTCCTCCAGCTTGGCCGTGTCGACCTTGATCCCGCGCGCGTAGCCCTCCACCGCGCCGAACAGGTGCGAGCGCAGCCAGGGCACATGCGCGAACAGACGCTGGTGGGCGGCCTCGCGCAGCGCGAGGTAGAGCCGCACCTCGTCCTTCGTCACGCCCAGGTCCTTGCCGAACGCCTCGATGTTGACCGGCAGCAGCGCGGCGCGCCCGGCCGGGCCGAGCGGCAGGCCGATGTCGGTCGAGCCGACGACCTCGCCCGCGAGCACGCCCACGGCCTGGCCGATCTGCGAGCCGAACATCGCGCCGCCCATCGAGCGCATCATGCCGATCAGCGGGCCGGCCATGGCCTGCATCTCCTCCGGCAGGACATCGCCCATGGCCGCGCCGACGCGCTCGGCGACGGGGTCGACGAGCTCCTTCCACGCGGGCAGGGTCGCCTCGACCCACTCCGCGCGGGACCACGCCACCGCCGAGGCCGCGCCGGACGGCAGGGACGTCGCGTCGTCCAGCCACAGGTCGGCCAGGCGTACGGCCTCCTGGACCGCGGTGCGCTCGGACGGGCCGACGCTGGCGTCCTTCACACCGTCGGCGGTGCCCTGGGCGACCGTCTGGCGGGCGATCTGCTTGGCCATGTCCCAGTTCACCGGGCCGCCCTCGTAGGAGAGCATCTGGCCGAGCTGCTGGAAGGCGGCTCCCAGGTCGTTGGGGTTCAGGGAACCGAACATCGCGGCGAGCGGGTTGTCCGCACCGGGGGCGCCAAAGCCTCCGGCGCCGGGCAGCCCGCCGAAACCGAACGGGTTGGCCGGTCCCTGACCACCGCCGCTCTGCGGGTCCTGCTTCTTGCCCTCGTCGCCGTCTTCCGGCTCCTCCGGCGGAAGGCCGAATCCGAATGGGGTGTCACTCACGGGGTTCCTCGGCTGGTAAGGCCACCGGTTCTCGGCCGGCGGCGACTGCCCTGCAACACCACCCAGCGTAGACACCCCGGCTCGATCGGGCCTCGGTGCTTCGCCGACTCCTGGCCTGCGGCAGGATGGATGCCACCTGGTACGTACGCTTCACTCGCGCCCGTATGCCAAGACAACCGCTGGAGACACCTGGTGAGTTCCCCAGATCCGCAGGTTCGCGCAGCGCGAAACCATTCAACCCCGGGCGGCGCGCGCGGGCCCGTCGTCGCCGTGACCGGCGCCGCGACCGGGATCGGCGCGCTGCTCACCGAGCGGCTCGCCGCGTCGGAGGAGGTCAAGCAGGTCGTCGCCGTCGACGAGCGGCGGGGCGAGTGCGACGCGGCGCAGTGGCACATCCTCGACGTCCGAGATCCGGCGATCGCCGACAAGCTGCGTGGGGCGGACGTCGTGGTCCACCTCGCGCTCGACCTCGACCTGGGGAGTGAAGCCGCCGCCCGGACGGCCTACAACGTGCGCGGTACGCAGACCGTGCTGACGGCCGCCGCGGCGGCCGGGGTGCACCGGGTGGTGCTGTGCACCTCCGCGATGGTCTACGGCGCGCTCGAGGACAACGAGCTGCCGCTCTCGGAGGACGCCGAGCTGCGGGCCACGGCGGAGGCGACCGGTGTGGGGGACCTCCTGGAGATCGAACGGCTGGCCCGGCGCGCGCCCCGGGCGCATCCGGGGCTCAACGTCACCGTGGTGCGGCCCGCGGTGCTGGTCGGCGGAACGGACACCGCGCTGACGCGGTACTTCGAGTCGCCGCGGCTGCTGGTCGTCGCCGGGTCACGGCCGGCCTGGCAGTTCTGCCATGTCGAGGACTTGGTCAGCGCCCTGGAGTACGCCGTCCTGGAGAAGGTCGACGGCGAGCTGGCCGTCGGCTGCGACGGATGGCTGGAGCAGGAGGAGGTCGAGGAGCTCAGCGGGATCCGGCGCATGGAGCTGCCGTCGGCGGTCGCGCTGGGCGCCGCCGCCCGGCTGCACCGGATCGGGCTGACGCCGTCGCCGGCCGGGGACCTGGCCTACACGATGTACCCCTGGGTGGTGAGCGGGAGCCGGCTGCACGACGCGGGGTGGCGGCCGCGGTGGACCAACGAGGAGGTCCTCGCGGAGCTGCTGGAGGAGGTGGCCGGGCGGCACACCGTCGTCGGCCGGCGGCTCGGGCGCAAGGACGCCACGGCCGCGGGGGCGGCTGGGGCGACGGTCGCTCTGCTGGGTGCGGCGGCCGTGGTGCGGCGGGCGCGGAAGGCCCGGCGGCGGTGAGCGTGGGGGCGGCCGGCCTGTTCACCCCGCCCCCGCCGCCCCTTCCCTTCCCGACCCTGGGGGCTGCCGCCCTCAGACCCCCGCTTCGGCCCTGAAGGGGCCTTGTCCTCAAACTCCCCCAGAGGGGGTACCCCCGGACGGGCTGTTCGCTGGAGGTCGCTCCAAAGCGGTACGCGTGTGTGACGGGTGATCACGCTATTTCGCCTGCTTCCCGGGGTGCGGCACGATGGGGGGTATGGCAGCCATCGACGACCATCCCGGCGAGCGGGCAGCGCAGGATCCCATCAAGCTGATCGCCGTCCGTGACACCGCGCTCTCCCTGGACGAGGTCTTCAAGGCCGTCGGGGACGACGCGGCCGGCGGGACCGCGCTGTTCGTCGGCACGGTCCGCAACCACGACGGGGGAGCCGACGTCGACGCCCTCGGGTACTCCTGCCATCCCGGCGCGGAGGCTGAGATGCGGCGGATCGCGGAGAAGGTCGTCGCCGAGTACCCGGTGCGGGCGCTGGCCGCGGTGCACCGGATCGGGGACCTCGCGGTCGGCGATCTCGCCGTCGTGGTCGCCGTCTCCTGCCCGCACCGCGGGGAGGCCTTCGAGGCCTGTCGGAAGCTGATCGACGATCTCAAGCACGAAGTGCCCATCTGGAAGCACCAGAAGTTCTCCGACGGCACCGACGAATGGGTCGGCGCCTGCTGAATCCCTTCCGGTTGCGTAACCCGACCCCTGCCGTGAGCGTTGTCAGTGCGGATGGTTAATCTGCTGATCAGTCAGTTGTGGTGGCTCATCGGGGTTGGGAGGTCGGCATGGGGGCGCTCGCCTGGTTGCTGATTCCGCTTGTCGCCGCTATCGGCGCCGGTCTGTGGGGGACTTGGGCCAACCGGACCCGGAAGTCCCGCAGCGACGGCCCTGAGCTGGACGGATACGCCCGCTTCCGGGCGGCCATGGAGAAGCCCCACTCGCATACGTGACCCGGGTGGCAGCCCTGACGGTGCGCCGACAGAAGCGTCCCGTAGTGTCGAGTCATGCCACGCCGCACCGCGACGATGCTCGCCTCCACCCTGATGCTGATCGCGCTCCTGTGTGCGGGCGTACTCATCCCCGTGCCGTACGCGGAGATGTCCCCGGGGCCGACGGTGAACACCCTCGGCGATCACGCCGGCGAGCCGGTGCTTCAGATCTCCGGGCGCAAGACCTACACGACCAGCGGTCACCTGAACATGACCACCGTGCGGGTCACCAGCGCCGACTACCGGATGAACCTGGTCGAGGCCGTCTACGGATGGCTCGCGCACGACAACAAGGTCGTGCCGCACGACACGCTGTACCCGGACGGCAAGACCGAGGAACAGTCCACCCAGGAGAACGCCGAGGAGTTCAGCCAGTCCCAGGAGAGCGCCAAGGTCGCCGCCCTGAAGGAGCTGGACATCCCGGTGACGTCCTGGGTGATCGTCTCGACGGTGGTGAAGGGGTCCCCGGCGGAGGGCCGGCTGCACGCCGGTGACGTGATCAAGGCCGTGGACGGCACCGCGGTCAAGGAGCCGGGCGACGTCGCGAAGCTGGTGACCAAGCACAAGGCGGGGGAGAAGGTCGTCTTCCGCATCGTCCCGGCGAAGGAGCAGGCGGCCGCCGAGAAGGCGAACAAGACGGCGACCAAGACCCAGGACGTCACCATCACGACCGCCACCTCCGACGACAGCGGCGAGAAGCGGGCCATCGTCGGGATCTCGGCCGGGACCGACCACACCTTCCCGTTCACCATCGACATCAAGCTCGCCGACGTCGGCGGACCGAGCGCCGGTCTGATGTTCGCGCTCGGCATCTACGACAAGCTCACCCCGGGCAGCCTGACCGGCGGCAAGTTCGTCGCCGGCACCGGGACCATCGACGACGCCGGCAAGGTCGGGCCGATCGGCGGCATCGACATGAAGACGGTCGGTGCGCGCAGTCAGGGCGCCCAGTACTTCCTGACCCCCGCGGAGAACTGCGCGGCCGCCGCCACGGACACCCCCTCGGGTCTCAGGCTCGTCAAGGTGAACACCATCGACGACGCCCTCGACGCCCTCAAGGACATCCGCAGCGGCGACACCGCGGACCTGGCGAAGTGCACGAAGTAGCCGGGAGGGCTACTCCGCGAACGTCACCGACAACGCCTCGGCGAGGCCCGGCACCAGGCCCGCGCCGGTGAGGACCTCCGTCGGGGCGTCCTTCTGACGCAGCCGGAGGGCCGAGTCGCGGGTGCCGTCACGCAGGACGCCGACCGTCATCCGGACCTCCTGACGGTCGGGGTGCTCGGCGACCCACTTCGCGAGCTTCTTGTCGCTCAGGCCCTGCGGGACCTGGGCTTCGGCGGACGGGGGCAGCATCAGACGCTCCACGGTGAGGGCGCAGCCGACCACCGAGTCGGGCCAGGCGATCGTGGCGAGGAACTCGTCGAGCGGTTTGTCCGTTGGCACTTCGTCCTGCTCGATCGGGGTGAGACCGGTGGTCTCGGACTCGTCCTGAAGGCCGAGCTGGGCGGCGAGCGACGGTTCCCGGGTTCGCAGCCGAGCGGTGTCTACGAGGGCGAAAAGGCGGGCGGGCTGGTCCCAGCCGAGGCCGGAGGCGTACTCGTCGATCTCGAGTACGGCCCGGGTGAGCGGGCTCGCCGCCATGGGAGTGTTGGACATGGTCACAATCCTGCCTCGTTCAGGGGTGGAATCGGGAACCGAGTAAACGGTGAGTAAGTTGCATAGGTGTGGGCCCACGATCACGGGGGGCCACGAACGGTCCACGAACACGCGGGCCTGACGAAATCAACTGCGACTTTCGAGGTGCGCACCTTGGCTTTCCAGATGCCGGACCGCGGCGGAGGCCCCACGGGGCCGCGGATCAGAGTGGGCCGCCCGTCCCGGCGCGTCCGGACCCTGCTCATGACACTGGGCGTCCTAGCCGTACTCGGCATGGCGTTCACGATGTTCGCGGGGTTCTGGACGGACTGGCTCTGGTACCGGTCGGTGAACTACTCGTCGGTCTTCACGACCACGCTGTGGACCAAGATCGGGCTGTTCTTCGTGTTCGGCCTGCTGATGGCCCTCGCGGTCGGTTTCAACATCTGGCTGGCGCACCGGCTGCGGCCGCCGCTCAGCGCGATGTCGGTGGAGCAGCAGAGCCTCGACCGCTACCGCATGGGCATCGCGCCGTACAAGACATGGCTGCTGCTCGGCATCACCTCCCTCGTCGGCCTGATCGCGGGCGCCTCGGCGGCGGGTCAGTGGCGGACCTGGCTGATGTGGGTCAACGGCGTGCCCTTCCACCAGAAGGACCCGCAGTTCCACCTCGACGTGTCCTTCTTCGCGTTCGACCTGCCCTGGTACCGGTTCCTGCTCGGCTTCGGCTTCGCCGCCACGATCCTCTCGCTGATCGCCGCCGCGCTCACCCACTACCTGTACGGCGGGCTGCGCGTCACCAGCCCGGGCGCGCGCGCCACCGCCGCGGCCACCGGCCATCTGTCGGTGCTGCTGGGCATCTTCGTCACGCTGAAGGCGGTCGCCTACTGGCTCGACCGTTACGGCCTGGCCGTGAAGTCCAGCGACTTCAAGGCGACGGACAACTGGACGGGCCTGCGGTACGTCGACGCCAACGCCTATCTGCCGGCCAAGACGATCCTGTTCTGCATCGCCGTCATCTGCGCCCTGTTGTTCTTCGCCACCCTGTGGCGGCGCACCTGGCAGCTGCCGGTGATCGGCTTCGGCCTGATGGTGCTCTCGGCGATCCTCATCGGCGGGCTGTACCCGGCGATCGTCCAGAAGTTCCAGGTCCAGCCGAACGAGCAGGCCAAGGAAGCACCGTACGTCGAGAAGAACCTCAAGGCGACACGTGAGGCGTACGGCATCGACGGCGCGCAGGTCACCGAGTACTCGGGTACGAGCACCACCAAGGACAAGACGACGCTGCGCGACGACGTCGACGCCACGGCGAGCATCCGCGTCCTGGACCCGAACATCGTCTCCCCGACGTACCAGCAGCTCCAGCAGATGCGGAAGTACTACGCGTTCCCGACCAACCTGGACGTGGACCGCTACAACGTGAACGGGGCCGACCAGGACACCGTCATCGGTCTGCGTGAGCTGAACCTCGCGGGCGTCGACAAGCAGAACTGGATCAACAACCACTTCCGCTACACCCACGGATACGGGGTGGTCGCCGCCAGGGGCACCACCTCCGACGCCGAGGGCCGGCCGCTCTTCACCGAGTCCAACCTGCCCTCCGAGGGCGACCTGGGCACGTACCAGCAGCGGATCTACTACGGCGAGAAGACGACCGCGTACTCGATCGTCGGCGGTCCCCAGAAGGAGATCGACTACTCCGACGACGCCGGTGAGAAGACCACCAGCTATACCGGCAAGAGCGGGGTCAACCTCTCCAACCCGGTCAACCGGGCCGCGTACGCGGTGGCGTTCGGCGAACCGCAGATCCTGTACTCCGGCGCCATCGGCGAGGGTTCGCGGATCCTGTACAACCGCACGCCCAAGGAGCGCGTCGAGGCGGTCGCCCCCTGGCTGACCATCGACGGCGACGCCTACCCGGCCGTGGTCAACCACAAGATCCAGTGGATCGTCGACGCCTACACGACGACGAACGGCTACCCGTACGCCTCCCGTACGACCCTCGGCGACACCACGGCCGACTCGCTGACCGCGACCAACGACAACCGAGCGGTGGTGGCCCAGCAGAACCAGGTCAACTACATCCGCAACTCGGTCAAGGCGACCGTCGACGCGTACACCGGCGAGGTCAAGCTCTACCAGTGGGACACCGAGGACCCGGTCCTGAAGACCTGGATGAAGGCGTTCCCCGGCACGGTGAAGTCCAAGTCGTCCATCTCGGCCGACCTGATGGCCCATCTCCGGTACCCGCAGGACCTGTTCAAGGTCCAGCGCGAGCTGCTCACCCGCTACCACGTGAAGGACGCGACGACGTTCCTCAGCGGCAGCGAGGTGTGGCAGGTGCCGGACGACCCGTCCAACAAGTCGGGTGACGCGGTACCGCCGTACTACCTGAGCATGAAGATGCCCGACCAGAAGGCGCAGGCGTTCTCGCTGACGACGACGTTCACGCCCAACGGCCGGGACAACCTCAGCGCGTTCATGGCGGTCGACTCCGAGGCGGGCACTCCCGACTACGGCAAGATCAGAGTGCTGAAACTGCCGACCAGTACGACCGTCGACGGACCCAAACAGGTGCAGAGCCAGTTCAACTCCGAACAGGACATCGCCGAGTCCATCAGGCTCCTGAAGGGCGGCGACTCCGACATCGAGTACGGCAACCTGCTGACGGTGCCACTCGACGGCGGTCTGCTGTACGTGGAGCCCGTCTATGTGCGCGGTGGCGGACTCAAGTACCCGCTCCTGAAGAAGGTGTTGGTGACCTACGGCGGCAACACCGCCTTCGAGGACACCCTGGACGAGGCTCTCAACAAGGTCTTCGGCGCGGAGGGTACGACGCCACCGCCGGCGGACGAGGGCGACGGCACGACACCACCGCCGACGTCCACCAACCCGACGGTCCGGGAGGCGTTGGCCGACGCCCAGGAGGCTTTCACGGCCGGCCAGGAGGCTCTGAAGAAGCCCGACTGGGACGCGTACGCCAAGGCGCAGAAGGACCTCGAAGCCGCGCTGAAGCGGGCCGAGGAGGCGCAGGCCGAGGCCGACAAGGGCGCCAAGGCGAGCAGCAGTCCGAGCCCGACGAGTTCGGCGAGCCCGAGCGGTGGCTCCGGAGGCAGTGCCAGTAGCAGTCCGAGTCCGAGTCCCAGCCCCAGCAGCGGCTGATCTTGCCCACCCCGCGTCGTGATACGGTTGTGGAACACGACGCGGGGTGGAGCAGCTCGGTAGCTCGCTGGGCTCATAACCCAGAGGTCGCAGGTTCAAATCCTGTCCCCGCTACTGAATACGAAGGCCCGGATCCTGAAAAGGATCCGGGCCTTCGTGGTGTGCGAACGCATGTGCCGGGGGGACTGGTGGCCGCGCCGCCGTGGGGAGTTGGGCGATTTGTGTTTGACTTGTCTCTCTGTGGGCATGTCGACAAAACGCTGAAGTGACCTTACGGGCCGCGGTATACCAGGTGTACCCGGGTTGCGGGTGGTGCGACGATGGACGTTATGGGGGACAAGGCAACTCTGTTCGAGACAGGGCGGTTTGTGCAGCCTTCCGGTGAGGAAGCGACCCCGGACGAGAGCCGGGACGAGACGGCGGACGCCGTCGAGACTGGGGAGGCCGTCGAGGAGATGAGCCTGCGGCTCGCGGCGGAAGCCGGCGACGTCGAGGCCGTCAGCGTCCTCGGGGCCATGTTGTTGCGCCGCGGTGACCTCGACGGAGCCGAGCCCCATCTGCGTGCCGCCACCGCGGAGGGCGACCGGGCCGCCGCCAACAACCTGGGCGTCCTCCTCCACCAGCGCGGCTACCCCGACGAGGCCGCCAGCTGGTGGCGGGTCGCCGCCGTCGCCGGCTCCGCCGCCGCCGCGCACGCCCTGGGCCGCCACCGCCGCGAGTGCGGCGACGAGCCCGCCGCCGAGTACTGGCTGCGCCAGTCCGCCGAGCAGGGGCACGCGCTGGGCGCGTACGCCCTCGCCGACCTGCTGGAACACCGCGGGGACCCCGGGGCCGAGCAGTGGATGCGGGCCGCCGCCGAGCGGGGGCACCGGGAGGCCGCCTACCGGCTGGCCCGTGCCCTCGATCACCAGGAGTGCAGGGGCTCCCGCACGGACTGCGACGCGGACGGATGCGGGCATGACAACGGTGTCATCGTGCGGGCGGAGGCCGAACAGTGGTACCGCCAGGCCGCCGCGCGCGGACACCGGCGGGCCGCCCTGCACCTCGGGACGATCCTGGAGCGGCGCGGCGCCCTGAAGGAGGCCGGGCGCTGGTACCTGACGTCCGCCAAGGACGGCGAGGCGCGGGCCGCCTGCGCGCTGGGGTTCCTGCTGCGTGACGCCGGCGACACCGAGAACGCGGCCATCTGGTGGCTGCGGGCCGCACAGGAGGGCGACGGCAACGCGGCGAACGCGCTGGGCGCGCTGCACGCGGAGCGGGGCCAGACCCAGACCGCCGAGCGGTGGTACCGGGCCGCGATGGACGCCGGCGACGACAACGGCGCCTACAACCTCGCCCTGCTCTGCGCCGAGCAGGGCCGCACCGTGCAGGCCGAGCAGTGGTACCGGCGCGCCGCCTACGCGGGGCACCGGGAGGCGGCCAACGCGCTCGCCATCCTGTTGCTCCAGGGCGGCGACACGGCCGGGGCCGAGCCCTGGTTCTCCAAGGCGGCGGAGGCCGGCAGCGTCGACGCCGCGTTCAACCTGGGGATCCTGTTCGCGGGGCGGGGCGAGCAGGCCGTCGCGCTGCGCTGGTACGAGCGGGCGGCGGCTGCCGGGCACACCGAGGCGGCGCTCCAGGTCGGTATCGCGCGCCTGCGCGACGGGGACGAGCGGGAGGCCGAACGGCATCTGCGGTGTGCGGCCGGCGGCGGGAGCGCGGAAGCGGCCTACCGGCTGGCGGCCGTGCTGGACGCGCGGCGGCCGCCGCAGCCCGCGCACGAGCTCGGGGAGACCGTGCACGAGAAGACCGAGTGCGAGGAGTGGTACGAGCGGGCGGCGACCCAGGGGCACCGGCGGGCGCAGGTCCGGGTCGGGATGCTGGCCGCCGCGCGCGGGGACGTGGTGGAGGCGGCCCGGTGGTACCGGACGGCCGCGGAGGCCGGGTCGCGCAACGGCGCCTTCAACCTCGGACTGCTGCTCGCGCGGGAGGGCAGCGAGCCCGAGGCGGCTGTGTGGTGGACCCGGGCGGCCGACGCCGGGCACGGGCGGGCGGCGTTGCGGCTCGCCCTGGTCTACGCGCGTCGCGGTGAGCTGGCCGAGGGGCAGCGGTGGGCCGACCGGGCCGTGTCGCTGGGGCCGGGGGAGGTGGCTGAGCGGGCGGCTCGGCTGCGGGACGCGCTGCGGGAAGAGCTTTCTGCCTGACGCCGCCTGCCTGGAAGGGCTTCTGCCTGACGGCGCCTGTGCTTGGCGGCGAGCGGGGTACGCGGGGTGGCCGGGTTGCGGTGCCGGACGGCGGGATCTCGCCCCCGCCGCCCTACCCGTCCCATCCCTGGCGGCCGCCCCCTCCAGACCCCCGCTGTCGGCCCCGACCGGACCTCGTCCTCTGACACCGGACGGCTGAACTGCTCTGACCTGCGTCAACGGGGGTCGTCCAATGGATTTGCCTTTGTCCTTCGCCTTCACGTAACGTTGCATTCAACGGCGCGGGGTGGAGCAGCTCGGTAGCTCGCTGGGCTCATAACCCAGAGGTCGCAGGTTCAAATCCTGTCCCCGCTACTAAAGGCCGAGGGCCGGAATCCGAAAGGGTTCCGGCCCTCGGTCGTTTGTCGTCAGGGGTATAAGGGGTACCGGGGCCATCAGGGCTCATGGCCCACGGCCTCCTCGTACGGGCGCCGGTTCACCGTTCTCGACTCGGGGAGCGGGGAGGTCGATTCCGAGGTGACCCCCTGGGCCTCGTAGGCGGCCTGGAGGCGATCGGTCGTGCCCGCGCGGATCTCCCAGTCCATCCGGAGCGAGGGCGTGGACTCCAGGATCGCCTCGTCGATCTTCAGGAGCTTCGCGAGGTACGTGACGAACTTGGCGTCCTTCTTGTGTCCGAGACGAAGTACGTGTTCACGGTGCGGATCTCCTGCGTGCCGGTGCTCGGGCGCAGCAGGCCGGCGGCGATCCGCGGCAGGGTGGACTTGCCGCAGCCCGAGGGGCCGACGACGCAGGTGAACTCGCCTGGGGCGACGGTCGGTTCGAGGGGCCGAGGGCAGCCACCGCGCCCGGGCCCCGGCCGAAGGGTCGGGGCAGATCACGTGCGCTGAGTTTCGGATACGGAACTCCCACAGCCCCTGGACCATGTGACGACCCGTCAGGTTCGGGGACCCCACGTGCGGAGGGAGGGGAGGGAACGCGGGGGAGTGCGAGGGGGGAGGTCGGCGGCGGGAGTTATGCCGCCGCGCAGTCCGGGCAGACCCCGCGGTACGTCACCTCGACGTCCGAGACCGCGAAGCCGAAGCGCTCCGAGTCGGGGAGGTCGGCCAGCGGGTTGCCGCCCGGGTGGACGTCCTTGATCGCCCCGCACCGGGCGCACACCAGGTGGTGGTGCGGGCGGTGCGCGTTCGGGTCGTACCGCTTGGCGCGCTTGTCGGTGGCGACCTCGAGCACCTCGCCGAGGGAGACCAGTTCGCCGAGCGTGTTGTAGACGGTCGCCCGGGAGATCTCGGGCAGTCGGACGACGGCCCTGGAGTGCACTTCGTCGGCGGTCAGGTGGACGTGGTCGCCGTCGAGCACCTCGGCGACGACGCGCCGCTGCGCGGTCATTCGCCATCCGCGTCCGCGCAGCCGTTCCAGAAGGTCACTCATGGAATCAGCCTAGCAGCTAGTGGGACCAGGTCCCGAACAGGTGTGACTTTAGATTCTGGATTGAATTGGATTCTGTCCACTGTAGGATCAAGTGGACAGAATCCGCGGCGAGCGGCTGGAGGTCGCGGTCCAGGCCCTGCGCGGCTGACAGCACTGGACCGCTCGTCGTGGGGCGAACGGGCCGGGTTTCCCTTCGGGGCCGGCCCGTTCGCGCACTCAGGCGGGTACCTGCTGCCGGGCCGGCGCCCAGCAGCGGATGATGTCGCGGACCGAGACGATGCCGGCCGGTTCGTCGCGGTCGAGGACGATCAGGTGCCGGAAGCCGCCGTGGGCCATCGCCCGGGCCGCCTCCTCCAGGGTCCAGCCCGGGGTGGCGAAGACGACGTCGTTGGTGGTGTGGGCGTGGGTGCGTTCCGTGTCCGGATCCTGTCCCAGGCCCACGGAGTTGAGGATGTCCCGCTCGGTGAGGATGCCGATGCCGCCGGCGTCCGGGTCGTGGACGATGGCCGCGCCGACGCGGCGGGCGGACATCAGGGCGGCGGCCTGACGGAGGGTGTGTGCGGGGCCGATGGTGAGGACCACCGTGCTCATGGCGTCGCGGACGAGCATGGCTGGAGCCACCTCCTAAGAATCCACGGTCGTTCATGGATTCACAAGTTCACAAGTGGGGGGTGCTGTCAGCGTGGCAGGTAAAGCGGGGGTCAACAAGAGGGCGCGCGCAGCCAATTGAGGGCGCGCGCGCTCATCTGTGAGTCCCGGGCGGGCCTTTCAGTGGCGCTCGTTGAGATAGCCCAGCAGCTCCTCGTGGAGCAGCCCGTTCGACGCGGCCGCGTTCCCGCTGTGCGGACCCGGGCGGCCGTCGAGACCCGTGAAGGTGCCGCCGGCCTCCGTCACGACGATCGCCGTGGCCGCCATGTCCCAGAGGGAGAGCTCGGGTTCGGCGCACAGGTCGACCGAGCCCTCGGCGACCATCATGTACGGCCAGAAGTCGCCGTACGCGCGCGTGCGCCACACCTCGCGGGTCAGGTCGAGGAAGCCGTTCAGGTGTCCGCGCTCCTCCCAGCCGGTCAGCGAGGAGTACGCGAAGGAGGCGTCCGAGAGCTCCGAGACCCGGGAGACGCGCAGGCGGGAGGCGGAGGTCAGGCTGCGCCCGGTGAAGGCGCCGTGCCCCTTCGCGGCCCACCAGCGCCGGCCCAGCGCCGGGGCGGAGACGACGCCGACCACGGGCTGGTAGCCCCCCTCGGCCGCCTCCGTCAGCGAGATGAGGGTGGCCCAGACGGGAACGCCCCGTACGTAGTTCTTCGTGCCGTCGATCGGGTCGATCACCCAGCGGCGGGGGCCGGTGCCCTGGACGCCGTACTCCTCACCGAGGATCGCGTCGCGCGGACGGGCCCGCTGGAGCTGACCGCGGATGAGCTCCTCGGCGGCCTTGTCGGCCTCGCTCACCGGGGTCATGTCCGGTTTGGTCTCGACCTTGAGGTCGAGGGCCTTGAAACGGTCCATGGTCACGGCGTCGGCGGCGTCCGCGAGGACGTGCGCGAGTCGGAGGTCGTCGTGGTAGTCCGGCATGGGACGAACCGTATCCGCCGAAGGTGAGCGGGGGCCACAGGGGACCGCGAGGTGGACGTGGAGGAGCCGTGGACGCGGCCGGTGAACCGTCGGTGCCCCGCGAACCCTTGACAGTGCTCCCGTCCGCGTCAAACCTGGGCGCAGAGCCGCTCGCCCAGGGAGGCGATGATGCCTGCAGCGCGGGAATCCCTACTGGACGCCGCCTTCAAGGCGCTCGCACTACGGCCGTGGGCCGCGGTGCGGATGGTGGACGTCGCCGCGGCGGCCGGGCTGTCCCGGCAGACGCTGTACAACGAGTTCGGCAGCAAGGAAGGCCTGGCCCGGGCGCTGGTGAGGCGCGAGGCCGACGGTTACCTCGCCGGGGTCGAGCGGGCACTGGCCGTGCACGGCGACGTTCGGGAGAGACTCACCGCCACCGCCGAGTGGACCACCGCCGCCGCCCGCGACAACGTCCTCGTACGGGCCGTCCTCACCGGCTTCTGGAGCGAGCGCCTGCCCTCGCCGACGCTCTCGGCGGTGCCGTCCTCCTCCGCCGTGCCGGCCCAGCGGCGGGCGGACGGGCCGCTGCCCTCGCCCGGTGACCTGGTGGGAGCCGTCCGCGACCGGGCCGTGGCCGTGCTCTCCGGTCCCGGCGCCGTCCGGGCCGACGCCGCCGACCTGGCCCGCTCCTGCGAACTCGCCGTCCGGCTCGCCCTGTCCTGCGTGGCCGCGCCGCCGGCGGGGGAGGGCGGCGTCACGGAGCTGGTGCGCGGGGCGCTCCAGCGGCAGTCGGGGGGCGCTACCCCCCCCGCGCGGGTGGGTTGGGCCACCCCCCCCCGCCGACCCCCAACAAACAAAAAAAAAACACCAAAAGAAAAAAAACATAGAGACA